>NZ_JAZEWV010000003.1:0-371761 GCF_036353415.1 Actinacidiphila polyblastidii
GTTTCCCACTGTACTCGTTCTTCCGCCCGATTCATAATCGGCTTCATCGAATTGAATTTTGGCGCACCAAAAAACAACCCGGTGATCGGGAGACGTGGACTAGTGGGTGGCCGCTCGGCCGGCGGTTCGTGGTGGTGATCACGTCCCACCGTTTCAGCGGCTCGGACTACATTACGCACGAGCGGCGGCCGAGTCAAGCTCGGCCGCCGCTCAAACGTGAATTTCCAGCCGTTTCAGGCCAGTTGGACTGCTCCCAGGTTGCGCTTGCCGCGCCGCAGCACCAGCCAGCGGCCGTGGATCAGGTCGCCGGCGGTCGGTACCGCGTCCTCGCTCTCGACCTTGGTGTTGTTGAGGTAGGCGCCACCCTCTTTGATGGTGCGACGTGCGGCGGACTTGCTCGGGACCAGGTCGACCAGGGCCAGCAGGTCGGCGATCGGGGCGAGTTCGGTGACCTGCGCGACGGGCAGTTCGCTCAGCGCGGCGGTCAGGGTCTGCTCGTCCAGCTCGGCCAGCTCCCCCTGGCCGAAAAGCGCCCTGGACGCGGCGATGACCGCGGCGCACTGGCCGGCCCCGTGGACGAGCGTGGTGAGCTCCTCCGCGAGGGCCCGCTGGCCGGCCCGCGCCTGCGGGCGCTCCGCGGTGGCCTGCTCCAGCTCCTCGATCTCCTCGCGGCTCTTGAAGCTGAAGGTGCGCAGGTAGCGCGGGATGTCGCGGTCGTCGGCGTTCAGCCAGAACTGGTAGAAGGCGTAGGGCGTGGTCAGCTCGGGGTCGAGCCAGACGGCGCCGCCCTCGGTCTTGCCGAACTTGGTGCCGTCCGCCTTGGTGAGGAGGTTCTGGGTGAGGGCGTGCGCGGGGCCGTGCGGCTGGTTGCCCGCGACGCGCCGGATCAGGTCGAGGCCGGCGGTGATGTTGCCCCACTGGTCGCTGCCGCCGATCTGCAGGGTGCAGCCGTGCGAGCGGTACAGCTCCAGGAAGTCCAGGGACTGGAGGATGACGTAGCTGAACTCGGTGTAGCTCATCCCCTCTCCGTCGAGGCGGGTCCTGACCGTGTCCCTGGCGAGCATCTGGTTGACGCTGAAGTGCTTGCCGATGTCGCGGAGCAGCGCGAGAGCGGACAGCCCCTGGGTCCACTCGTAGTTGTCGGCCATCACCGCCTGGGTGGGGCCCGGGGTGTCGAAGTCCAGGAAGGCGGCGAGCTGGCCGCGCAGCGCGTTGACCCAGGCCTGCACGGTCTCGACGTCGTTGAGCACCCGTTCCGCGCTGGGCTTCGGGTCGCCGATCAGTCCGGTGGCGCCGCCGACGAGGGCGATCGGCCGGTGGCCGGCGAGCTGGAAGCGGCGGAGCGCGAGGATCTGGGTGAGGTGGCCGACGTGGAGGCTCTTCGCGGTCGGGTCGAAGCCGCAATAGAGGGTGAGGGGACCGTCCGCGAGCGCCTTGCGCAGGGCTTCCTCGTCGGTGGTCTGGGCGAGGACGCCCCGCCACCGCAGCTCGTCGACGATGTCCGTCACGGTGTCCGTGTCTCCTTGGGTCGGCTTTCTGCCTTCGGTGCAGCGTGTCCGAGGGTACGGGGTCGCGGCCACTGCATTCTTCGCTATCCGCGCTTGCGCGGCACGTGGGCGCGGTAGGGGCTGACGGTCGGATCGCCGTCGATCCAGTACCGCCACGGATGGGCGGCGCCCTCGCCGCCGACGCCGGTGCGGGGCCCGCTGCGGACCGTGCCGGGTGCGGGCGGGGCGCCGGTGAGCACGCGGAACGGGCCGCCGTCCGCGCAGGCGTCGGCGCCGTTGAGCTCGCGGGTGACCGACAGCGCGGTGGCCAGCCGCGCCGGGCCCTGGGCGAGGTCGCTGTCCTTGCGGGAGGTGGGGCGGTGGACGCGGGCGAGGTCGGCGCCGGCGGTGATCTCGCCGCCTCGCAGCAGGATTCCGCTGGGCCGGCCCTCGGGTCCGCACACCAGGTTGAGGCAGTGCCACATGCCGTAGGTGAAGTAGACGTAGATGTGGCCGGGCGGGCCGAACATGACGGCGTTGCGGTCGGTGCGCCCGCGGTAGGCGTGCGAGCCGGGGTCGTTGGGGCCGTCGTACGCCTCGACCTCGGTGATCCGCAGGTCGATCGGGCCCTGGGCGGTGCCGCGCACCAGGGTGCGGCCGAGCAGGTCGGGGGCGATCTGCAGGACCGGCCGGTCGAAGAAGGAGCGGGCGAGCGGGCTCCGTTCGGGTGCGGTGATCACAGTGCGGGAGCCTAGTGGAACGGCTCCGCGCGGCCGGGGAGACGGCAGGGCGCCGCACCGCACGGCGTGGAACCGGACGGCTGCGCTCTGCGTTCGTAGAGTTCGCTGAGCGCGGTCGCGTGTGGCTGGCATGGAAGGGTGGACGGATGGGGTTCAAGAAGCTGCTGGCGAGCCTGGGGGCCGGCGGGGCGTCGGTGGAGACCGAGCTGGCGCAGACCGATGTGACGCCGGGCGGATTGGTCCAGGGTTCGGTGCGGATCCAGGGCGGTTCCGTCGAGCAGCGGATCGAGGGCCTGGCGGTGGGGCTTCAGGCGCGGGTCGAGGTGGAGCGCAGGGACGCGCACGGCAACGAGACCGAGTACCACCAGGACGTGGAGTTCCACCGCGAGCAGGTGGGCGGGGCGTTCGAGATCGCCGCGGGCGCGGTGCACGACGTGCCGTTCACGCTTCAGGTGCCGTGGGAGACGCCGGTGACGATGTTCCTGGGGCGGCAGCTGACCGGGATGAACGTGGGGGTGACGACGGAGCTGCAGATCGCCCGTGCGGTGGACAAGGGGGATCTCGACGCGGTGCACGTCCATCCGCTGCCGGCCCAGCAGGCGCTGCTGGACGCCTTCGGGCAGCTGGGCTTCGCCTTCCGCAGCGCCGATCTGGAGAAGGGCGCCATCCACCACACCCGGCAGCGGCTGCCGTTCTACCAGGAGATCGAGTTCCGGCCGCCGGGTCTGTACCGGGGGCTGAGCCAGGTCGAGCTGACGTTCGTCGCGGACGGCGACGAGATGGACGTCGTGCTGGAGCTGGACAAGAAGCCGGGTCTGTTCAGCGTGGGCAGCGACACGTACCGCTCGTTCACGGTGGGTCTGCGGACCTTCGACCAGACCGACTGGGCGGGGTATCTGCACCAGTGGCTCGCCGAGGTGGGCGGTCGGCGGAACTGGTTCTAGGGTTCTAGGCTCGGGGTGATCAGAGAGCACGAAGACGATCAGGATCGAGGTACCGAGGTGTCCGAGCAGACGCGGCGGCCGCTCCCCCACGACTTCCATCCGCCCGTGCCGCCGTTCACTGTGGTGAGCGACGACGTGTCCGAGGGCGCGGCGCTGAAGGACGACCAGGTGTACGCGGGCGGGAACCTCTCGCCGCATCTGCGCTGGGAGGGCTTCCCCGCCGGGACGAAGAGCTTCGCGGTGTCCTGCTACGACCCGGACGCGCCGACGGGCAGCGGTTTCTGGCACTGGTCGGTGTTCGACATCCCGGCCTCGGTGACGGAGCTGCCGCGCGGTGCGGGCTCCGGGGACTTCGCGGGGCTGCCGGCCGGCGCGGTGCAGGTCCGCAACGACTACGGGACGCGTGACTTCGGCGGCGCCGCGCCGCCTCCCGGTGACGGGCCGCACCGCTACGTCTTCACGGTGTACGCGGTGGACGTGGAGAAGCTGGACGCGGACGCGGACACCTCCCCCGCGGTGGTCGGCTTCAACCTGCGCTTCCACGCGCAGGCCCGCGCCCAGCTGATCGGCGTCCACGAGACGCCCGCAGAGGGCTGAGCGGGCGGCGAAGGGCGGGCGCGGCGCCGGCTCCGGTTCTTCGCCCGCCCTTCGCCGTCTGCTCCGGCGGCGCTCACCTGCCGGCCTTCCGGGGGAAATTCCGTTGTCCACCAAGGTGGCCGGGGGCACAGTGGTGCCACTTCGCCCGAGGGGGGCGGACCGGGCCCGGGAGGTGGGCGGAGATGCGGGACACGCTGGTGTTGAATGCGAGCTTCGAGCCGCTGTCGACGGTGTCGCTGCGGCGGGCGGTGGTCCTGGTGATGCAGGACAAGGCCGTCGTGGAGCAGGCGCATCCCGGGCTGCGGATCCGTGCGGCGGACGTGGACGTCCCGCTGCCGCAGGTGATCCGGCTGTGCCGGTACGTGCGGGTGCCGTTCCGACAACGGGCGCCGTGGTCGCGGCGCGGTGTGCTGGTGCGCGACCGGCACCGCTGCGCGTACTGCGGGCGCAGGGCGACGACGGTGGACCATGTGCAGCCGCGGTCGCGGGGCGGTGGCGACACCTGGCTGAACACGGTGGCGGCGTGCGCGGAGGACAACCAGCGCAAGGCCGACCGTACGCCCGAGCAGGCGGGGATGCGGCTGCTGGTGCGGCCGTTCGAGCCGACTCCGGCGGACGCGCTGCTGCTGGCGCTGGGCGTGCGGGAGCGGGCGGAGCTGCCGCAGTGGCTGGCGCTCCCGGCGTGACGACGGCGTGGCACGGCCTCACCTGGTGTGGGACGGCGTGAACGGCAGGACCGGAGGAGAGCGGTGGGACCGGCGGGGCGGGGCCGATCGGTCCCGCCCCGCCGGTCCCTTCGTCATCTGAGGACGAGTTGCACGATGGCCGCGATCCCGACGACCACGATAAGGCCGCGCAGGGCGGCAGGCGGCAGGCGGCGGCCGACGCGGGCGCCGATCAGGCCGCCGACGGTCGCGCCGCAGGCGATCAGGGCGACGGCCGCCCAGTCCATGTGGGCGACGATGACGAAGAAGAGCGCGGCGATGCCGTTGACCGTCGCGGCCAGCACGTTCTTCAGCCCGTTGATCCGCTGGAGGGTGTCGTCGAGCAGCAGGCCCATCAGGGAGAGGTAGAGGACGCCCTGGGCGGCGCCGAAGTAGCCCCCGTACATGCTGGCGAGGAACATGCCGGCCATGAGCGCCGGGCCGCCGTGGGTGGGGGCGGTGGCGCCGGTGCGGTCCCTGCGGGCCTGGACGGCGCGGGAGAGCCGGGGCTGCAGCACGACGAGGACGAGGGCGACGGCGATCAGCGCGGGCACGATCGCGTCGAACGCCTTGGAGGGCAGCGTCACCAGCAGGACGGCTCCGCAGGCGCCGCCGACCAGGCAGACCGCGCCGAGGCGGAGGAGCCGGGGGCGCTGGCCGGCGAGTTCACGGCGGTAGCCCACCGCACCGGTCACGGAGCCGGGGACCAGCCCGAGCGAGTTGGACACGTTCGCGGTGACGGGCGGCAGGCCGACGGCGAGCAGCACGGGGAAGGTGATCAGCGTGCCCGAGCCGACGATGGTGTTGATGGTGCCCGCCCCGACTCCGGCCGCGAAGACGGCCAGGGCTTCTGCAGGGGACATAGGGAATCTCCATGGTCGCTGCGCATCCTCCCCGCCGGTCGGGTCGGGGGGTGCGCAGCGATCATGTCACAGCCCGGAGCAGGGCCCGCGGGGGCCTTCAGTCCTTGTCGAAGTGCGGGGACTCGCGGCGTGGCGCGGGGGTGGTGGCGCCGCCTCCGTTGCCGCCGCCGTTGCCGCCGCCGTTGCCGGAGACGCCCGGTATGTTGACGAAGCCGCCGAGGCCCTTGAGCGCGTCGTTGAGCTCGCTCGGGATGATCCAGAGCTTGTTGGCGTCGCCCTCGGCGATCTTCGGCAGCATCTGCAGGTACTGGTACGCGAGCAGCTTCTGGTCGGGGTCGCCGGCGTGGATCGACTCGAAGACGGTGCGGATCGCCTGGGCCTCGCCCTCGGCGCGCAGCGCGGCGGCCTTGGCGTCGCCCTCGGCGCGCAGGATCGAGGACTGCTTCTCGCCCTCTGCGGTGAGGATCTGGGACTGCCTGATGCCCTCGGCGGTGAGGATCGCGGCGCGCTTGTCACGGTCGGCGCGCATCTGCTTCTCCATCGAGTCCTGGATGGAGGTGGGCGGTTCGATCGCCTTCAGCTCGACGCGGTTGACGCGGATGCCCCACTTGCCGGTGGCCTCGTCCAGCACGCCCCGCAGCGCCGCGTTGATCTCCTCGCGGGAGGTGAGGGTGCGTTCCAGGTCCATGCCGCCGATGATGTTGCGCAGCGTGGTGACGGTGAGCTGCTCGATCGCCTGGATGTAGGAGGCGACTTCGTAGGTCGCGGCCCGCGCGTCGGTCACCTGGTAGTAGATGACGGTGTCGATGTTCACGACCAGGTTGTCCTGGGTGATCACCGGCTGCGGCGGGAACGGGACGACCTGCTCGCGCAGGTCGATCCGGTTGCGGATGGTGTCGATGAACGGGACGACGATGTTCAGTCCCGCGCTGAGGGTCCTGGTGTACCGGCCGAAGCGCTCGACGATGGCTGCGCTGGCCTGCGGGATCACCTGCACCGTCTTGATCAGCGCGATGAAGACGAGCACCACCAGGATGATCAGGACGATGATGATGGGCTGCATGGCCGCTCCCGCGCCGGTCGATCCGGATGTGTCCCCTGCGGGACATGATCAATTGTCGCAGACCGCAGGTGCGCCGCGGGCGGGTTCGGCGAAGTCCCGGCCCCGGGCGGACCGTTGGCTGCTCCCTACATGACGACCGCGGTCGCCCCGTCGATCTCCACCACGTCGACTTGCTGTCCGGGGTCGAAGCTCTGGCCGCTCTCCAGGGATCTGGCCGACCACACCTCGCCGCCCAGTTTGATCCGGCCGCCCGAGCCTCCGTCGACCCGTTCCAGCACCACGGCCTGCTTGCCCTTGAGCGCGTCGACGCCGCTGCGCTGCTCGGGGCGCTGGCGGTTGCGGTAGGCGAGCGGCCGCACGAACACCAGCAGCGCGACCGACACCACCACGAAGGTGACGACCTGGGCGACGATGCCGCCGCCCATTCCGGCCGCGGCCGCGCCGGCCACGGCTCCGACGGCGAACATCCCGAATTCGGGCATCGCCGTGATCACCAGGGGAATGCCGAGTCCCACTGCCGCTATCAGCCACCACACCCATGCGTCCACGTGGTCAATCGTAGGCGTGTCAGGGGTGGTTGCGGCAGTCCACAGCGGACTTGTGGACAACGCGGGGGGTTCGGGGGGCGCACGCGCGCGGCGGCCGGGGGCGCGGGGCGGCGCACGGGCGGCGCCGCGGGACGCCGGGCGGCGTTCGGGGCTCAGGACGCGGGGCTCAAGGCGCGGGCCGCGCGACCCGCGACGGGGACGAGGGACGCGGATCGGGAACGCGGGTCAGGACAGCGGAAGTCCGGTGGCGGTCCAGCGGTCGCCGCGGCGCTCGACCACCAGCGGCAGGCCGAAGCAGACCGAGAGGTTGCGGGAGGTCAGCTCAGTGCCGATCGGGCCGGCGGCGACGACCCTGCCCTGGCGGATCATCAGGACGTGGGTGAAGCCGGGGGCGATCTCCTCGACATGGTGGGTGACCATGATCATGGAGGGCGCGATGGGGTCGCGGGCGAGCCGGCCGAGCCGGCGGACCAGGTCCTCGCGGCCGCCGAGGTCGAGGCCGGCCGCGGGCTCGTCGAGCAGCAGCAACTCGGGGTCGGACATCATCGCGCGCGCGATCAGGGTGCGCTTGCGCTCGCCCTCGGAGAGCGTGCCGAACCTGCGGTCCAGGAAGTCGTTCATGCCGAGCCGGTCGAGGAAGGCCCGCGCCCGGTCCTCGTCGACCTGCTCGTAGTCCTCGCGCCAGGTCGCCGTCATGCCGTAGGCGGCGGTGAGCACGGTCTGCAGGACGGTCTGCCGGCGGGGCATCTTCTCGGCCATCGCGGCGCCTGCCATGCCGATGCGCGGGCGCAGGTCGAAGACGTCGACCTGGCCGAGCTTGTCGCCGAGCACCTGGACGGTGCCCGTGGTGGGGAAGAGGTAGCTGGAGGCGACGTTGAGCAGGGTGGTCTTGCCGGCGCCGTTGGGGCCGAGAATGACCCAGCGCTCCCCCTCGGCGACGGACCACGAGACCTGCTCGACCAGAGCGCGTCCGTCGCGGACCACGGATACGGCCACCAGCTCCAGTACATCGCTCATGAGCGCGTTGTCTCCCATTGCAGTCTCGGCATGTCCGGTGCGCCGGGGTCGGCACGGGCCGGAAGGAACCCCGGGGGAAAACTTACGCCACCGCACGACGGGTCCAGTCCATAGGCTGGGGGCATGCTTGATGAACCTCGTTCAGGACGGCTGGTGGCATGGGGAAATGCGCTGCTTGCCGGACTTGTCTCACCGGACGACGTCGCGCAGCGGATCACGGCGGACGACGCCGTGCACCGGATCTCGGGGCTGCCGGGCGAGCACGCCCCGGTGGGTCTGACGCTCGGACTCGGCAGGCTGCGGGCGCTGGGGGTGACCGGGCTGCGGCTGGCGCTGCCGGTGGCCGGGCACCCGCTCGGGCTGAGCGGCCCGCCGGAGTTCAACGCCCTAGCGATGGCGGCCGGGCAGGCGGTGCTCACGGTGGGAGACGCCTCGCTCGGCCTGGTGCCCGAGGTGCACGAGGCCGGCCCGGCCGGTGACGTGCACGTCGACGTGGAGTGGCAGTGCCTGCCGGTACGGGACGCGCCGCCGGCCGACGTCCCCTCGCTGGGCGAGGCGGAGCGGGAGCTCGCGGAGGCGCTGCGGGACGCCACCGAGGCGCTGGCGCGCCTGGACGTGGCGGGCGCGGGGCCGGCCGCGCAGGCGGCGCTGGAGGCGTACCGGGCGCGGACCGAGCGCGGCCGCGAGGTGCTCGCGCCGGGGTATCCGCCGCGCGCGGTGCGGGTGCTGGCGCTGGCGCAGCGCGTCGCCGCGCTCGTGGACATCGCGGCGGACGGCCCCGGCGGCGCGGTCAGCGCGTCGCAGATCGCCGCCCGCGCGGAGCTGCTGCGCCCGGTGGAGCGCACCGCGCGCCGCGCGCAGGTCGCGGCGTACAACGCCTACGTGGAGGAGCGGGAGCGCGGGCGGCCCTGAGCGTGCGCGGGTGGCGACGGTCGCGGCGGCGGCCCCTGCCGGAGCCGGTGGGCCGGGTCACTGGGGGATCAGGGGGCGCGGGCCACTCGGGATCAGGAGGCGGCGCCGTTGCGGACCGCCCACAGTGCGGCCTGGGTGCGGTCGGCGAGGTCGAGCTTCATCAGGATGTTGGAGACGTGCGTCTTCACCGTCTTCTCCGACAGCACCAGCGCCCGCGCGATCTCCCGGTTGGAGCGGCCGTCCGCGATGAGCGCCAGCACCTCGCGCTCGCGGTCGGTGAGCGCGTTGCCGCGGCCGGTGGAGTGGGTGTCCTGCTCCTGTGCGAGCAGGACGTCCGCCACCTCGGGCTGCAGCAGGACGTGCCCCGCGTGCACCGAGCGGATCGCGTCGGCGAGCGCGACCGGGTCGACGTCCTTGTAGACGTATCCGGCGGCGCCGGCCCGCAGCGCCGGCACGACGGTGCGCTGTTCGGTGAAGCTGGTCACCACGAGGACCCGCGCCGGGTTCTGCGCGTCGCGCAGCAGCCGCAGCGCCTCGATGCCGTCGGTGCCGGGCATCTTGACGTCCATCAGGATCACGTCGGGCCGCAGCTCCTCGGCCAGCCGCACGCCCTCCGCGCCTTCGGCGGCCTCACCGACGACCTCGATGTCGCCCTGCACCTCAAGGAACGTCCGCAGGCCGCGGCGCACCACCTGGTGGTCGTCGACCAGCAGCACGCGGATCACTTGCTCAGCCACCGGGGACCTCCATCTCGATGACGGTGCCCTTGCCGGGCTCCGATTGCACGGCGAGGCTGCCGCCCACCCCTGCGGCCCTGTCCCGCATGGACACCAGGCCGAGGTGCCGGCCCGCGCGCCGGACGGCGGTCGGGTCGAAGCCGCGGCCGTCGTCGCGCACCCGCAGCCTGGCGGCCTTGCCGCGGCCTTCGAGGGTGACGGCGACGGTGCCCGCGTGGGCGTGCCGCAGGGCGTTGTGCATCGCCTCCTGGGCGACCCGCAGCACCGCCTCCTCCTGGGAGGCGGGCAGCGCGCGCACCTGGACGGCGTGGAAGGTGACGTCCGCGGAGTGCGCCCGGTCCAGCACCTCGGCCTGGGTGCGCAGGGTGGCGATCAGGCCGTCCTCGTCGAGCGCGGCGGGCCGCAGTTCGACGACGACGGCCCGCAGTTCGTCGGCCGCCTCCGCGGCGAGCGCGGCGACCTGCCGCAGCTCCTCCTTGGCGCGCTCCGGGTGCTGGTCGACGAGGGCGCCCGCGGCCTGGGCGGTCAGCCGGAGCGAGAAGAGCTTCTGGGAGACCGCGTCGTGCAGTTCGTGGGCGATCCTGGCCCGCTCGCCGGCCAGGGTCAGCTCCCGGCTGCGCTCGTAGAGGCGGGCGTTGGTGAGGGCGATCGCGGCGTGGTCGGCGAGGATGCGCAGCAGGTCCTCGTCCTCCTGGGTGAAGCCGCCGGCGCCCTCGGGCTGCCGCACGCAGGTCTTGTTCGCCAGGAAGACCGCGCCGAGGATCTCCTCGCCGTCCGCGACCGGCATGCCGATGAAGTCCTTCATCACCGGGTGCGCGCGCGGCCAGCCCGCGAAGCTCTCGAAGTCGCGGACGTCGTCGAGGCGCTGCGGGGTGGCCTCGTGCAGCATCGCGGCCAGTACGCCGTGCTGGCGCGGCAGCGGGCCGATGGCCTTCCACTGCTCGTCGCTGACGCCGTCGACCACGAACTGGGCGAAGCCGCCGTGGTCGTCCGGCACGCCGAGCGCGGCGTACTCGGCGCCGAGCAGCTCACGCGCGGAGGCCACGATGGTCTGGAGCACCTCGCGCACCTCCAGCCGGCGGTTCATCGCCAGGAGCGCGGCGCTGACCGCTTCGATTCCGCCTCGCGGCGCCCGGGTGGACATGCTCCCACCGTACCGGGGAGGGGTGACGGCCCGTATGCGGCGCCGGACGGACCGTCCTCGGACATCGGCCCTACGACCGGGCGTAGGGCCAAGTGCCCGCACCGCCTGCGGCGCACGGCCGAGGCGCCGCCGGTGCGGCCGTTCCTACGGTGGGGCCAGGTGGTCCGGTACGGGTGCCGGGCCGGTGGAACGGAGAGCCGATCATGACGGTGGCGATCATCACCGGGGCGTCCCGCGGTCTGGGCCGGGCGCTGGCCGCCGAGCTGGCCGGGCGGGGTTACGACCTGGTGCTCGACGGCAGGGACGCGGAGGCGCTGCGGGAGGCCGCGGCGCGACTGGAGCGGGACGCGCGGTCGCAGCGGGGCGCGCCGGGGGTGCGGGTGAGAGCGGTGCCGGGCAGCGTCACCGACCCGGCGCACCGGGAGGAGCTGGTGGCGGCCGCGCTGGCGCTGGGCGGCGTCGACGTGCTGGTGAACAACGCGAGCGCGCTGGGCGCCGAACCGCTCGTGCCGCTGGCGGAGCTGCCGGTGGCCGGGCTGCGCGAGGCGCTGGAGACCAACGTGACGGCGCCGTTCGCCCTGGTGCGCGCGGTGCTGCCGGCGCTGCGTGCGGCCGGCGGCGCGGTGCTGAACGTCAGCTCGGACGCGGCGGTGGAGGCGTACCCCACGTGGGGAGGGTACGGCGCCGCCAAGGCGGCCCTCGACCAGTTGTCGGCGGTGCTCGCGGAGGAGGAGCCGGACATCCGGGTGTGGTGGGTGGACCCGGGCGACCTGCGCACCGGGCTGTACGCGGCGGCGGTGCCCGACGATCCCGACTTCGGGGAGCGGGCGCTGCCCGAGGAGGTCGCGCCGTCCTTCCTGCGGCTGCTGGACGAGCGGGCGCCGAGCGGGCGCTACGTCGCGCGGACGGCTGCGGCTCAGGTGGCGTCTCCGGCTGCCGCGGCGGCGGACCGGGCGGGGGTCCGATGAGCGCGGTGGTCACGTGCCCCACCTGCGACGACGAGGCCGCCAGGGTGGGTTCCGCAGGTCTGGGCGGCCTGCGGCTGCCGCCGGAACTGGTGGCCGCAGCGCCGGCCCCCCGCCGCGACGCGGTCCGGCTGCTGGTCGGCCGGCAGGCCGCGGACGAGGTCACCCACCACGCCTTCACCGAGCTGCCCCGCCTGCTGCGGGCCGGCGACGTGCTGGTGGTGAACACCTCGCGCACCCTCCCCGCGGCGGTCGACGGGCGGCTGGCCGGCGAGGACGTCGTCGTGCACTTCTCCACCCGCAGGGACGACGGCCGCTGGGTGGTGGAGGTCCGCCGCCCGGACGGGCACGGGTCGACGGTGCGCAGGCCGGGCGGCCCGCAGGGCGGCGCGGTGGCGACGCCGGAGGGCGGCCGGCTGGTGCTGGAGGAGCCGCTGGACCCGCGCGGCGACCGGCTGTGGATCGCCCGCCCGTACGGGATCGATCCGCCGGCGCTGATGGCGCGCCACGGCCGCCCGATCCGCTACTCCTACACCGAGCGCGACCAGCCGCTGGCGGCGTACCAGACGGTCTTCGCCACGGCGTCCCCCGACGGGACGGGCTCGGCGGAGATGCCGAGCGCGGCCCGGCCGTTCACCGCGGCGATGGTGACGGAGCTGGTCAGCCGGGGGGTGCAGATCGCGCCGATCGTGCTGCACACCGGGGTCGCCTCGGCCGAGGCGCACGAGCCGCCGTACGCGGAGCCGTACGAGGTGCCGGCTGCCACCGCGTGGCAGGTGAACGCGGCGCGGGCGGCCGGCGGGCGGGTGGTGGCGGTGGGCACCACCGCGGTGCGGGCGCTGGAGTCGGCGGCGGACCGGCACGGCAGAGTGCGGCCCGCGCGGGGCTGGACCGAGCTGGTGGTCACCCCCGGGCGCGGGGTGCGGGCGGTGGACGGCCTGCTGACAGGACTGCACGAGCCGGAGGCCTCGCACCTGCTGATGCTGCGGGCAGTGTCCGGCGACCGGCTGCTGGAGGCGGTGTACGCCGAGGCGCTGCGCGGGCGCTACCTGTGGCACGAGTTCGGGGACGTCAATCTGCTGCTCCCCTGAGAAAGCCAGCGGCCGGGCCACCGCGACGCCGGGAATAAGCATCACATAAAGCACCCCTCTGATCACCATCGGCGATCCGGGGGGTGCGGCCGTGTGACCTCACCTATAGGACGTGCGTCACATACTAACGGGCTTAGTGATATCGCATCCGGGCGCCGCCCACGGAAAGGGCGCATCGGGCACTGCTTTCCTGCTCATCTACGACGGAAGGTCGTAGGGCATCGCGTTGACCCCGCGTTTTCGGAGCCTCTATGAATTCTCAGGTCCGCAAACGGAAGAGGTAAATCCGCATGCAGCTCCCCACGATCCCGAAGATCGGCCGACTGTCCAGGAAGCACAAGATCACCGCCGCCGGTGCCGCCGCCGCGGCCGCTGTCGTCCTGACGGTCACCGGTCTGCAGGCGACCGGTGGGTCCTCCGCGGTCGCCGTCGGCGACCCGACCGGCTACTCGGTCTCCACCGGCGACCACGTCAAGAGCCTGGACGCGAAGTCCGGCATGGCGTCGCAGAAGGCGATCTCCGACCAGATCGCCGCGCAGAAGAAGAAGGCCGCGGACGCCGTGGCCGCCAAGAAGAAGGCCGCCGCCCAGGCCGCGGCGAAGAAGAAGGCGGCCGCCGAGGCCGCCGCGAAGAGGAAGGCCGCCGCCCAGGCGGCGCACAGGCGCGCGGCCGCGGCGGCCGCCGAGCGCGCCCGGGAGAGGGCGGCCGCGAACCGCTCCGAGCACCGCGCCGCGCTGGCCCGCGCCCGCGCCGCCGCCGCGACCCCCAAGCCCGCCCCCGCGCCCACCGTCACGTACGCGAACAACCTGGACGGCTGGATCCGCGAGTCCATGGCGGTCATGGCCAAGCACAACATTCCCGGCAGCTACAACGGCATTTACCGGAACATCATCCGTGAGTCCAGCGGAAATCCGAACGCCATCAACCTGTGGGACATCAACGCCCAGAACGGAATCCCCTCCAAGGGACTCCTCCAGGTGATCAACCCGACCTTCCAGACCTACCACGTCGACGGCACGTCGTGGAACATCTACGACCCGGTCGCGAACATCACCGCCGCGTGCAACTACGCGTACCACGTCTACGGAACCATGGACAACGTGTACTCCGCGTACTGACGCACCCGCGGCAACGGAGCCGACGGGAAAGGGCGGTGGGACTCGTGAAGTCCCACCGCCCTTTCCCGTCCGCGGAATTCCGCCGTCCCGCGTCGCGCCGTCCCGGCGGCGGCCGGAACGCACCGCCGCGCGGCGCTACTTGCGCATGACCTCCGGCTCGTGCCGGCGCAGCAGCCGCGCGACCACGAAGCCGCACAGCACGCCGATCACCAGCAGCACCACCATGTCGAGCGTCCAGGCGGTCGCGGTGTGCTTCCACAGCGGGTCGACCGACTGGTGGGTGGGGTCCCAGGGCAGCAGCGTGTTCAGGTCGGCGGTGGTGCCGGCCCCGGCGACCGCCCAGCGCGAGGGCATCAGCCAGGCGAGCTGCTCGACTCCGGGCTTGCTGTACAGCTGGAAGAGCACACCGGTGAAGACCACCTGCACGATGGCGAACATGACCAGCAGCGGCATGGTCTTCTCGGCGGTCTTCACCAGCGCCGAGATGATCAGGCCGACCATCATCGAGGTGAATCCCAGCGCCATGATCACCAGCGCCATCTCGACCCCGGGGTGCGCGGTCAGCACCACGCCCTCGGGAGGCATCTTGCGCGGCGCGAAGCCGATGCCGCTGATGATGGCGCCCTGCAGCGCGGTGATCAGGCCCAGCACGATGATCTTGGACATCAGGTACGCGGAGCGGGACAGGCCCACCGCGCGTTCCCGCTCGTAGATCACCCGCTCCTTGATCAGCTCGCGGACCGAGTTCGCGGCGCCCGCGAAGCACGCGCCGACCGCCAGGATCAGCAGGATCGTTCCCGCGTCCTTGTTCTGCAGGTGGTTCTTGACCGGGCCGTAGCCGAGGCCGCTGTCCGCCGGGATCAGCACCGAGACGATGCCGAGGACCGCGGGCAGGATCACCATCAGGCCGATGAAGCCCTTGTCCGAGATGATCACCGACAGGTAGCGGCGGACCAGGGTGAACAGCTGGGAGCCCCAGCTCTGCGGCTTCGTCGGCCGCGCGGCCTGCTGCGGGATGTAGTGCGCCTGCTGCGGGCCCGCCGCGTCCAGCTCGGCCGCGTACGTCTGGTAGTGCTGCGAACCGCGCCAGCGGCCCGACCAGTCGTAGTCGCGGTAGTTCTCGAACGCGGAGAAGACGTCCGCCCAGGTCTCGTAGCCGAAGAAGGCGAGCGCCTCGTCCGGCGGCCCGAAGTACGCGACGGCGCCGCCGGGTGCCATGACCAGCAGCTTGTCGCACAGCGCCAGTTCGGCGACGGAGTGCGTGACGACCAGCACGGTGCGTCCGTCGTCGGCCAGTCCGCGCAGCAGCTTCATCACGTCGCGGTCCATGCCCGGGTCGAGGCCGGAGGTCGGCTCGTCCAGGAAGATCAGCGACGGCTTGGTGAGCAGTTCGAGCGCGACCGACACGCGCTTGCGCTGGCCGCCGGACAGCGAGGTGATCCGCTTGTCCGCGTGGATGTCGAGCTTCAGCTCGCGGAGCACCTCGTTGATCCGCGCCTCGCGCTCGGCGGTCGCGGTGTCACCGGGGAACCGGAGCTTGGCCGCGTACCGCAGCGCGGTCCTGACGTGCAGCTCCTTGTGCAGGATGTCGTCCTGCGGGACCAGGCCGATGCGCTGGCGCAGCTCGGCGAACTGCTTGTACAGGTCGCGGTTGTCGTACAGCACCTCGCCCTGGTCGGCCGGGCGGTATCCGGTCAGCGCGCGCAGCAGCGTGGACTTGCCGGAGCCCGACGGGCCGATCACGCCGATCAGCGACTTCTCCGGGACGCCGAAGGAGACATCCCTGAGGATCTGCTTGGTGCCCTTGCCGTGCGGCACGGTGACCGACAGCCGGCGGGCCGAGAAGGAGACGTCGCCGGTGTCGACGAACTCCTCCAGCCGGTCGCCGACCAGCCGGAAGGTCGAGTGGCCGACGCCGACGATGTCGTTCGGTCCCAGCAGGTGCCGCTGGATCGCCTGGCCGTTGACGTACGTGCCGTTGTGGCTGCCGAGGTCGACGATCTCGTAGCGGCCGTCGGGGTGCGCCCTGAACTCGGCGTGGTAGCGCGAGACCTGGAGGTCGGAGACGACCAGTTCGTTCTCCCGCGCGCGGCCGATCCGCATCACCCGGCCGAGCGCGAGCTGGTGGAAGGTGGTCGGGCTGCGGTCGCCGTAGCCGGGCGCGCCGGCGCCGGGCTGCTGGGCGGACGGCTGCGGCGGCTGCCCCCAGCCGGCGGCGGGCTGCTGCGGCGGCGCCACCGGGGCCGCGGCCTGGGCCTGGGCGGGAGCGGCGGCCTGGTGCGCGTACGCCTGCGGCTGGTGGGCCGGGGCCGGCGCGTACGCCTGCTGCGCGGGCACGGGCTGCGGCGCCGGCTGCTGGTACGCGGGCTGCTGCGGCGGCGTGGCGGCGGGCGCCGTCCGCGCCGCGGTGAAGTGCAGCCGGGGACCGTCCGTGGCGTTGCCGAGGTAGACCGCGGAACCGGCCCCCAGCTCGGTCTGCTGGACCCGCCGTCCCTGCGCGAAGGTGCCGTTCGTGCTGCCGAGGTCCTCGATCACCCAACCGCGGTCGCCGCAGCGGATGGTGGCGTGCCGCCAGGACACTCGCGGGTCTTCCAGGACCAGGTCGCCCTGCGGGTCCCGCCCCAGGCTGTATGACCGTGATCCGTCAAGCGGCCAGGTTCGTCCGTTCAGTTCAAGTACGAGTTCAGGCACCCCAAGCCCCATTGGTCGTCCCCCGGTAGTCCCCCATGGAGGGGAGTCTAGGTATAGCGAACATCGGGGGGAACTATCGCAGGCCCCGGTCGGGTAACAGAACGCACCCTCGTGTGCGGGTTCCGTGCCGGCCCTGCGACAGACCCGCTGTCCGGAGGGCGGGACGGAGATGATCGCGCGCGGCACGCCGGTTAACGTGGGAGGACCATGGAAGACGCCCGGCAAGACGCCCCGCAGCGCATGAGCCCCCCCGAGCCCGCGCCCGACGCGCGCACGCTCCTGGTCAAGATCTTCGGCAAGGACCGCCCCGGCATCACCGCCGGCCTCTTCGACGTGCTGGCCGCCTTCACGGTGGACGTGGTGGACATCGAGCAGGTCGTGACGCGCGGCAGGATCGTGCTGTGCGCGCTGGTGACCGCGCCCGCCGGGCGCGGCGCCGAGGGTGCGCTGCGCTCCACCGTGCACAGCTGGGCCGAGGAGCGGAAGCTCCAGGCCGAGATCATCTCCGGCACCGGCGACAACCGGCCGCGCGGTGAGGGCCGTTCGCATGTGACGGTGCTCGGCAGCCCGCTGACCGCCCGGTCCACCGCGGCCATAGCGGCACTGATCACCGGCGCGGGCGGCAACATCGACCGTGTCTTCCGGCTGGCGAAGTACCCCGTCACCGCCGTGGAGTTCGCCGTCTCGGGCGCCGAGCCGGGAGTGCTGCGCTCGGTGCTGTCACCGGCGGCCGCCGTGCACGACGTGGACATCGCGGTCGTCCCGTCCGGGCTGCAGCGCAGGGCCCAGCGCCTGGTGGTGATGGACGTGGACTCCACCGTCATCCAGGACGAGGTGATCGAGCTCTTCGCCGCGCACGCCGGGTGCGAGGAGCAGGTCGCCGAGGTGACGGCCGCGGCGATGCGCGGCGAGCTGGACTTCGAGCAGTCGCTGCACGCCAGGGTGGCGCTGCTCGAAGGGCTCGACGCGTCGGTGGTGGACAAGGTGCGCGCCGAGGTGCGGCTGACCCCCGGGGCCCGCACCCTGATCCGTACGCTCAAGCGGCTCGGCTACCAGGTGGGCGTGGTCTCCGGCGGCTTCACCCAGGTCACCGACGACCTGAAGGAGCGGCTCGGACTGGACTTCGCCGCCGCCAACACCCTGGAGGTGCGGGACGGGCAGCTGACCGGCAAGGTCACCGGGCCGATCGTGGACCGCGCGGGCAAGGCGCGGCTGCTGCGGGAGTTCGCCGCGCAGGCCGGGGTGCCGCTGAGCCAGACCGTGGCGATCGGCGACGGCGCCAACGACCTGGACATGCTGAACGCGGCCGGACTCGGCGTGGCCTTCAACGCCAAGCCGCTGGTACGGCAGGCCGCGGACACCGCCGTCAACGTGCCGTTCCTCGACACCGTGCTCTACCTGCTGGGGATCACCCGGGAGGAGATCGAGGCGGCCGACGCGATGGACGGCATGCCGACCTCCTGACCGGGGTGCCACCGCCGCGCCGCCGGGGGCGGCGGCGGTGGCGTCACCGGCTGCGGCGGCCGCGGTGGGGGGCATGGACCTCACGCCTCGTGCGGCGCCCAGAATCCGGTCAGCCGGCCGACGCCGTGCTCGACGGTCTTCCAGGAGCCGGAGAAGGTGATCACGGCGAAGGCCGCGGTCGGGAATCCGGCGCGCTTCATCCGGGCCAGCGCGTCCGCGTCCGCCGAGCCGGCCAGCGCGTCGGCCAGCGCGTGCACCCCGGGGTTGTGCCCGACCAGCAGCAGCGAGCCGACGTCGTCGGGGGTCTCGCCGAGCAGCGCGATGAGGTCGCCGAGAGTGGCCTCGTACAGCCGCTCCTCGTAGACCGTCCGGGGGCGGTGCGGCAGCTCGTGGGCGACGAGCTTCCAGGTCTCGCGGGTGCGGGCGGCGGTGGAGCACAGGGCCAGGTCGAGGGTGATGCCGTCGTCGGTGAAGCGGCGGCCGGCGGCGGGCGCGTCCTGCCGGCCGCGGTCGGCCAGTGGCCGCTCGTGGTCCGGAACCTCGGGCCAGTCGGCCTTGGCGTGCCTGAGCAGGACGATGGTGCGGGCGGAGTCGACGGTCATGCCCTTCAGCTTTCCAGAAACCCGGCGGTCGGGCGCGGGATGGCCCAGGCCCTGTGGACAACCGCGCCGCACCCGGCAGCTCGCGTCACAGCGGGCCCGCGGTCGGCGCCGGCAACGCGGTCACAGCGGACCCGAGGTCACAGCAGATGGTGCAGCAGGGCGCCGATGACGGAGGCGATCCCGCCGAAGGCGTCGCCGCCGGCGGAGGGCGCGGCCGCGCCCGCCGACCCCGCGCTGATCAGCGTGAGGAGCGCGGCGAAGGCCGCCGCGGGCAGAGCCACCGCCCACCACGGCAGCCGCGTCTGCACGCCGGCCGCCTTCCGCGCGGGCTCGGTGCGGGGCGCGGCCTGCTGCTGCCGGGCGTAGAGGTGCGGGGACTGCGTGGTCACGGTGACCGCCTCCGTGAGTGAACCGTCGGACTGCGTGTTCCTGCTCTTCCAGGTGCGGTTCGACGCTACGGGTGCGGTGCGGACGGTCCCATCCGGTCGTCCACCCACTCGACCCTGACCCTGACCCCCTAGGGATGGTGGGGTTGTCCCCACCCCCGCCTCGGGGTCGGCGCCCGGGTCTTCGGGGCGGCTGTGCGCTCAGCCCATCCGGGCGGCGATGGTGGCCACCACCGCGACGATCGCGGGCACCCCCATCATCAGTCCGAAGATGATCAGCAGGCGGCGCTGGCTCCGCGGGGGATTCGGTTCGAGTACGGGCATGCGCTCAGTCTCGCACCGGGCGGGCGGCGGCCGGCAGCGGGGTCACAGTTCGTCCTCGATGTGCCGGTTGCGGCCGGCCAGCACCCCGCAGGCCACCTGCGGCACCACCAGGGCCATCATCAGCGCGATGGGCAGGCCCCAGCCGCCGCTGGACTGGTTGAGGGCGCCGACCAGGATCGGCCCCGGGATCGAGATCAGATAGCCGGTGCTCTGCGCGAAGGCCGACAGCCTGACCACGCCCGGCCCGGTCCGCGAACGCATCCCGATCATCGTCAGCACCAGCGGGAAGGCGCAGTTGGCGACGCCGAGCAGCACCGCCCACAGGAAGGGCGCCGCGGCGGGCGCGGCCCACAGCCCCGCGAACCCGGCCAGCTGGAAGAGGCCGAGCACCACCGCGATCGGGCCCTGGGAGCGCATCCTGGCGGCGAGCGGCGGCAGCAGGAACGACACCGGCACGCCCATCACCATGGTGACGGCGAGCAGCACTCCCGCCCGGTCCGCGGAGAGCCCGGCGTCGCGGAAGATCTGCGGCATCCAGCCCATCGTCACGTAGGCGGCGGTGCCCTGGAGGCCGAAGAAGCAGGCCAGCATCCAGGCGGTGCGGCTGCGGACGATCCGCCCGTGCTCGCCCGCGGCGACGCCCGGACCCGCGCCCTGATTCGCTGCCGGACCCGCTGCCTGCCCCGCGGCCGAGCGGGCGGCCGGCCCGGCGGCAGCAGCGCCCCGCCGGCGGCGGGTGGCGGCCGGACGGGTGAGCGGGGCGCCGGCGGTCCGCGAGCGGTCGCGGACCAGCAGGGTCCAGGGCGCTACGGCGACGGCGGCGAGCGCCGCCCACACGCCGAGGCCGAGCCGCCAGCTGCCGCCCATGGCGTCGGTGAGCGGGACCGTGACGGCTGCGGCCACCGCCGTGCCGAGCGACAGGGCCATCGAGTAGACGCCGGTCACGGTCCCGACCCGGTCGGGGAAGTAGCGCTTGACGATGACCGGCATGAGCACGTTGGACACCGCGATGCCGGCCAGGGCCAGGGCGCTGGCGGCCAGGAAGACCGCGGTGCCGCCGGCGAAGGGCCGCACCGCGAGCCCCGCGGTGAGCAGCACCATGCCGGCGCAGACCACGGCGCCGGGGCCGTGGCGGCGGGCCAGGCGCGGCGCGGCGAATCCGAAGAGCGCGAAGCACGCCGCGGGCACCGAGGTGAGCAGCCCGGCGGTGGCGCCGCTCATCCCGAGGCCGCCGCGCACCTCATTGAGCAGTGCGCCGAGGCTGGTGATGGCCGGCCGCAGGTTCACCGCGGCGAGGACGAGCGCGACGATCACGAGCCGGCCCACCCAGGGCGCGGGACGCGCCGGGGAGATCCTCGCGCCGGCGGTGTCGGCGCTGGTCACAGGGGCTGCGCCGGGGGTGCGGGCGGGCCCGGTGGCGGGGTCGAGGGTGAGGGATTCGTCGTCGCGCATCACACCATCATAGAATGATGGGATGAATCTCGGACCCATGCCCCGCCCCGCCGCCCTGGCCGACCGGGTGATCGCCCGGCTGCGGGCGGAGATCACCTCAGGATCCTGGCCGGTGGGCAGCCGCATCCCCACCGAGCCGGAGCTGGTCGAGCAGCTGGGCGTGGCGCGCAACACCGTCCGCGAGGCGGTGCGGGCGCTGGCGCACAACGGCCTGCTGGACATCCGGCAGGGCTCGGGCACCTATGTGGTGGCCACCAGCGAACTGGCCGTGGTGATGCAGCGGCGCTTCGCGGACGCCGAGCCGCTGCACGTCGCGGAGCTGCGCGGCGCGCTGGAGGCGACCGCCGCCTCGCTCGCCGCCGAGCGCCGTACCGACGCGGACCTGCGGCAGCTCGACGCGCTGCTGGAGCGCCGGGAGCGGGCGTGGGACTCCGGCGACGCGGAGTCCTTCGTGGAGGCCGACGCGACCTTGCACCTGGCGGTCGTGGCCGCCTCGCACAACGACGTGCTCACCGCGCTCTACGCCGACCTCGGCCATGTGCTGCGCGACTACCTGCGGGCCGACGTCGGCACCGAACTGCGCGCGGAGGACCATCTCGACCACGCCCGGCTGGTCGCGGCGATCCGCGCCGCGGAACCCGACCGCGCCGCCGCCGAGGCCCGCGAGCACGCCTTCTACTGCCGCTTCTCGCGCGTGACGGACCGCTGACGGCCGCGCGGGGCCGGCCGGAGACCCGGCGCGGCCCCGCGGGGGAGGCGCTACGCGCCGATCGCGTGCACGCCGCCGTCGACGTGCACGATCTCGCCGGTGGTCTTGGGGAACCAGTCGGAGAGCAGGGCGACGACGCCGCGGCCGGCCGGCTCGGGGTCGGACATGTCCCACTCCAGCGGGGAGCGGTGGTTCCAGACGTCGGCCAGCTCGGTGAAGCCGGGGATGGACTTCGCGGCCATGGAGCCGATCGGGCCGGCCGAGACGAGGTTGCAGCGCACGTTCTGCTTGCCCAGGTCGCGCGCCAGGTAGCGGGAGGTGGCCTCCAGCGCGGCCTTCGCCGGGCCCATCCAGTCGTACTGCGGCCAGGCGAACTGCGCGTCGAAGGTGAGGCCGACGACCGCGCCGCCGTTGTCCATCAGCGGCAGGCACGCCATGGTCAGCGACTTCAGGGAGTACGCCGAGACGTGCATCGCGGTGGCGACGGACTCGAACGGCGTGTTCAGGAAGTTGCCGCCGAGTGCGTCCTGCGGGGCGAAGCCGATGGAGTGCACGACGCCGTCGAGGCCGCCCAGCTCGTCGCGGACGATCTGCTGCACGCCGGCCAGGTGCTCGGTGTTGGTGACGTCCAGCTCGATCACCTTGACCGGCTTCGGCAGCTTCCTGGCGATGCGCTCGGTCAGGGTGGGCCGGGGGAAGGCGGTCAGGATGATCTCGGCGCCCTGTTCCTGCGCCAGCCTGGCGGTGTGGAAGGCGATCGAGGACTCCATCAGCACGCCCGTGATGAGGACGCGCTTGCCGTCGAGGATTCCGCTCATGGTGATCAGTGACCCATGCCCAATCCGCCGTCAACCGGGATGACGGCTCCAGTGATGTACGAGGCGTCGTCGGAGGCGAGGAAGCGCACCGCCGCGGCGATCTCCTCGGTCCTGGCGTAACGGCCGAGCGGCACCTGCGCGACGATGCCGGCGCGCTGCTCTTCGCTGAGCGCGCGCGTCATGTCGGTGTCCACGAACCCGGGCGCGACGACGTTGAAGGTGATGTTGCGGGAGCCCAGTTCGCGCGCGAGGGAGCGGGCGAAGCCGATCAGGCCCGCCTTGGACGCCGCGTAGTTGGCCTGCCCCGCGGAGCCGAGCAGCCCCACGACGGAGGAGATCAGCACCACGCGGCCCTTCTTGGCGCGCAGCATGCCGCGGTTGGCGCGCTTGACGACCCGGTAGGTGCCGGTGAGGTTGGTGTCGAGGACGGAGGTGAAGTCCTCCTCGGACATGCGCATCAGCAGCTGGTCGCGGGTGATGCCGGCATTGGCGACCAGCACCTCGACGACGCCGTGCGCCGCCTCGATCTCCTTGTACGCCTGCTCCACCTGTTCGGCGTCGGTGATGTCGCACCGCACGGCGAGCACGCCGAGCGCGGCCAGCTCGGCGGGGGGCTCACCGGAACGGTAGGTGACGGCGACCTTGTCGCCTGCGTCGGCGAACACCCGGGCGATGGCGAGGCCGATGCCCCGGTTTCCTCCGGTGACGAGAACCGAGCGGCTCAACGGATCACCCTTCCCCTTAGACGTCTGGACCTACGAAAAGCTATCGGTCCCGACGCCTTTCCGGGGAATCGGCATCGACAGGCTGCCCGGTGGGTCCCTGTCGGTTTCCTACAGGGACCCACCCGGGCCCACCTGCCCTGCTGTCGTGGCGGGGGGCGCCCGCGGCGGTCAGCTCCTGGCGCGTACGGCGGCCCGGCGCCGGCTCCAGAACAGCAGTCCGACGGCTCCGGAGGCGAGCACCGCGCTGCCGGACAGCGCTTCGGTCAGGGTGCCGGCCGGGCGGCTGGCGGCCACCGGGGTCGCGGCGATCGGCTCGGTGCCGCCGTGGCCGTGGTGGCTGACGGTGGACCTGGCGGCGCCGGCCTCGATCTGCGCGTCGGTCGGCGCCTTGGCGATGTCGGCGGTGGCGGCCCTGGCGGCCTGGGCGGTCTGGCCGTAGACGACGTCGGCGCAGCCGTAGAACGCCTCGGGGCTGTCGCTGCGCTGCCAGACCTGGTAGATCAGCTGCCGGCCGGTCCTGGCGGGCAGCGTCGCGTTGAAGGTGTAGGCGCCGGGCGAGCTGGCGGCGGTGGTGTAAGTGGCGATGGGCGTGGTGTCCAGGTCGGACCACTTCAGCGGCGTGGTCGGGTTGTAGCCCTGCTTGGTGATGTAGAGGGTCATCACGCCGCGGTGCGGCGCGGTGACCTTGAACTGGACGCTGGTCTGCCCGGCGGTCACCGGGGTCGCGGGCCAGTCGGTCCTGGCCCAGTCCAGCGCGCGGTACTTGTCGCGGTTGGCCGAGCAGAGGTGGCCGTCGGGGATGATCTGCCGGCTCTGCCCGTTGGCGTCGGCGATGTTGACCTCGTTCCAGTCGTACAGCGGCTGGGTGCCGCTGTCGGCCACGAGGTCCTTGCACACCTGCGACACCGGGTGTTCCGGGCCTTCCGCGTAGCAGGCGAAGACCCGGCTGACCGGCGTGTTGAGCGCGCCGTGGGCGCTGGCCTGACCAGGGGTGAGGGCGCCGATCGCGAGTGCGACGGCGCCGGCCGCGCCGACCGCGGCGGCCTTGCGACGTGCTGACATGTGGGGGGCTCCTTGTCGTGCGTGCGTCGTGCTCTGCGGACAGGAGAGGGCGGTTGTCATGAGCATACGGATTGGTCTGGACCAAGCTCAAGAGGGCCTGCGGTATTGCCCGTCGGGGCCGCGGAGCGACGCGCAGCCGCTCGCCCCCACGGGCGGGCATGACGACGACCGAAGTCAACCCGTGGCGCATCCGGCAGGGCGTACCCGCAGGAGCCGGTCGGCGAGTTCGGCGATCCGGAGGCGCAGGTCCTCGTAAGGGAGGGTGAGATCCAGCACATGCCGGTGCACACTCACCGTTTCCCGTCCCACTGGAATGTGGACGATGTCCTCGCTACCGCTCACGTAAACAAGGTGGCCTTCGGACAGGCCCAGGCGCAGGCAGTATGCGAGCATCTGGTAGAGATCACCGCGATCGCGCTCCGGTTTGTACTTCGCGTCGGCGACGACAACCGGGCTCGACAGGTAGTGGACGAGGTCTGGCTTCAGCCGATGCTGCCGTCCCAGGTCCAGGTAGTGAGCGAGGTCCTGGGTCTCCGCCCGACCGCCGATACGCTGCCGCAACGCTTCGCCGAGCGCCTGGCCGAGAAAGCTCTCATAGACGCGCCACATGGTCACAAGCAAACCGTCGACACTCACATTGCGGCCGTCCTCCAGCTCGTAGGAGCCGCCACTCAGGACGAGGGCTGCCAGGCCGAGGGCCTGCTGGTAACGCCGATTGAGGCGAGTGGCTGTCCACCGCGGAAGAGGCGCGCCGGGTACGGGCGCCGTGACGCCGTCCAAGCCGGCCTCCAGGCCGCGCAGGGCCGCTCGGGAGGCCGGCGTGACCCCTGGAGTCCGCAAAAGGCTGCGTATCGCGCCCAGCAGGATCTGGTTCTCTGCAATGTCGACGGTGTGGTCGTCGTAAGAGACCTCCAGCGGAAGGGCCAGACCGGGCCTTCGGCGCAACTGGGCGGCCGCCCGAAGCCGTCCGCGCAGCAGCGGCAGGGTGTCCTCGACATCCCGGTAGCCAAGCAGGACGCCCGGGCGCAGAGCCCGACCTGCTGATCTGGCGAAGGTGCCGGCGACGGCCGGCAGCAGGTCCGGGCGTACCGCGGCGCTGACGGGTTCGTCGAACCACTTCACCTCGCCGGACGCGTACCCGAGCAGGTAGAGGAGCCGGTCGACGGGGATCTTGGGGATGATGGACAGCTGCACGGTCCCCGGCCCGCGCCCCAGCCGCACCGCCCCGACCACTCCCTTAGCACTGCGCGCCCTGAGCTTCCAGACGTCAGCGGGCCCCGGGGCCACGTCGACGAGCTCGGACTCACCGATCGTCCGCGCCTGTTCGTGGGTGAGCTTCCACTGCGTCCAGCCGCCACCCTCCTTCAACCGGACCGGGAGACCGCCGATCACGACGCGGCGCCGGCGTCCGTGCCGTCGCCGAGGCCCAGGTGGCCGCGGAGGACCTCGAGTCCGTAGGTGCCGGGGACGTCAGTGCCGTCCCCCCAGTGGTACTCGGTCAGCAGCGGCAGTATCTCCGCGCGCCAGAGCCGCGCAAGTGCCTTCGGTGAGCTGTGCACGGTCGGACGCATGAAGTAGGAGGGCCCCACGCGGAACTCGCGGTCCCGGTCGGGGCCTTCGCCGATGCGATGGTTGAGCTCGTCGAGGAGCCGGGCGGTGTCGTCCGGGAACCCGTTGGCCGCCAGCCAGGAGGTGAGCACACCGGAGGTGGGAAGGGTGTCCGGGTGCAGCTCCACGAACGAGAACCGGCGGCGCATGGCGGCGTCCATGAGCGCCACACTGCGATCGACCGTGTTCATCGTGCCGATGAGGTAGAGGTTGGGCGGCAGCCGGAATCCGCGGCCCTCGTCGGAGCCGTAGAGCAGGTGGACGAACTGGTGGCGGTATTCGAGGAGGAAGTACAGCTCGCCGAAGACCTTGGCGATGTTCCCCCGGTTGATCTCGTCGATGACCAGGACGAAGATCTCGGCCGGCCGTTCGTCGGCGGAATCGGCGAGTCTGCGCAACGGACCTTTGACGAGGTCGAAGACGATGCCCGAAGACGCCGTCGCGGCGGCAGGCGCCGCCTCCTTCTGCCCCAGCCCGCCCGAAGCGGGTCCGGCGTCGACGGCACGCGGCCGGAATCCCTCGAAGAAGTCCTCGTAGGAGTAAGCGGGGTGGAACTGGACCAGCCGGGTGTTGGTCGGACTGCCGCCGGTCAGGTGTCGCGCCAGCGCGAGGGCAGTATGCGTCTTTCCCGTGCCGGGCGGCCCGTGAAAGATCAGCTGCCGCTTCTCCCGGAGCAGTTCGACGCACTCCTGGAGCCACTCCGCGCCCGCCGTGTCCTCGTCACGGATGGTGAGCTCCGCGGCCAGTACGGGCGTCGCGTCGGGCAGTTCAGGTGCTACGGCCGGAGCAGAGGGCGCCTGCTCGGGCTCTTTCCCCAGGAGTGCCTCCAGATCTCCCGCGTACTCGCTCGCCTCCACCAGTCGTGCGTCGGCGTCCGCGAGCCGGCCCGACATACCTGCTGGCAGGTCCTTGAAGAAGTCCAGAGGCGCATCCAGATTGCGCCAGACCACCGCGCGCTGGACGACGGCCCGGCCGCTCTCGGGCGTGCCGAAACGGGCCTGTCCTCGAACCTCTCCGAGATACGTCAGCGAACCGTCCGTGCACACCACGATGTCGCGCTCGCTGATGCGGGACAGGAACGTGTGCAGTTCCCCGGTGAGCCGCTCCCGGCGGGCCGGAGGCGCGCTGGAGTACGCCTGGTCGATGACGGTACGGACCCGCTCGCGGCCGGCCCCTTCACCAAGTACCGGCAGCCGCTCCGCGGGCAGCGTCACCACGCCCGCCTCCCGCCACAGGGTGCGGATCAGGTTGACCCCCGCCTCGTCCGTGCCACGCACGATCCACACTCTGCGGGGCTGCTCGGGGACCGTCCCCACCTCGGAGGACTCCCCCAGCACCAGGGCGGTGATCTCTTCCGCGGCCAGCCGCGCCTCGGGCTTCACGCGGACGGCGTCGCCACCGGATCGTTCCTGGTCAAAGAGGTCGTCCCGTACCAGCAGCCCCTTCCACTCAGCCAACTCCTCGGCCTGGAGTCGGAGTTCGGGCCACACGTCACCTTCGTACCCGAGCGCCAGATGCCAGCCGTTGGGCCGGGTTCCCTGGAAGCAGGCGGCCAGGGCGTCGGCATCGAGTTCGAACTCCGCCGCCAGTTCACCGATGCGCACCCAGCGACCGTCGGGCAGCTCAGAGAGCAACCCGGCTGCCGCGTCGAAACCGGGCCGGTCCCTGCGCCAGGCGAGATAGCGAGCCACCGCCTCGCGGAAGAAGTCCTCCGAATCGGGATAATCCGTGAGAGCTTGCGCCCCGAGTCCGGTCAGCCGCCAGACCCGACCGGTTCGGCGCAACCATCCCGCCTTGACGAGGGTTGTGCCGTTGTGGCTGAGGTTGGTGTCCAGCCCACTCGTCGCGTCGGGTGCGGCCTCACGCCAGTCGTACTCCAGCGCCGGATCCAACTCCAGCAGGCGCGGCCAGAGTTTGCGCCACGGCAGCCCGTCGGGCTGGCTCGCGGAGAGGACGAAGGCCGCGAGCTGTACGGCACGGGCACTGACCTGGAACGGAGTCGGCACGGTTTCCTTCCGGCAGCCGGGGCGGCGGCGGGCAGCCGCCACCCTCCGGCGCTCCGGCACGAGACTGCCCCCACGTGCCCGCGAGGATATCGCCGGGATACGACACCCGCGCCCTGACCACCAACATCCGTGGCGCGACGGGGAGCTGCTCGACGTGGATGACGATCTCCGTGTCCAGTCCCCCGACGACGCCTTCGGCGTTGGCAGGTACTCCCGGTCCACCCGCTCACCCGAGCACCTCGCGGCGACCCTCTTCCGGCAGCTCGGCGATCCCGGGCGCCGCCGCGCGGGCCTCCAGCCGCGCCGCAGCGCGCTTCCTCAGCGGCCTGAGCGCTTCCACGCGTCGACGAATTCACGGTAGAGAAAGCGCTGGAAGGGTTGCGCGCCGGTGAAGGCGAACTGCTTGCCGAGCGTGCGCGCGCCGAACCACAGTCCACTGACCTTCGGCACGCCGGGGGCGGCGCCTGCCACCGAGGCCACCGTACCGACCAGTTCACGTTCCGTCGCGGACAGCTCCACCCGGCGCAATCCGAGGCGCTCGAGGAGCTGGCGCTTGACACCATCGATGTCTCTGGCCAGGCGCACGTAGTCCTCGTCGGTGACGCAGCGCTCGACCGCGGCACGAAGATCGGCGGCGCGGTCGCGGTACTGGCGGATACGGGAGACCACCAGCTTGGTCCAGTCCTGGTCGCCGAGGTTGCCTATCTCGTCCGCTGTCCACAGGCGTCCGCCCAGCAGCGGCAATTCGAGTTGCAGTAGTTGGAGCCGGTGGGCGTCGTCCTGGCCGGCGGCCTCACTGAGGGTGGTGTGGATGCCGCGCACCGACCGGATGAGGTCCAGGACCCGGGCCTCGTCCGCTCCCTGGCGGGTCATGTCGAAGGTCAGGGAGAAGTCCCGGCGCATCGGGTGGGACTGGTAGGGAACAGCCGCCGCCTCGCCCCTGGCCCGGTACTTCATGCCGCGGGCGAGAGTGGCCATGAGGTAATTGCCCTGGGTAGGCGCAGCGATCTCCTTGAGAGCCTCGCCCAGCAGGACCGCCGCAGCTCGCGCCCACTCACCGAAGGCGTCCTCCTCCACGCCGTCACTCGTCGCTATCCGCTCGCCGTGGTGACCTGCGACGCGGCGGACCTGCTGCTCCTGAAAGGCGCTCCAGTCACGTATCCGCGACGACAGGGCCGGCTGACCGCCCGCGCTTGCGGTGTCGCATACGAAGGCCTGCTCGACGAAGCGGGCCATACTGGTGAGGCCGTGCACGGTCTGCAAGTCGTGGACAGCGGAGGCTTCCAGATCAGCCGCGGCGTGCTGCTGAGCGGGATCGAGGCGTAACGGCCGCAGCAGACCTGAATCGATCAGCACGCGGAGCAGGTGAGGGCGGCCACCGAAGTCCTGCGGACTCGGGGTGTGCAGGACGGGGTGAGCGACGTAGACCCGCGACATGAAGATCAGTGACTGGACGACCTCCACGAAGCACTGGCGGGCGAAGGGGTCCTCGGGTGTTCCCCGCCGATTCTGCGAGAGTAAGAACTCCTCGGCGCTGATGAGCGACGTCACGTCGACAAGGACGTCGGTGTTCGCCTGCTGCGACCTCATACGCAGGCCGTTTCCAGGAACCAGGCGACGGTCTCGGGCCGCCCGGTCACATTGGCGGCGAACGTGGGAGTGGGAGCCGAGAGGAAGTCGGGCTTCAACGTCAGCGGCTCGCCGTCCTCGCCGCAACTGCGCAGCCCGGCGGCCGCCGCCAGGCACAGGCCGGCCGCGCCGTCCCACAGCTTCTGCCCTCTTCGCCAGAACAAGTCGAAGGGCGGCAGCGCGGGTGCTGTGAGGTTGCTGACGTCCAGGGCCGTGCGCAGCATGTCGAGGCTCTGTGAGGTGGTCCGCGTCTTCACCGTGAAACCGGCCTCGACCGCTGCCGCGTCGAACGCAGGACGATCCTCGCCCCTGCTGCGGGTGGCCGACAGGTGCCTGCTGATCTCGTCCTGGCTCGTGGGCGAGACTGCCCGGCCGTCGAGTCGCAACTGGTGCGTTCGGGCGTCAGCGGAGACCGTCATGGGAGCGCGCCCGCTTCCCAGTTCGGGGGCCAGGACGAAGGCGGCGCTGGGCTTCCAGTCCTCCAAGAGGCAGACGACCGAGCAGAATTCCACGCTCTCGCCTCGAACGAATTCCGCGGTGCCGTCGATGGGATCCACCACCCACAGCCGTCCCCCCGAAGCGACCACCTCCTCGCGAGTCTCGGCGCGCTCGTCTTCCTCGGCGATCACGACCGCATCGGGCCCGTCGAACTCGCGGATGGCCGCCAGGACCAACTCCTGCACCGCGACGTCGGCCTCGGTGAGGAGCGTGCGGTCGGCTTTGACCTCGACGGGCAGGTCCGCCAGCCGCGACCTGTAGTCAGCGAAGACCGGAAGCAACTGCTCTTCCAACGTGGACCACAGCGATGAGATGGACGACATGCCGTACTGGCCTCCACGTCGCGCCCTGAAGCAAACTGACGATCAGTCTGGCAGGAATCCAAACCCTTCGACAGTACGCCTCGCCCCGGGGATGCCTCGCACTCAAGGCCGTGCGGGCGCGAAGTAGGGGCTCTGCGCAGGTCGCCGCCGAGTGGGCGGTCTTCCCCTTCCGCCAGAGAGACAGCCGGAGGGCTCTGACCTTGGCGGGCAACACGGACACGGCCGCCTCCCCATGGGCAGGCGGCCCTCGTCGCGGGTCAGCCCCAGAAGCCGAGCTGCTCATCCTGCCCGATCTCGCGGACGCCGAACAGGGCGTCGGCCGAGGTGGGCTCGCCGGACGCCACCTCAGCCGACTCGTCCGGGGCCGGCGGTGCGGGCTCGGGGCGGTCCGGCCGCGTGAGCGGGCTCGTGCCGGGCGGGTGACGGGGGCCCTGCGCAGGCGGCGGCGTCAGCTCCGTCGAGTAGGCACCCTTGGCCATCGCGTCGTACACCCGGGTGATCTCTGCAGTGGTGGCGTGGAAGAGCTCCGGCGTCTTGTTCTTGAACGCCCGGAAGCTGTCGAGGATGAGCGGCAGATCCTCCCGCGCGATCCCGTAGAGGTGAAAGTACGCGGCATCCAACTCGGCCCGCATTACGAACCGGCGATCTTCGTCCCACACGAAGGGGGCTCCGTCGTCGCCGAGGTACTGCGCCCAGGGACCCATCTCGTACGAGGTGTAGGTCAGCTCCAGGACGCGGTCGCGAATCCAGGCGGAGGGTGGGCGGTCGCCGAGCCAGGCGACGGGGACGTCGTAGGCGTCGGGGGCGAGGACGGGGAGCTGTTCGAGATAGGCGTATGTCAGATGGGCGCCGGAGATCTTCTGACGGGCGGAGAAATCCAACACAAAGCAGGAGAGGTTCGCTAGAAGTCCAAACAATGGGATCGATGTGTCCTTCGGGAGCAACATCGGCTCGGTGTTACCGAGCGGCGTGCGTGGCAGCAAAGAGGCAATCACCGTGCGCACATCGGCGGCCCGGCAGATGTCACGCCAACCGATCACCCAGTCGTGGGGCCACTTCGTTCGCGCCTCCCCTGGCTCGCCTTGCATCCATTTCTCCAGGTAACGTTCATCAACCCAGTATCGAGGCAGCGGCACACACGTTGGATCCCTATGCTGCGAAAGCGCGAGGCGGGGAAGCGTGTTTCTCTTCAACTCCGCCTCAGTCGCGCCTTCATAGGTACTGAAGCGCGCGTCGTATTGATGGACGAGCTTGCCCTCATACAATGGCAACGCCCGCACGTCACCTTTTACATGCACGTTCCCGCGAAGCTCCCAGCCGCTGCTAGCCAACTCATCTGCGGTCTCGAAGAGACTGGAGTCATCCGCCATATGAAACATGCGAACGAGTCTCAATCCCCATGGGTTTGCGCCAGCTCCGCCGCCAGACCGATCCCACAGAACCGGAACTGCGTGGATATTCTCCAACACCCGCAGTTGATCATTTCCTTCACAAATCGGTGCCGTCAAAGTGTTGGGGTTGATCCGCCGGAATCCCTCCGCGTCCAGCATGAACTCCCGCCCGTCCAATTCCTCGGGTCGGCGCGCCTGGAAAGCCAGGCGCGCGCGCTCGAACGACAAAGCCGAGCCTCCGACCGTAAAAAGACAGAAGCGGTATGCGTGGTGCACGTCCGCGAACAGCTTCTCCTCGTTCTCGAAATCCAGCACCGTCACCAAGTGTCGCTTCTTCACCACATCCGCAAAGAAGGCCGACGTCGTCTTATCCGTCGCAATGCCCGTCGGCAACACCAGCCCCGACATCCCCTCCGGAGCAAGCAAATGCCGCGCCTTCTCGGCGAAGACCGCGTAGGTGTTGACGTCACCGGTTCCCGTCATCGGGAAGATCCCCGAATCCCGCAGCATGTTTGTGGTCCCGGCAGCCTCGCGGAGCGCTGTCTGGAACTCACGGTGCAGTTCGCGGTCACCCTCGACCGCGTTGCCGTGCTCGTCCGTGCTCGCCAGAAGCGCTGCGATCAGCCGTTTGCGCACGCTGGCGTTGTCGGCGTCAGCGATGGCGTCGTCGCCGGCCGCCGTGAACCACTCCTTCTCCTGGATCTTCACCCGCTCCCACGGCGGGTTGCCGAGCACCGCGTCGAAGCCGCCCTGCCATCCGGTGACCGGGTTGGTGTCAGCGGCATCGCGGTCCTCGACCCGGAAGATGCGGGGAAATTCCAGGTGCCAATGGAAGAAGCCATTGCGGGAGGCGATCTCCCTCAACTCCTCGGCCGCTTCCGGGTCCAGCCGTACCCCCTCCTGGAGGTCGTGCAGGGTGCCGCTGGTGATCGGCGGCGGCGCCTCCTCATGCTTGCGCCAGAGGAAGGCGGCGCACCATGCGTCGGCGACCCGCTTGAGGCCCTGAAGTTCCGAGTCGCGCTCGAACTCCCGGTTCTGGCGGGCCTGTTCGCGGATGTCGGCGAGGGAAATGCCGGGCAGGCGGGCCAGCTTCTCCGCCTTGACGCGCAGCCCCGCGGTGCTGGTGAGAACCAGCGGCTCGGTCAGGACGTGCTGGGAGCCCTTCTTCGCGTCAGGACGCTCCTTCTTGTTGTCGGCTTTGGCCCGCCGCAGGACCTCAGGGTCGTCGCCCGCGAGCTTCTTGAAGGCGCCGTCCGGCAGGCCGCCCTCCAGCAGCGTCGGGGTGGTGCCCAGCAGGGCATTGCCGACCTTGATGCGGTCGTCGAGGAAGGCCAACGGCTCGCCGGGGCGCAGCGACTCGAGCCACAGCGAGACCTTGGCGATCTCGGCGGCGAGCGGGTTGATATCGACGCCGTGGACGCAAGCGCGAACGACCTTGGCCATGGCGGCCCGGATCGCGTCCGGTGACGGCTCGTCGTCGCCGGTGTACATGACCGCGTACTTCAGCGCGATTCGGCGGGCAGCCGCGACGATCATGTGGCCGGAGCCGCAGGAGGGGTCGACGACACGGATCTTCAGAAGATCGTCGGGGACCTTCGAGGAGGCGTGGCGGGCGATGACCGGGTCAAGGGCGTTGTCGAGGAGCTTCTCGACGAGGACGCCTGGGGTGTAGTAGGAGCCAGTGGTCTTTCGCTTGTTGCCCGCCACGCGCTCCTGAAGCCAGAAGCCGCCGTCGGCGTTGTGCCGGGGGACGAGTTCGAGCAGGGACTCGTAGACGCTGCCGAGTTCGTCGGCGCCGAGGTGCCGGTAGTCGACGCGGGTGGCGCGACCCTGGTCGTCGCGGACCCGGGAGAGCAGGTTGACGGCGTCCAGCAGGTGCTCGTTGCAGAGCAGGGAAGCGCGGAGCGGCTCCGGGTCGCCGAGTCGGACAACGGCCGTGCCGGGGTCGTCGGCCGTGGCGCGGAAGTACAGGCCGCCGAGGCCCGGGAGGGCGAGGGCGGGAACACCGCCGTCCTGGCCTAGGGCGTCCAGGACTCGGACGAGGGCGGTCCACAGGTCTGTGTTCCTGTCGCCCTTCCTGCGGGCGGCGATCCGGCGCAGGCGGGCGGTGGAGAAGTACGTGGTGTAGAGATCGCGGGCTTTCTTTGGCGCGTCCGGGTCGAGCAGAGCGCCGCGGTCCTCCGCGACGAAGAGGAAGATCAGCTGGTAGGCGAGGCGCAACAGTTCGTGGTGGAGGTCGTCCAGCGCGGGTTTGCCGTGTCGGGCCAGGGCCTCGCGCAGGGCCGGATTCGCGGTGAGGAAGCCGGTGCCCAGGATCCTGAGGGCTTCCTTGACCTGGTCCCGTAGGCGGTCCCGGGCGCGGGTGCCGGTCTCGATGCCGTGCTGCCGCCACCATTCGAGCGGACAATCGGCGGGGCCGAGGTCGGGCGCGACGTCTTCCGCCTCGTCGTCCTCGGCTGCGTCTTCCGCGGCGTTGTCACCTGTCGGCGCCTGCGTGTCGGCCGACCTGCGGCGCCTGTCCGGCTTGGGGGCGAGCGTGAAGCGGGAGGCGTGCAGCATCGTGAAAAGCAGCAGGAAATCCGGGAACAGGTCCCGTTCGAAGATGCCGTCGAGGTCGAACTCCACGTAGGAGGAGCCGGTGATGGCCGTGGAGTCGCGCAGGACCCTGAGCACCCGGCCGTTGGAGAGCAGACCCCACAGGCGCCCGCTGGACACGTTCAGCAGCTCCTGAACCAGCGACTGGGGGGCCCGGTCCTTTCCTGTGGCCCGGTCCAGTGGGGTGTCCCAGGCAAGGAGGTGGACGGGCAGGTGCGGCTGCCACTCGTGGCTCACACGGTAGGGCTGCTGACGTCCGGGCACGGCGATCCCGCCGCGGGGAGCGGCGGGCAGGCGCTGGCCGTAGCCGAGCTGGTCGAGCAGAACGAAGAGCCACTGTTCGCGGGTGAGCCGGGCAGTGGACGTGTTCTCGGGATGGGCTGCGAGCTGCTCCCGGAAGTTCGCGTGGACGACCTTGAGGTAGTTCCACCTGCGGCTGGCGGCGTCGGTGAGGCGCTCACCTCGGGGCAGGCCGTAGGCAGCGGGGGCGATCGCCGGGAGTTCGCGGTCGCCCTTGCGGATGGCACCGATCAGTGCCGCGGAGAGCAGGCCGCCTTCGATCCGTACGGCGGCGCCGGCCGGGAGGCCCTCGGGGGTCAGGGCGGTCACTGTGCGGCTCCGCGGACTGGGAGATAAACGTACAGGCCGAGCACGTCGGGAAGATCAGGACGGTCCGGGCGATCGGGCGGCCCGGCGGGGGTGACGGTGATACGGCGCGCGGCCGCTGCGCCGGCGGACCGCCCGCGCTCCCCGGCGTGCTGCCGGACGCGCTGATGGGCCGCGGCGAGCCGGTCGGCCAATTCGTTTCCGTAAGCCCGGATCTCGCCGTCCAAGTCCGGGAACTCGCTGAGGGCGAGCGCTACTTGCTGGGTGCGCAGCGCGGGCAGGGTGTTGCGGTCGGAGTCGGCGCCGAGCACGTCGGCGATCTGCTCGTCGGTGAGCCGGCTGCGCGTGCCGTCTGTGGGATCGGTGCGCCAGGCCAGGAAACGGGCGTCTTCGGCGACCAGGTCGAGAGACGGCCTGCCGGCCCGGCCAGGGATGCTGAGCTGCATCCGGTAGCGGGCCAGGAGCAGCACTGTGCGCGCGGTCACCGCCCTGGTGCTGACGACTCCGAGGCGGTGCGCGGGGCGGTCGCGTTCAGGCACGGTGGGGTCGAGAGTGGTGTCAAGGATATGCCGGGCGATGGCGCGCACTGCGGGGTCGGTGCGGGATAGGGCGTGTTCGCCGGCGGCCACCGGCAGGTCGGCGCGGAAGACGAGCTGCCGGGGTGCCGCGGCCTTGCGGGTCTTGGACTTCACCGTGCGGGCCGAGCGCTGGCCTGCCCCGGGGACGGCGGCCTGCTCATCGTCCTCGAAGACGCCCAAGGCGTGCTGCAGACCCTTGGGCAGGGGTTCGGCAGGCGAGGTGAAGCCACCGCTGCGTGTGTCGGGGCGCACGGACGAGCCGAGGGCGCGGACTGCTTCCCGGGCGAAGGCGGCCACGTCGCCGGGATCGCCGAGCGCCTGGCGAAGTTCGGCCAGTTCCCGCTCGACTTCCTCGGGGCGCATGCCGGACTGGGCGAACTTGGTGACGACTCGAGACTCCCGTTCGGCGGCGCTCTCCCACTGCTTGTGGAGCTTGTCCCGCGCGCTGCCGATGGCCGCGTCGCCGCCGAGGTCCAGGTCGAGGGAAAGCTGCTGAGGCACAGCGGTGTCGCGGCCGCGCAGGAGCACGCTGCTGGCGAGCGCTTGCAGCACGTCCTCGCCGGCCCTGGGGAGTGGCACGACCACGCCGGTCTGGTCGGCGATGTCCCGGTACTTGCGGATGAGGACTTCCAGGACCAGACCGTCGATGCCGGTGTCGGTGTCGAAGAGTGTGACTGCCCGGACGGTGTCACGGGACTGGCCGAACCGGTCGACGCGACCCTCGCGCTGCTCGTGGCGGGTGGGGTTCCAGGACAGGTCGTAGTGGACGACGCCGCCGAAATGTTCCTGCAGGTTCACCCCTTCCGACAGGCAGTCGGTGGCGACCAGGACGTGGCGTCCCCGCTTGGCGACGAGCCTGTCGATCTCGTCCTGGCGGGCTTCCGGGTGCAGGTTGCCGGTGACCGCGGCCACATGGGCGTAACGGTCAAGCTCCTCGATGAGGTGTGCGGCCACGTATTCGGCAGTGGGGATATAGCGGCAGAAGACGATCGGGTCGTAACCGTCGACGAGGAGGGCCTTCACCTGGTCGGTGAGGGCTCGCAGCTTTGCGTCGTGCTCAGGGCCGCACAGCGCCTCCGCGCGTTCGGCGAAGCCCTTGAGGCGGCGGACGTCGCGGTGGCCGACGGACGAACGTCCAGTGCCGGAGCCGTCCTCGGCAGTGTCGCCGACCTCGTCGAGTCGGGTGCCTGGGATGGTGTCCAAGCCCTCCTGGGCCTCACCATCGGTGAGTTCCAGGACGGACTCGCGGCCGAGCCGGTCAGCTTCCTCCTTGGATGTGGCGGCCATGATCCCGGCCCTGACAACGAGGGTCGCCGCCGCAGCCTTCGGGGAGGACAGCACGCAGCGCAGCAGCGCCAGGACCGACCACCAACTCATCCGCTGCCGTAGGGCGCCGCCCGGGCGGCGGACCTGCTCGCGGGAGTAGGCCAGGATGTCCGCGACGAAGCGGGCGTACTCCTCGTCGAGCCGGTACGGAGTGTCGCCGAGCTTGCGGTCACGGGGGAACGGCGTGTCCTGACCGAAGAAGGACCTGATGTCGCCACGGCGCCGCTGCACCATGTGACGGGCCAGGATGTCGCGGTGGGCCGGCACCGTCGGGTCGAGACTGCCCAGCTCAGGGGCGAGGAGGCCGGTGAGCTTCGCGAAAGCGGCAGGATCTCCGCTGTGCGGGGTGGCGGTGACCAGGATCAGGTGCCGCTGCGGATCGGCGGCCAACTGCGACAACAGGTCGTAGCGCAGCTGGTGCCCCGAACCGGCGCCCACACAGGTATGGGCTTCGTCGACGAGGAGTAGCTCCGGGCAGGTGCGGAGGAATGCCTCGCGGCGGTCACGCTGCTTGATGAAGTCAGTGGAGACAACCGTGCACGGGTAGTGGTCGAAAATGGTGTGCTCGTCACTGCCGACGCTCTTCTGCAGCCGGTCCGCGGTGGAGGGCAGGACCAGTTCCGCTTCCAGACCGAACTTCTCGCGCAGTTCACGCTGCCACTGGTCGGCCAGTGCCGGGGAACACAGCACCGCCATGCGCGCGGCCGAACCCTGCTCGAGCAGTTCCTTCGCGATCAGAGCCGCTTCGACGGTCTTGCCGATGCCGACATCGTCAGCGACCAGCAGCCGTACCGTGTCCATCCGCAGTGCCATCATCAGCGGCACCAGCTGGTACTGGCGGGGCTGGACGGCGATCCCTGCGAGGCTGCGGAAGGGGCCGGCCGACGAGGCGCTGGCGATCCGCAGAGCGGTACGGAGCAGGCCCGCGGAGGTGTGGTCGCCGATCTCGTCCTGGCCCAGGACGGGAAGGCCGAAGCCAGGTTCGCACACTTCGTCCGGGAAGAGGGCCGCGGTGAACTCGATGTCGCCGTCCAAGGGGCGGGCGATCAGCAGGTCCTCGGAGCCACCCGGGAGCACGACCCAGTCACGGCCGCGAGCCGAGACAAGGGTGCCGGGGGCGCGCGAGGCGAGGGAACCGCTGGCAGGAGAGGTCATTGGGCGTCACGCCCGGTGCCGAAGACGTCCGGATGGCTGCGCACGGTCTCGTTCCAGTCCTCTTCGCTGTCGCCTGCAAGGGTGATCACGAGCCAGCCGGCGTTCATCAGGCGGTAGGCCGCCCGCTCATCGTGCCGCTGCCCGGACTCCCCCGGAGCCGGCAGGAAAACTGCCGCCTCCGCACCCGGCAGATAGTAGATGAAGTCCGGCACCACGCCGGTGTCAGCTGCTTCGACCGAGGCGAGGTCCGGCAATCGGTGCCCGCTGTCGCGCAGCCACTCGACGAACGCGCGGCCCACGGGGTCCGCGGCCTGCGCCGCGAGGTCGGCCGCGGCTTCCCCCTGATCGGTGGCCGGCGGCTGGTCCGAACGGGTACGGGAGCGGGCAAGGGCCATCAGGACCCCGACGGCGGCGTGGCGGTCGATGCGCGTGTGGTAGCGCTGGTTGGTATAGGAAAGCAGGCAGTCGTAGCAGCCGAGTTCGCAGCGCTCGTGGGCTCCGTCGGCCCTGTCCCTGTCCTCACCCGTCTCCAGGTCGTAGTGAATGATCTTCAGTGCGGCTTGTGCGACCGCTGCCAGCGCGTCCTCGTCGTCGTGGAGGAGCCTGAGCACGCCGGCTCCACCCTCGGCACCCTCGACAAAGAGCATCCGCGCGCGGCTTTCGTCGTCGGGCAGGTCTTCGCTGCCCAGCTCTGAGTCCTCCAGTTGGTAATGGGCCTCTATGCCACGTTCCAGGGCGTAGCGGACAGTTACCGCGGTGGCTTCGTCGACTGGCTCCGACAGGCGCAGGACCGCGATGTTCTTGTGGTCCTCGACATAGGGAATGACCTGCATAGGACGGTCCGCGCTGGAGAACGGGCTGAGCCCCTCGTCCTCGGTCGCCGCTTCCGTGAGGGCCTCGGCCTTGCCCGTACCCAACCACTTGCCGTCGGCCGGGTTGAGCCAGAAGCCGTTGTCCGCGCGCTGCTTGCGCTTGCGGTAGCCGAGGTTGACGACCCGGACGGCCGCGGCATCGCCGTAGGTGACGCGGGCCACCGGTCCGGAGACGCCCACAGCGGTCGCTCCGAGTTCGCCGGGACGGTGGCCGGAGCCGCCGAAGCGGTAGAAGGTGCGCAGTTCGAAGCCGGACCTCAGCCGCTCCTCCTCGTCGGAGGAGATACGTCGACGGGGTGAGGCGTAGACGGTGCTCAGGTGCATGAGCCTGCTGAGGACGCGGTGCAGCGGAGCCCCGCAGCCGTCGCAAAGGTCGGCGCCGTTCTTGCGGTCGTGCCAGTACCCACAGCTGTCGCACACCTTGACGTCGCTCGTCGCGACCTGGCCCGGAGAGGCCCCGTAGGGGACCTGCACCCGATCGACGGCGTAGCGGTGGCCCTCGTGGTAGATGAGGGCGCCGGGGCCGAACTCACCGATGGCGATGAACCGAGGCCGCTGGATGTAGCTGCCGTTCTTCTGGCCGAGCCTGCCCTCGGTCCGCTGCCCCGGGATGTAGGCGGCCAGCGGAAGACGGGGAAAGGAGTAGCCGGGCAGGAAACCCTCAGACGCCAGGTAGCGATAGGAGTAGAAGTCGCTGAATGTGTCCTCGCCGCTCTCCTCGTTGCGCAGCAGCGCCTGCTGGTTCTCGGCCTCGGCACGCCGGGCAGCGGCCCTGCTGCGCTTCTTACGGTCCACCGACAGGTCGTTGACGATGCGGTGCTGCTGCTCCGCCTCGGCCTGAGCGGCGCGGTAGAGCCTGCGCCAGCGGTCGCACGCCCGGTCGAGGCGGCTGAGGGCGCCGCGCACGGTCTGCTCGATCCAGCTCTCATGCCACCAGTTGGTGCGTTCGGACAGCTCCGGGACAAGTGGCGCCAGTACGTCGGCAGCGCGGAGGATCGCCCGTCGCTGGGCGCCCTCGTCGTCGAGATCCGCCCGCATCGCGGCGGCCAACGGCAGGGGGGCGGGATCGCCGGACCGGGAGGCCGGTGCTTCGGCGTCGATGAGTTCGGTCAGCGTCGAGCCGAGCGCGACACCGGTCTCGGCGAGCCAGATGGCGCGAACGTGCGAACCGAGCAGCTCCTCGTTGCCGAGGTCGAGCCGTGGCGGGGTGACGCTCCCGGCGACCATGAGTTCAGGGCGCCGGAAGTAGTACTGGTCGTGGGCGCTGCCGGTCGAACAGTAGGTGGTGACCAACGCCGGCTGCCCGGAGCGGCCGGCCCGCCCCGACCGCTGCGCGTAGTTGGCGGGCGTCGGTGGCACGTTGCGCATGCCGACCGCGTTGAGCGTGGCGATGTCCACGCCGAGTTCCATGGTGGGCGAGCAGTACATGAGCTGGAGTTCACCGGTGCGGAACGCCGTCTCTCGCTGCTCCCGCAGGTCGGCGGGAACCTGTGCGGTGTGCTCACGGGCTACGAGTCCACTGAGCCCGGAAGCCGTGACTCGGTACAGGTCACGGAAGTAGGAGTTGACTCGTGGTTCGGCGCCGGGATCGCTGACCTTGCGCAGCGGATCCGGTTCGGCGCGGATCCCCTCGCCAGCGAACCAGCACAGGGCCGCCGTACTCACCTGGTAGCCGAGTGAGCCATCGCGCTCCTCGCGGGCGGCACGCACCAGTCCCTCTGTTTCGAGGACCTTGAGCAGACTCCGGATGACCGCGTCCGCGTCGGTGACGTCCATGCGTTTCCCGGCGAGCCTCGGCAGAAAAGCGAACTGGCCGGGCCGGCGCAGGTAGCGTCCGTACGCCCCGAGGCCGCTGAGGTGCACGGATTCATCCTGCGACCGCGCGCCCTTGGGGCCGGGGCCGGCGAACACTACCCGTGAGGCCACGCGGGGCTCTCGCGGCGGAAGGGCCCACACGCCGATCAGATGGGCGTCGGATCTCCGTACCAGGTCCTCGAAACCGTCCACGGTGAGCAGCGGCTCGTCCACCGCCAGGGAGCGGCGTAGTTCGTCCAGCAGGGTGCGGGCGAGCTCCGCGCGGTGCGGCGCGGCATCGTCGGCCAGCGCCCAGTGTGCGTCCTGCCAGCACTGCTGGTCGGCGGCGATCTCGTCGAGGGATGTGTAGTCGAACCGCAGCAGACCGGTCTGGGACAGATTGGGCATGGTGATGCGCCAGCCTCGCTCCAGGTCGCCGTAGACCCGGTAGGCCAGGACCGACCGCAGGGCGGCATGGGCCAGTTCGCGTTGCAGATGCCGGGCATCCGGATTGCGCGCGAATGCCTCCATCGGCAGGCCCAGGGCGTTCGCGACGGCTTCGGGGAGCACTTCGTGGCGCAGTCCACCGGGCCCGGCCTGCTCAAGGGCCCGGTAGAGCGCGCCCCGTACCTGAGTGACCTGGGCGAAGTCGTTGAAATGCCCGGCTTGGAGGCTGGCGTCCTGCCTGTTGTCGACGAAGGTGAGCAGCTTCCTTGCCCGGTCGTCGAGGGTCTTGTCGCCCCGCAGGGAGCGCACGATGCTGGCGCTGATCAGCGAGACGGCGGAGCTGCGGCCTTCAGCCGAGAAGGTCGCAAGCTTCGCGAAATCGCTGACCCGCAGCTGCTCGTAGGAGACGCGGCAGCGTAGACAGAAGCGGAAGGGCGCGGGAACCCACCAGGCCCGCAATCCGTCGGTGGCCTTGCCGTCCAGGACACGTCCGTCCGCCGCCACCTTGACCTCTTGGGGAAGATCATTGGCGCGGGCTTTGACGACCTGCCGGCCTTCCTTCCCGATCTCGACCCAGCTGTCGGGCAGCCGAGCGAGGATCTCTTCCGCGTCGGCCGGCCAAGGGCGCTCCTGGCTGACGTAGAGGTAGCCGTCGCCAACCTCGGCCGGTGCGTCCGGATCCCGACGCGCGGTGAAGACGTCACCACCAGCCCCCCGTTCCCGCGTGACGACCATGTACTCGTGGCCGCAGTCGCGGCAGAAGGCGAGCGGAATAAGCGGCTTTCCGGGCGCCCTGGGCACGCTCACCTGGTACTGACTGGTCAGGTGGCGTCCCTGGCCGGGCGGGTCGAAGCTCACGTACACCGTGTCGCCCTTGGACAGGAACTGGTGCAGCCGGAAGGCGAAGAGCGGTCCGCCATGGTCGGGATGGGCCACGCTGGCGCCTGCCCTGAGGATCGCCTCGATGGCGGAGACGCAGTCCTGTTCGGGAATGCCGGTCTCACCACGGAGCGCGGCCGCTGCCTGCCGGACGGTGATGGGGGCGCGCCGGACCAAGCGGCCGGTACCAGGCTCGCGAGTGAGGCCGAATGCATCCTCGACCCACACGGCCAGCGGATCGGCGGAAAGGGTCCGGTAATCGTCGGAGAGGTCCGGCGGCTCCGCGCAGGCGCGGCGTACGGCCCCACCGAGGCGTCGCCGGCGCTCCTCGGGGGGCAGTCCAGGGCCAGGGTCGGTGGCCCGTTCGAGGGTCTCGCCGATCACCCGATCCGGGGGCACCTGGGTTCCGAAGATGCGTGTGGCGACGTCCGAGACGGCGTGCTGGGTCTCCCCGAAGGTCCGGGCCGTGGCCATCGTCGCGGAGGTGCCGATGCACTGCAGTGCGGGCGACTCGCATGCGTCGCGCAGCCTGCGCACGAGCAGGGCCACGTCCGCGCCCTGACGGCCGCGGTAGGTGTGCAGCTCGTCGAGGGCAAGGTAGCGCAGTCCACGGGCGGCACCGATGAGCTCATGACGTTCTTCGGGGCGGGTGAGGAGGTATTCGAGCATGACGTAGTTGGTCAGCAGGATGTCGGGCTTGGACCGCAGCACTGCACTTTTCTGGTCCGCTTTCTCCTGACCGGTGTACCGGGCGAAAGTCACCCGGCGCCGACTTTCCCGAATTCCCCATTCCAGGTAGCGCCGCAGTTCGTGCATCTGGCTGTTGGCCAGGGCGTTCATCGGATAGACGACGATCGCGGAGATCCCGTCGGGGTTCGGCTCCTTCAGCACGCCGTTCACGATCGGCAGGATGTAGCCGAGGCTTTTGCCTGACCCGGTACCGGTCGTCAGGACGAAAGAGTCACCAGAAGCGGCTGCGTCGAGCGCCTGACGCTGGTGGCTGTGCAGGGAGAGCGTCCGGCCGCCGGGATCGTCTTCGTGCTCCTTACGACGGAAGTACTCACCACATTCGGCCTGCAGAACCAGCTCCTCGGTGAGCTGAGCGACCGTACCCCCTTTGCGGAAGTTCGGGTTCAGGGAGATCCGCGGATCGGGCCAGCGCGCCTTGCGGGCCCGCTCTTCCTCAAGGTGCCGCTGAATATCGGGATCCCTGACCCCTACCAGAGAGCTGGTGAAAGCGTCGTAGTCGGCGATGAGCTGTTGATGGACCCCGAAAACATCCATGGTGAAGGCCGACTCCCCTTGCGCGCGCCCCAATGACTCCGGCCGCGTCGTCCCGGCCCCGCGGCGACCGGCATCCGCCACCCTACCGGCGTCGCGGCAATGCCGTGGCCGAACCCGAGGCACACACGACATGATTCACTGCCAGACACGAAGAGCGAAGGGAAGTTCGTCGTGCGTCACGAGGTCGATCAGTCATTCCAGGCGTTGCCGCTGCGGGCGCTCGCCGATGCCGCGCTGGCCAGGGCGCGGGCGCTGGGAGCCGAGCATGCCGACTTCCGGCTGGAGCGGGTCCGCAGCGCGTCCTGGCGCCTGCGCGACGCCAGGCCCGCAGGCAGTTCCGACAGCACCGACCTGGGCTTCGCGGTGCGCGTGGTGCACGGCGGCGCCTGGGGCTTCGCCTCCGGCGTGGACCTGACGATGGACGCCGCCGCGAAGGTCGCCTCCCAGGCGGTGGCGATGGCCAAGCTGTCGGCGCAGGTCATCGCGGCCGCGGGCGGGGACGGCAGTGCGCGGGTCGAGCTGGCGCCCGAGCCGGTGCACGCCGACCGCACCTGGGTCTCGGCGTACGAGGTGAACCCGTTCGACGTGCCCGACACGGAGAAGACCGGGCTGCTCGCCGAGTGGAGCGCGGGGCTGCTGGCCGCCGACGGCGTCTCGCACGCCGACGCCTCGCTGCTCACCGTGCAGGAGAACAAGTTCTATGCCGACACCTCCGGCACCACGACCACGCAGCAGCGGGTGCGCCTGCAGTCCCAGCTGACCGCCGTCTCGGTCGACCCGGCCACCGGCGAGTTCGACTCGATGCGCACCCTCGCCCCGCCGGTCGGGCGCGGCTGGGAGTACCTCGCGGACACCGGCGGCGAGGGCCGCTGGGACTGGGAGGGCGAGCTGGCCCGCATCCCCGAACTGCTCGCCGAGAAGCTGCGCGCCCCCTCGGTGCAGGCGGGCAGTTACGACCTGGTGGTGGACCCCTCGAACCTGTGGCTGACCATCCACGAGTCGATCGGCCACGCCACCGAACTGGACCGCGCGCTGGGATACGAGGCGGCGTACGCCGGCACCTCCTTCGCCACCTTCGACCAGCTCGGCACCCTGCGCTACGGCTCCCCCGTCATGCACGTCACCGGCGACCGCACCGCCGAGCACGGCCTGGCCACCGTCGGCTACGACGACGAGGGCGTGGCCGGCCAGTCCTGGGACCTGGTCAAGGAGGGCGTCCTGGTCGGCTACCAGCTCGACCGCAGGATCGCCCGGCTCACTGGCTTCGAGCGCTCCAACGGCTGCTCCTTCGCCGACTCCCCCGGCAACGTCCCGGTGCAGCGGATGGCGAACGTCTCGCTGCGGCCCGCCGCCGACGGCCCCTCCACCGAGGAGCTGATCGCCGGCGTGGACCGCGGCATCTACATCGTCGGCGACCGCTCCTGGTCGATCGACATGCAGCGGTACAACTTCCAGTTCACCGGCCAGCGCGCCTACGCGATCCGCAACGGGCAGCTCGACGGACAGGTGAAGGACTTCGCCTACCAGGCCACCACCACCGACTTCTGGGGTTCCATGGCCGCGGTCGGCGGCCCCGACACCTACGTCCTCGGCGGCGCCTTCAACTGCGGAAAGGCCCAACCGGGCCAGGTCGCCGCCGTCTCGCACGGCTGCCCGTCCGCGCTCTTCCGCGGCGTCAGCATTCTCAACACCACAAGCGAATCCGGCCGCTCCTGACGGACTCTTCGATCGTGTCCCCCGCGCGCCGAAGTCTGCACGAGGTCGACACCGGAACACACCGAACCACCTACGCCACGTCGTCCCTGCCATCGCTGTCACCCCTCCGAGGGGGGTCAGTGACGGCGGGACGACGAGGCCCTCCAACGGCTTGTCCAAGCTGTGGAAGAACCGCAGGTCTACCGAACCAAGACCACCGTCAGCGGTCCCAAGCTGGACCTCGACGAGGATGAAGCCCTCTTCGGAGTCGACCGGCTCTTGGCCGACGCGGACATCGGTACGCGGTTGCTGTACCAGACGCTCATCCCATTCATCACCCTGGAAACGCTGCGCGTCACCCACGGCACCGAGGACCGGCCCCTCATCCTCGAAATCCTGAAGATGAGCGTCGATCGAGCCCAACTCGCCTACCGCATCACCCCGGAGCCCACCCGCAAGCTCCGCGCCGTCCGCACCTGACACAGCCCGCCGCCCAGGCGGTGTCGAAACCCGTCTCCACTTACTCAAGGCTCCCGGCTGCGGCCTGGGGCCCAACTCCTGTCACCGCCCGCTCGGCCCGACCAGTGCCATGCCGCGCTCAAGGCGATCAGCTACCTGGCGCCACAGAAGGAGCACGCCTCGAAGATCATGGCCCCAACGTCGTGCTTTACCAGGCAGGTCCACAGACTGCCCGACGCGCCGCAAGCTTGCGAGGCCGTGATCACTCGTGCCAAGGCAGTGCCACCCCGAAGCCGCTCCACCGACCTCGACAAATCCTGCTGGCGCTCTCTCAACTCAGGTGCCGAGGCGACCCAAAATGAAATTTGTGAACTGTTGGCTTTTTGCCGCCTTTTCAAGTGTCGTGTTACCGCTCTGCAAGTAGGACCTGGTCAGTTCTTTGAGAACATCTAGACGCTTCTCAAGAAATTGTGGGTCGAGCTGTGCGTCGGCGCCTACCACACCCTTCAACTGCTGAGGGTCGTAAATCGTCCCACCTGCAAGCTCAACCACTACCAACATCGACAAGTGAAACTTCAGATTGTTTCGCTCGCCTTGAGTAGCATTCGCAAGCTCGGAGTGCAGGAATACATCCACCTTTCGCTGCGTCTGAGCTGCCCAGAGAAATACACTGAGGTCAACCTTCGGGTTGAACACCTGCAGATAATCGTCATCATTCTTGAGTAGCGAGGAAGGCTTTCCTCGCGCCTTGTCGGGTCGACACAGCCCCATAGCTGTCAAAGCTTGCCCAAGCAAGGGAATTCCGATGATCTTCGCTGGATCCTTGCCCTCATTCTTGTAGAAGTTTTTACGGCGATCATAGTACCAGCCGTTGACGAAAAAGTAGTCTTCGATGTTTCGCTGAATCTCATCGGTAGCCCGAAGCGAGGCATCATTTACGGGAGTCTGCCTGTTGGTGGCCCTGATTACCTGATCGCGCGTCTTTCGGTCGGTAGTAGAGATAATGCGAACCAGGAGCATACGATCTCCAATCGGAGCTTCTCTGCCCCCTCTCAGAACTTCGTAGATGGTATGACTCGTCTGCAAACCATTTACGATCTGAATATCCGTCAGGGTGTACGTCTTCCCTCCGGTGGTCGCATCGCTACAGATGATTGTGACCCCGTTATTCAGCCACCAGAACTCGGGACTATCGGGATTCTCAAGCGTCCGTCGAATTTCTTGATTTACGGTAACCGGCCCTTGGTAGTCGCGCACATTCCAGTCGAACAAGTACCGGCGCAGCTTTCCGTGTTCGTCCGTAATCAAGTCGAAGTAGTCAGCCAGACGCACCAGGGCTACGTGGGAGTTCCCGCTGGTGGCGTTCTCCTGAAACTTCATCGGTAGAGCATAAGAAGGCTTCTCGTTGTAACGTGCGAGAAGCTCACGATCTCCAAGCAAATCACACTGTACGGCTGCCCCCGGTGGAAAAAGATCGAGCAGAGCTTGACGAAGCATGCCCTTCTTTACCAGCACTTGCGGAGCTACTCCCTGCACATCCCCCGGCGTAGCATACACAATATTGACGGAAATCTTCGGCCTGCGAACGAGAAGTTTTTCCCAGGCTCGCCTAAATAGATCCACCCGTGACAGCAGGCTTTCGTTATAAAGTCCTCGCAGCCCATCAAGATCTTGATTCAGATCCAGGATTCTCCGAAGGGTGTTTTCCAGCTTATCAAGTGCAGCTTCCTCGAAAGATGCACTGCGTTTGGCTTGAATTACCCACAGCTCAAGGAGCCGCTCTTGTGAGAAATCGCTTGGCCTGCGATGTTCTGAGAACAGGTCAGAATCTTCATCCAAGAGATTGTCGTCCCAGAAGGTGAAGATCGAGTCGATTCCGCCATCTTGGCCGGAGCCCACAATTCCGTCTTGAATATTCTCCAGGCCGAGCCCGTAAGGTCGCAGAGACAGCTCAGAGGCGAAGATCTCGAACGCCGTGTCCCCCGAAGATTGCGGCACATTTTCTTGATGCCAGCTTTCAAAGATCCGCGTGAGCAGAGTGCGGGCATTAGTTTGGGGAGCCGGCATATTCGGAGTCTCCTAGCTTAGGGAGTGCCCTGCGCAACCTAGCGCAACCTTCACGGTCAAAGGGTAGAGCAGGTTCGTCGGAGTCTCTCTGAGTTGCGTCAACTCGTCCTTCGGCGGCGGCACTCGGTCGGCACACGCGACCAGAGCACGCGGGGCCGACGTCAGACATGCGCCCGACCGTGCTGGCAACTGCCGGAACGGCAGACACCAGCGCGACGGCGAAGCATGCTGAGCGCTGCGTCGTGCGTGCCATAACCGTGCTAGGTCGTATGGGGAACCACGGGCATCGAGACCAACAACCTGTTACACACCGTGGAGCTGCTCGGCCGCATCAGCGGCCGGTTCGCCTGGGCCACGCGGGAACCGCCGCAGCGGAGCGCAGCCAGAGCGGCCACGGAGTCCTCGTCGTCGCCGACCAGCAGCTGGTCGAGTCGTTCCCGCTCCACCCCGCCACCAGGATCCTGCTGTAAGCAGCCGGATACAACAATCACAGCAACTGGCCTCAACCCGTAGCTCCCCCCTGGGCCGACGCGCGACCTGGATGACCGTCGTTGACCGATCTCTGTAGCGCTACGGATCAGAAGGGCGGCTGTATTCCGTGGGCCCTCAGAGCTGCGGTGTACCACTCCAAGAGGGTGTGCATATCGGCCAGGAGCGGGGCTGCCGCCACCTTGGCCTCTTCCAGTTCGCCGGCGGTACAGAGGCCGACCAGTTCGGACCTGTCAGCTCGCAACGTGCTCAGTGCGTCGCCCCGGACCAGAAATCGTTGTGACGTCGATGCCGGTGGCCGTCAGCGCGTCGAGGAGGTCGGCGGCTGCGTCGGTCGCCTCGCGCCAGGCCCGGATGTAGTCAATGCCGGGAGCCCAGAGCATCGCGGCCGGGTCGAAGTCGTCACCTGCGTTGCCGAGTTGGTCGGTGGGAGGCATCGGGCCATGTCACTCTTTCCACGCGGTGGCTGGACTGTGGGCGTGGTGTGGCGCGTTGGCCTAGGCATGGCAGGTGCCCCGGTACCATCCGGCACCGGGGCCCCAGGTGACCCCTACGCCGGACCATCCGGCAAGCTGGCTGGCGGAGGGGTGGTCCGGTCTTGCGTACGCGGTTTTCCGGTCGTTGTGGCGACGGCCTCGCGGCTGGAGGAAGGGCCGGGAGGCCGCCTGTCTGCCTGAGCTTGACCGGGGCTCAGGTGGCTGCCCGCGCGCTGCCTCCGGTACGTCGAGGACTTTCAGCGCGAGGGTGAGCGACCGCACGGGCCGCTCCGCCAACTGGGAGCAGCACGATCGACCAGGGACCGATGAGAGCATGCACGTCATGCGCTCCTGGGACTCCCTGACCATCGCCGAACAGACCATCATGCGTCGCGCTCTATCGGAAGACTCTCTGGCCGGGGTGGTTCAGAACTACGGTGTGGCCCTGCGCTGGGCCGGGGCCGAGGAAGCCCCGCCCCCGCGCAGCTACACCGACGACGAACAACGCGCTTTGATCGCGGGCCTGGCGGCTGCGGCCCTCGACCTCGGCGAACGCGGTCTGCTGACCCTCTGCGAGGGGGAGGGCCACCGCCCCGTCGCCCCCACCCTCCTCACCGGAGCGCAGTTCCACGACGTGCTGACTGATCCGGCCAACTGGCTGCGGAGCGCTCGTCCCAGGCGTCACCTCTGTTTCAGGGCTTCGGAGTCCGCTCGCGAGCACTGGCTCGATGACGCACATCCGACCGCCGACACCAATGGGCTCCCCACGTGGTACGAACTGACCGTCGAGGAACGCGAAGTCCTGGTCTGCGCAGCCGAGACCAGCGGAATGCTGACAGGCCCGTTCGGCATCTGGGAGGACCCACCCGCCGGCCTGAGCCCGACTCAGCGCCTCACCTGGGTGGGAGAGCAACTCGCCCCCCTGTTGCCCTTCGTCCGCCAAGGATGGATCGAGGTTCAGCACTACCCCGACGCGCACAGCGACGCCTTCACAGTGATTGCCTCCGACGAGCTTCGCACTGCCCTCGCCGACCCCGCCGTCCGCTACGAGGGCGACGAATGGGGTGTCGGCGTCGGCTGCATCTTCACCTATACCGGACTGGCCGTCTGGCGAGGCGGCTGGAGCAACGAATGGGGGCGTCGTCTCACCTTCAGCTGACTTCGCTCTGCTCGGTACGGACGACGCGGATCAGTACGGCTGCCAGTTCCGCGGCGCGTCGTCGTCGCGCAGTGAGGCGAGTCGTACTCGTACCTCTTCGGCAATGTGCGGGCCTTCAGCGGTGTTCTGCATGAGCCACGTGGTCGTCTTGAATTCCTGGATGGCGGCCAGGACTCCGAAGCCCGGCCAGTCGCGCAGGTCCCGGCCGTAGCAGCTGACGAACTCGCGGTACTCCTCCCCGCTCACCCAGCCCAGCCGGTCGTATTCGTGGGCGGACACCACGAGATCCCATTCGGGGCGGTCGAGGGAGAAGTTCTCCAGGTCGATCAGGTGCAGTCCTCCCTGCTGGTCGACCATCAGGTTGTCCGTGTGGGCATCCCCGTGCACCGGTCCCCTGGCCGAGTCGAAGTCCAGCGAGGCCAATCGGTCGGCCAGCTCCCGTCGGCGCTTGCGGAGGAACACCCGGTCGTCGTCCGATATCCCCTCGGCCACCTCGATACGACGGTCAGCGCGTCCGAAGGCGTCGAAGGCAGGCAGATCCAGATGAGCCGGTGAGCCCGCGGGCCACCCGGACCACGACTGATGCTGATGCCAGCCGGTAGAGCGCGTTCTCCCCGAACCGGAGCTGTTCCGCGCCCTGGTCGTCCAGGCCCGCCATACGGCAGGCAGATGCCATCACCCTGGCCGCAGCAGCCGACGTGAATCCCGCACCTGAACCGAGGTCAGAATCAGACGCCATGGCGGACCGCGTTCCCCCATCGTGCTCGCTCTACCGTCGCGCGAGCACCGGTCACACGTGACGCGCACCGGGCACGACGATAGTCGCGACGACCGCCGTTTCGACGGTCGACCCCGCTTCGTCCGCACCCGCGGCGCCGGGCTCGGGCGGCGCCTGGCGGACCACGGAGGTGACCTCCTCCTCACGCGTTCTAGCGTGGGTCCATGCTGAAGATGTCGTCACGGGTCGAACTACACCCGCTCACCCTCTCCGACCGAGAGGAGTTCTGCACTCTGGTGCAGGCCAGCTCCGAGCTGCACCTGCCATGGATGCAGTTGCCCGCGACCGCGGAGTCCTTCCACGTCTGGATGCGGCGCTTCGACGACGGCACCAACCAGGGCTTCCTGGTCCGTGTCCGGGAGACCGGCGAGGCGGCCGGCACGGTCAACATCAACTCCATCATCCGGGGGCGCTACCAGGGCGCGTCCCTCGGATACGCGGCCTTCGCCCCTTCCACGGGGCACGGGTACATGACCGAAGGGGTCGCCGCCACCCTCCGGCACGCCTTCGACGACCTGCGGCTCCACCGGCTGGAGGCCAGCATCCAGCCGTCGAACAAGCCGTCCTTGGCCCTGGTCCAGCGGCTGGGCTTCACCTACGAAGGGGTGTCGCCCGGCTATCTCTACATCGCCGGGGCCTGGCGGGACCACGAACGCTGGGCCATCACCGCGCCCCATCCCTGGACACCTGATCCGTCCCTTCCCGAGGTCTGAGCCGCACGGAGCCGCGCGGCGGGCACACGTCCCGTCCATCGCACCAGCGGTAATTCACGCCCCCTGCCGCGCGCCCGTGGGTAGTCTCAGCAGTGATCGACGGACCCGAGAAACGCCCCCTGACCCTGCCGGGACCTCCCGGGGCCCCGAGGCAGCGGTCAGCATTCTCAACACCACGCAGGAGGCGGGCCGATGACGAGCCGCACCAAGCCGCACGAGATCGTCGAGCGCGCGCTGGCGCTGTCCCGGGCGGACGGCTGTGTGGTGATCGCCGACGAGGACTCCAGCGCCAACCTGCGCTGGGCGGGGAACGCGCTGACCACCAACGGGGTGACACGCGGCCGCACCCTCACCGTGATCGCCACCGTGGGCGGCGCCGAGGGCACCGCCTCGGGTGTGGTCTCGCGCGCCGCGGTGACCGCCGAGGACCTCGAACCGCTGGTGCGGGCGGCCGAGGCGGCGGCCCGCGCGGCCGATCCCGCCGAGGACGCGCAGCCGCTGGTGGGCGACGTGCCGGGCAGCGCCGCCTTCACCGAGCCGCCCGCGGAGACCGGACCCGACGTGTTCGCGCGGTTCGCGCCCGCGCTGGGCGAGGCCTTCGCCACCGCCAGGGCCGGGGGCCGCGAGCTGTACGGCTTCGCCTACCACTCGGTGACGTCCACCTATCTGGGCACCTCGGCCGGGCTGCGGCTGCGGCACGACCAGCCGACCGGCACCCTGGAGGTCAACGCCAAGTCCCCCGACCTCGCCAGGTCGGCCTGGGCGGGCGCCTCGACGCGGGACTTCCGCGACGTCGACCCGCTGGCGATGGACGCCGACCTGGCCCGTCGGCTGGCCTGGGCCGAGCGCAAGGTGGAGCTGCCCGCGGGGCGGTACGAGACGCTGCTGCCGCCCAGCGCGGTCTCCGACCTGATGATCTACCAGCTGTGGTCCTCGGGAGCGCGGGACGCCGCCGAGGGCCGCACCGTCTTCAGCAAGCCCGGCGGCCGCACCCGGGTGGGCGACAAGCTCACCTCGCTGCCGCTGACGCTGCGCAGCGACCCGGCAGAGCCGGGCCTGGAGTCGGCACCGTTCGTGATCGCCCACGCCTCGGGCGACGACCGCTCGGTGTTCGACAACGGCGCGCCGACCGGTCCGGTCGAGTGGATGCGCGAGGGCGTGCTCAACCAGCTGGTCACCAGCCGGCACACGGCCGGCCTCACCGGCCTTCCGGTTGCGCCGAGCGGCGGCAATCTGGTGCTGGACGGCGGTGGCGGCAGCTCGCTGGAGGAGATGGTGGCCGGCACCCGGCGCGGCCTGCTGCTGACCTGCCTGTGGTACATCCGCGAGGTCGACCCGGCCACCCTGCTGCTCACCGGGCTGACCCGGGACGGCGTCTACCTGGTGGAGGACGGCGAGGTGACCGGCGAGGTCAACAACTTCCGGTTCAACGAGTCGCCGGTGGACCTGCTCGGCCGGGCGGTCGAGGCCGGCCGCACCGAGCGGACGCTGCCGCGCGAGTGGAGCGACTGGTTCACCCGGGCCGCGGCGCCGGCGCTGCGCGTCCCGGACTTCAACATGAGCTCGGTCAGCCGCGGGGTCTGAACCGGGTCCGATCGCCCGCGGGGTGCACGAGGAGGGGGACATGCTCGACGAGAAGGGCACCGTCAGGATCTCGAAGTACCTGTCGATGCTGCTGCGGCACCAGCCGGAGGCGGCCGGCCTGGTGCTGGACGAGGGCGGCTGGGTGGAGGTGGACGAGCTGATCGCGGCGTGCGCCGCCCGGGGCCGGCGCTTCTCGCGGGCGGACCTGGACCACGTGGTGGCGAACAACAACAAGAAGAGGTTCGCCTACTCTCCCGACGGCCGCCGGATACGCGCCAGCCAGGGCCACTCGGTCGCCGTCGAGCTGGGGCTGGCGGCGGCGCCGCCTCCGGAGGTGCTCTACCACGGCACCGCCTCGGCCACCCTGCCGCTGATCCTTCGGGACGGACTGCGGCCGATGTCCCGGCAGGACGTCCACCTGTCGGCGGACGTCGAGACGGCGGTGCGGGTGGGCTCGCGGCACGGCCGGCCCGTGGTGCTGGTGGTGGAGGCGGCCGCGCTGGCCGCCGCGGGCCACGAGTTCCGGGTCAGCGCCAACGGGGTGTGGCTGACCGACGCGGTGCCGCCGGAGCGGCTGCGGCAGCTGCACCCGTAAGGCGCGCCCCGCCTCGCGGCCGCCTGGTCAAGGGGCCGGGTGGTCAAGGGGCCGGGTGACGGCCCCGGGTCACCGGTGCGAGGAGGTGGTGGAAGTCGCGCGGCCGGACGACTTGCGGCTCTTGTACGCCCGCCACGCCGCGTCGCAGATCGCGACGAGCACGATGGCGCCGACGAGCTGGAGTGCGTGCCGGGTCCAGTCGAAGCCCTTGGTGTCGCGCACGCCCAGCCAGCTGGACACGCCGTTGCCGAGGACACCGCCGCCGATGCCGGCGAGCACGGTGAGCCACAGCGGCAGCGTCTGCTTGCCCGGCAGGATCGCCTTGGCGATGAGCCCGAGCACCAGTCCGACGATGATCGCCCACAACCAGCCCATGCCGTTCGCCTCCTCCTGACCGGGGTGCGACCCGATCTTCGTCCCGCCAGTCTGCGGCCGATCGGGCTACGCCGCACGCCGGGCGCACCGTACGCCGTACGGCGCACTCCCGACGGCGTGACACGGGGTGCCCCACCCTGCTCCCGGCGCGCTGTGCGGCGTACCGTGGGGAGGGACCGGGACGGCATGGTGTGGCCGGTGGTCAGCAGGGTCCGGCGGAGTCGAGCAGGCGGTGGGAACGGGATGCGGAAGAAGGGCGGCCGGGAGGTCTTCCGGATCACGGGGGCGCGGACCGGGCTGGCCGAGGACGTGCGCGGCCGCCAGCGCCGATACGTGATCTCGATGGCCGTCCGCACACTCTCGGTGATCCTGACGGTGGTGCTCTGGAACGTGGAGCGGCCGCTCGCCTGGGCGACGCTGGTGCTGGGGGCGCTGCTGCCGTATGTGGCGGTGGTCTACGCGAACGCAGGCCGGGAGAACACCCCGACGCTGCCGACGTCGACCTACATCCCGCCGCCGGCCCGCCGCGCGCTGGAGCCGACGTCGGTGCAGTCGGCCGCCGAGCGCGAGGAGGGGGCGCTCCCCGCGCAGGACGCGGCGGCGCCCGAGGACCGGGACGCGTCCGGCGGCGCGGCGCACAGCGCCTCCGATCGCGCGTTCCACAGCACGGCGGGACCGGAGGCGGAAGCGGAGCCGCAAGCGGAACCGGGGGCGTCCCGGGAGCACCCGGCGGCCGAGCCCCGGGTGGAGCAGCCGAACGCCGGGTGACCGGCGTACGCCCGGAGTTCGCAGGTACGCGGAACTGGTCTAGACCTTTGAAAGTCGGTCCGGAAACCTCAAGAAAACCTCAGATCAATCATGGGCTTCCCCCTCCACGGCGCGCGGAGCGCGTGACATACTTCGTACGCGCTCCGCATCCCCCGTCGGAGCGACGGACCGACGCCGGGCGGCTCCCCCCGTGGCTGCCCGGCGTCGCCATGTTCGCGTTCGGTTTACTGGAGCGGTGAACGAGGAAACGCCGATCTGCTCGGCCAAGGACTGCCGCGCCCCCGCTCTGTGGGTGCTGGCCTGGAACAACCCGAAACTGCACACGCCCGAGCGGCGCAAGACCTGGCTGGCGTGCGACGACCACCGCGAGCACCTCTCCCACTTCCTGGACCTGCGAGGCTTCCTCAAGGACGTGGTCGCGCTGGAGGAGTGGGAGCGCCGTTCCGCCGCGGCGGAAGAGGGACCCACGGGACCCTCCGGGTCAGCCGCCGACGGGTCAGCCGCCGATCGCTGACATCGGCCGCTCGGGCTGCAGGAAGGCCGGGTCGTCCAAGCCGGATCCGGCCTTCTTCCCCCACATCGCGGTCCGCCACAGCGCGGCGACCTCCGCGTCGGCGGCGCCGGAGCGCAGCGCGCCGCGCAGGTCGGACTCCTCGCGGGCGAACAGGCAGTTGCGCACCTGGCCGTCGGCGGTGAGCCGGGTGCGGTCGCAGGCCCGGCAGAACGGCCGGGTGACCGAGGCGATCACGCCCACCCGGGCCGGGCCGCCGTCCACCAGCCAGCGCTCGGCCGGCGCCGAGCCGCGGGAGCCCTCGCTCTCCGGGGTGAGGGAGAAGCGGGCGCTCAGCGTGGTGAGGATCTCCTCGGCGGTCACCATGTCGGTGCGCTGCCAGCCGTGCTGGGCGTCGAGCGGCATCTGCTCGATGAAGCGCAGCTCGTAGCCGTGGTCCAGGGCCCAGCGGAGCAGGTCGGGGGCCTCGTCGTCGTTGACCCCGCGCATCAGCACGGTGTTGATCTTCACCGGGGTCAGGCCGGCCGCCGCGGCGGCGTCCAGCCCGGCGATGACGTCGTGGTGGCGGTCGCGCCGGGTCAGGGTGTGGAAGACCTCGGGGCGCAGGGTGTCGAGCGAGACGTTGACCCGGTCGAGTCCGGCGTCGCGCAGGGCGGCCGCGGTGCGGCGCAGGCCGATGCCGTTGGTGGTCAGCGAGAGCCGGGGGCGCGGCAGCAGCGCGGCGCAGCGCTCGACGATGCCGACCAGGCCGGGTCGCAGCAGCGGCTCGCCGCCGGTGAACCGGACCTCCCTGACGCCGAGTTCGGTGACGGCTATCCGCACCATCCGGACGATCTCGTCGTCGGTGAGCAGATCGGGCTTGGCCAGCCACTGCAGGCCCTCCTCGGGCATGCAGTACGTGCAGCGCAGGTTGCACCGGTCGGTGAGGGAGACCCGGAGATCGGTGGCCACCCGGTCGTAGGTGTCGATGAGCGCGGACGTCATCGGTGCGGCCTCCCTCCTCGTGCGCGGAGCACGTAGATCTCCACCCTAGGACCCGGCGCGGACGAACGGCGTGCGGGCCGACCGGATTGCATACAGCCTACGACCGGCCGTACCCGCCGCAGCGTACGCGATGGACGACTGATTGCAACAGTTTGTTGAAGCGCGGTCGGTCGCCGCCCGGACCTCCGGCGCTCCCTCTGACGCGGTGCGGCGGGCGACACCGCGGGCCCGCCGGATCGTTGAGCAGGACATCAGCTATCCGCCGCGCACGTCCGAGGACCGCCGCCGTGAACCCGTCACCGCAGGATGGACCGCCCCCGCCGCCGGCCGCGCCCGGCCGCCGGCCGTACGGGAGCGTCACGCTCCCCCGCCCGCTGCCGCCGCTGCCCGGGCCGGCCGGGCCGGCCGCCGCTGCGCGCGCGGCACGGGCGGCGGGCGGACCGCCCGCCCGCGCCTGGTTCCCGCTGCTGAGCATCGCCTCGCTGCGAGCCGCCCGCCGCGCCGGCGGGGGCCGTGACCACTAGTGCTCCGGCCGGCGCCCGCGATCAGAGCGCGACCAGCACCTTCAACGCGGTGCGGTCGTCCATCGCGCGGTAGCCGTCGGGCACTCCCTCCAGCCCGACCGTCAGGTCGAAGACCGGCGCCGGGTCCACGCTGCCGTCCAGCACGTCCGGCAGCAGCTCCTCGATGTACGAGCGGACCGGCGCGACGCCGCCGCGCAGCGCGATGTTGCGGTCGAACATGTCGCCGAGGTCGAGACCGGTGCCGCTGCCGTGCGGCACCCCGACGTAGCCGATCGCGCCGCCGTCGCGGGTGATGCCGACCGCGGTGCGCATCGACTGCTCGGTGCCGACCGCCTCGATCACCGCGTGCGCGCCCCGGCCGCCGGTCAGTTCGCGGACCGCCGCGACCGCCTCCTCGCCGCGCACGGCGACGACGTCGGTGGCCCCGAAGGCCCTGGCGATGTCGGTACGGACCTGGTGGCGGCCCAGTGCGATGATCCGCTCGGCGCCGAGCCGTCGGGCGGCCAGCACCCCGCACAGGCCGACAGCGCCGTCGCCGACCACCGCGACCGTGCCGCCCGGCCGCACGCCGGCGCCGAGCGCCGCGTGGTGACCGGTGCCGAGCACGTCGGACAGCGCCAGCAGGCCGGTGAGCAGGCGGTCGTCGGAGAGCGCGGCGGCCGGCAGCTTCACCAGGGTGGCGTCCGCGTACGGCACCCGGACGGCCTCGCCCTGGCCGCCGTCGGACGGGCCGTCCGCGCCGATCGAGCCCCAGAAGCCGCCGTTCAGGCAGGAGGTGGTCAGGCCCTCGGCGCAGAACTCGCAGCTGCCGTCCGACCAGACGAAGGGCGCGACCACCAGGTCGCCCGGCCGCAGCCCGGACACCTCGGAGCCGGTCTCCTCGACGACGCCGAGGAACTCGTGGCCGATCCGCTGGCCCGGCGTGCGCGCGGACTCGCCGCGGTACGCCCACAGGTCGCTGCCGCAGATGCAGGCGCGGACCACCCGGACCACCGCGTCACCGGGGTTGCGCACCCGGGCGTCCGGCACCTCCTCCACCCGGATGTCGTGCGGGGCGTGGATGAGGGTCGCGCGCATGCGGGGTCACTCCGTGGGGGGAAAGGGGGCGCCGCGGCCGGTGGACCGGGCCCTTTCACGTTACGCCGCCGCCTCGGCAGCCGCGCGGGGCGGGGCCGTCCGCACCGCGGCGGCCGGTATGCCCGCGGCCAGCAGCGCCTGCGCCACCGCGTAGGTGAGCATGATCGCGACCTGGTGCCGGGGCAGCTGCGGCCAGTCCGCGATGCCGGTGGCGATCAGCGTGTCCGACAGCAGGAACAGCGCGCCGCCGGCCGCGACGGCGCGGCCGAGGCCGGAGGCGCCCGCGGCCATCGCGGTGAGCAGCAGGCTGTAGAGGGCCACCGGGACGCGCATGCCGGGGTCGAGCCCCGGCCAGAGCAGGGCGATCATCACCGCCCACAGCAGCGCGTAGCCGGCGTACCGGGCGGACAGCGCGCGGCGCGTTCCCCGGAAGGCGCCGCGCGCGGCGAACAGCCGCAGGTAGCAGACGTGGCCGGCGGCGAAGCAGCCCATCCCGGCCATGAAGGCGGCGGTGCCGCCGACTTCCAGCAGGACGTCGCCGGCCCACCCGCACAGCAGCGCGGCGATCAGGCCGCGCGGCGCGCGTGCGGTGCGGGGCGTGCGGCGGGCCGCCGCCCATGCCGCCAGGAGCGGCATCAGCAGGGGTTTCGTCGCCAGGGCGGTGGCGTGGGCGAACCCGTGCGGGCCGGCCGCGAGGGCGGCCAGATGGGTGGCGGTCGCGACCACGAACGCGCTTGCCGCCGCCGCGGCCTTGGCGTTTTCGACGCGGTGCGCCGTTGACGAAGCCGGCTCGGGCGCCGGCGCGGGTACGGGTGCCGGGATGCGCCGTTGCGGCGCGAGGCCGTCTCCGGGCTGCCGCCCGGTGGGGGTCTGCTCGCGCCCCTCCCCGCGCCCCTGGGGGGCGACGCCGGAACGCTCCGACACGGGAACGGGCTGCTCGCGCCCCTGGGGGGCGTTCTCTTCGGGCGGGGTCATGCGGCGGGCTCGGTGGTGAGGGTGGGCGAGGGCGGGGTGAGGGGGGCGGCGGGGGGCGGGGTCCAGCCGGGGTTGAGGACGAGGTGGCGGAGCCTGTCGCGCCAAGTGGCGGCCGCGGCGACGTCGCGGGCGATGGCCGCGTACTCGTGGGTGGCGACGCGGAGCGGGTTGTACGTGGCGATGTTCTTCGTCAGGCCGTAGACCGGGCGTTCGGTCTCCGGGGTGAAGGAGCCGAAGAGCCGGTCCCAGACGATCAGGATTCCGCCGAAGTTGCGGTCCAGGTAGCCGCCCTGGGAGGCGTGGTGGACGCGGTGGTGCGAGGGGGTGTTGAGCAGGAACTCCAGCGGCCCGGGCAGCCGGTCGACCCGCTCGGTGTGGATCCAGAACTGGTAGACGAGGTTGACCGAGGAGCAGAAGGCCAGCGCCGCCGGGTGCACGCCGAGCGCGATCATCGGCAGGTAGAACGGCCAGGACGTGAGGCTCGTCCAGGGCTGGCGCAGCGCCGTGGAGAGGTTGAACCTCCGGCTGGAGTGGTGCACCACGTGGCAGGCCCACAGGATCCTGATCACGTGGTGGCCGCGGTGCGACCAGTAGTACAGGAAGTCCTGCGCGAGCAGCATCAGCAGGACCGTCCACCAGTGCACCGGGACCCGCAGCGGCGTCAACGCGTAGACCCCCGTGTAGATCGCGACGACGGGGATCTTCCAGAGCGCGTCGGTGGCCAGGCTGCCGAGTCCCATCGACAGGCTGGCCGCGGTGTCCTTGCCCGCGTACCCCTCGGAGTCGTCGTCCGGATGGATCCGGTAGCTGATCATCTCGACGACCGTGAGCAGCACGAAGGCGGGGACCGACCACAGCACGACATCGGGCAGTTCTGGCATGCCCGCACCATAGGGGCGGCTAACCGCCCTCGGCTAGAGGTTGTTACCGACAGGTACGGAGGGTGGGGGTGGCCGAAAGGTGTCGGTGTCGCCCCTTATCCTCAGTGACCATGCCGGACAACGTGACCGAGTTCCCGCCCGCGACCCCGTGGCCGACGGGATACCCCGAGGGGTACGCCGTGGTCGACGTGGAGACGACGGGACTCGGCAGGGACGACCGCATAGTGTCCGCCGCGGTCTACCGGCTGGACGCCCGCGGCCGGGTCGAGGACCACTGGTACTCGCCGGTGAACCCGCAGCGCGACCCCGGCCCGGTGTGGATCCACGGGCTGACCGGCGCGATGCTCGCCGACGCCCCGCTCTTCGCCGAGATCGCCCCCACCCTCGCCGAACGCCTCGCGGGCCGCGTGCTGGTGGCGCACAACGCGGTCTTCGACTGGTCGATGCTGGCCCGCGAGTACGCCCGTGCGCGGTCCACCGCCCCGGTGGAGCACCGGCTGTGCACGATCGTGCTGGCCAAGGAGCTGCGGCTGCCGCTGGCCAACCACAAGCTGGAGACGCTCGCCGCTCACTACGGGGTGGTCCAGCGGCGCGCGCACCACGCGCTGGACGACGCGCGGGTGCTGGCCGAGGCGTTCCGGCCCAGCCTGCACCTGGCGGCCGCCGCGGAGCTGCCGCTGCCGCTGCACGCCTGCCGCCCGCTGACCGAGTGGTCGCAGGTCCCCGCGGCGGTCCCCGCGCCGCGCCACGGCCGGCTCCACGGCTCCGGCTACGGACGCGGCGGCTGGCGCCCGGCCCGCAAGCGGCCGGCGTGCCCGTACCCCAATCCGGGCCGGCTGGCGCCGGGCGGGCCGCTCGTCCAGGGCATGCGGGTGGCCTTCTCCGGGGACACCGGGATCGACCGGGAGCTGCTGGAGGACCGCGCGACCGACGCGGGGCTGCACGTGGCGGGTTCGGTCAGCAGGCTGACCAGTCTGCTGGTCACCAACGACCCGGAGGGTTTCACCGGCAAGGCCGTCAAGGCGCGCGAGGTGGGCACCCCGGTGGTCGACGAACGCACCTTCGCCGAGCTGCTGAAGGCCGTCCAGCCCGCCTCGGGCGTGCACGGCTGAGGCGCGGCGGCACGGCGGCGCGACGGGCGGCCAGGCCCGGCCGGAGGGACGGCGGCACGGCCGTCCGGGTGGCCGCGGGGCGGCCTTCCAGGGCGGCGCGTTGCCCGTGGCCGCCCGACAGCGCAGCCTGTGCGTCATGGCCCTATGCGAGGTGTGCGGAAACGACTACGCGATGAGCTTCGAGGTGCACGCCCAGGGCGCGGTGCACGTCTTCGACAGCTTCGAGTGCGCGATCCACCGGATGGCCCCGATCTGCGAGCACTGCCGGGTGCAGATCGTCGGCCACGGCGTGGAGGTCGACGGTCGCTTCTACTGCTGCGCGCACTGCGCCAAGGCGGAGGGCGACCCCGGCATCGTGGACCGCGTCGGCTCCGCGGCCGGCGCGTAACCGCGAGCCCGGCCACCGCCGCCGCGCCGCGGCCGGAGGCGCGGGCCGGCTTGCGACCCCTCCCCGCCGACGCCGCGCGGGCGAGTTGTACGGTCATGGGGTGTACCGCTTCCTGTTGTCCCGCCAGTGGGTGTTCCTCACCCTGCTCGGCCTGGTGCTGATCCCGGTGATGATCAGGCTGGGCTTCTGGCAGCTGCACCGCCACGAGCACAAGGTGGCGAACAACAAGATCATCGCGGCCGCCCTGAAGGCCCCCCCGGTGCCGGTGGAGTCGGTCACCCGGCCGGGCTTCGAGGTGCCGCACGAGGACCTGTACGAGGCGGTGTCCGCGCGCGGCCACTTCGACACCGCGCACGAGGTGGTGGCCCGGCACCGTACCGCGGGCAACGCGGGGACCGGCGACGACGCCGGCGGCCAGCAGATCGGCTACCACGTGATCACCCCCTTCGTGCTGGACGACGGCCGGGCGGTGCTGGTGAACCGGGGCTGGATCGAGGGCCCCGACGACCCGACGGCCTTCCCGAAGATCCCGGCCCCGCCGTCCGGCGAGGTCACCGTCTTCGGACGGCTGCGCCCCGACGAGACGACGTCCGCCACCGGCATCCGCAACCCCAAGGGCCTGCCGCCGCGTCAGATCATGCTGATCAACAGCACGATGATGAGCCGGTACATGCCCGAGCAGCTGGTCGGCGGCTACCTGGAGATGGTCTCGCTCTCCCCCGGCGGCAAACCCTCCTCGCCCGCGCTGATCCCCGAGCCCAACCACAGCGACATCGGCCCGCACCTCGCGTACGCGATCCAGTGGTGGCTGTTCTCCTCGATGGTGCCGGTCGGCTGGGTGGTGCTGCTGCGCCGCGAGCGCGCGGAGATCCTCGCCGCGCGGGCGGCCCGGAGCGGCGCGGCGCCCGGCCCCGGCGGAGACGGCACCGGCGACGGTGACGGCACCGGCGCGGACGGTTCCGGAGACGGCGAAGGCGACGGCTCGGGCGACACCCGCGGCGATACCCGCGGGGACACGACGGCGGACAGCGCCACGGTCTCCGTCTGACCGGCTCCGGGGGCCGAGGCCGCCGGAACCCGCGGCCGCCGGGGCCGCGCGGCCACCATCCATCCGGGACGACCGGGCGACGACGGGGAGCAGGAACGTGTCAGGACGCATCGAGGACTACGCCCTCATAGGCGATCTGCAGACCGCGGCGCTGGTGGGCAGGGACGGCGCCATCGACTGGCTGTGCCTGCCCCGGTTCGACTCCGCCGCGGTCTTCGCGGCGCTGCTCGGCGACCGCGACAACGGCCGCTGGCGGCTCGCCCCGGTCGACGGCGCCGAATGCAGCAGCCGCGCCTACCGCGGCGACACGCTGGTCCTGGACACCGTCTGGGAGACGCCGACCGGCACCGTGAAGGTCACCGACTTCATGCCGCAGCGCGACCGCGCGCCCGACGTCGTCCGGGTGGTGGAGGGCGTCTCCGGCGAGGTCGCGATGCGCAGCGAGACGACGCTGCGCTTCGACTACGGCAGCGTCGTGCCGTGGGTGCGCCGCACCGACCACCACCGGGTGGCGATCGCGGGACCGGACGCGGTGTGGCTGCGCAGCGAGCCGCCGGTGCCGATGTACGGCCGGGACATGCGCACCTACGCGGACTTCACCGTCCGCGCCGGCGACAGGGTCGCGTTCGTGATGACCTGGCACCCCTCGCACGAGCGGCAGCCGCGCCGGGTGCGGCCGTTCGAGGCGCTGGAGCAGACGCTCGCGGACTGGAACGAGTGGTCGGCCAGGTGCCGCTACCAGGGGCCCTGGCGGGCCGCGGTGCTGCGCTCGATGATCACCCTGAAGGCGCTCACCTACGCGCCGAGCGGCGGCATCGTGGCGGCCGCGACGACCTCGCTGCCCGAGGAGATCGGCGGGGTGCGCAACTGGGACTACCGCTTCTGCTGGCTGCGCGACGCCGCGCTCACGCTCAACGCGCTGGTCGCCGGCGGCTATCTCGACGAGGCGCGGGCCTGGCGTGACTGGCTGCTGCGCGCGGTGGCCGGCGACCCGGCGGACCTGCAGATCATGTACGGCATCGCGGGCGAGCGCCGCCTGCCCGAGTACGAGGTTCCCTGGCTGAAGGGCTACGAGGGCTCGGCGCCGGTCCGGGTCGGCAACGCCGCGGCCGGGCAGCTCCAGCTGGACGTCTACGGCGAGGTGCTCGACTCGCTGTTCCTGGCACGCGAGCGCGGCCTCGGCGACGAGACGCACGCCTGGAACCTGCAGCGCGCGCTGATGGACTTCCTGGAGTCCACGTGGCGGGAGCCGGACGAGGGCCTGTGGGAGGTGCGCGGGCCGCGCCGGCAGTTCGTGCACTCGAAGGTGATGGCGTGGGTCGCCGCCGACCGCGCGGTGCGCACCGTCGAGGCGCAGCCGCGGCTGAAGGGCGACGCGGCCCGCTGGCGGTCGATGCGCGCGCAGGTGCACGCCGAGGTCTGCGAGAAGGGCTACGACGCCGCGCGCAACACCTTCACCCAGTCCTACGGCTCCACCGAGCTGGACGCGGCGACGCTGCTGATCCCGCAGGTGGGCTTCCTGCCGCCGACCGACCCCCGGGTGGTCGGCACGGTGGACGCGGTGCGGCGCGAGCTGGACCACGGCGGCTTCGTACGCCGCTACACGCCGGACTCCGGCGCGGTCGACGGGCTGCCCGGCGGTGAGGGCGCCTTCCTGGCCTGCTCGTTCTGGATGGCCGACGCGCTGTACACCACCGGGCGGACCGAGGAGGCCGGCACGCTCTTCGAGAAGCTGCTGGGCCTGCGCAACGACGTGGGGCTGCTCGCCGAGGAGTGGGACCCGGTGGCGGGCCGGCTGCTCGGCAACTACCCGCAGGCGTTCAGCCACATCGGGCTGGTCAACACGGCGCTGACGCTGTCCGGCGCCCAGAGCGGAAGGTACTGACGGATCGTGGACCTCGGGCTGCGGGACAAGGTGTACGTCGTCACCGGGGCGAGCCGGGGGCTGGGCCTCGCGGCCGCCAGGGAACTGGCCGCCGAGGGCGCCCGGCTGGTGGTCTCCGGGCGCGACGAGGACGGCGTGAACGCCGCCGCGGCCGCGCTCGGCGGGCCCGGCAGGGCCGCGGGCGTCGTCGCGGACAACGCGGACCCCCGGTCGGCGCGGCGGCTGCTGGACGCGGCCGCCGGCGCCTTCGGCCGGCTGGACGGCGTGCTGATCAGCGTCGGCGGGCCGCCCGCGGGCGCCGCCGCGGACATCACCGACGAGCAGTGGCAGGCCGGGTTCGAGTCGGTGTTCCTCGGCGCGGTGCGGCTGGCCAGGGAGGCGGCCGCGGCGCTGGGCGAGGGCGGCGTGATCGGTTTCGTGCTGTCGGGTTCGGTGTACGAGCCGATCGCCGGGCTCGCGGTCTCCAACGGGCTGCGTCCCGGTCTCGCCGGCTTCGCCAAGACCCTCGCCGCCGAGCTGGGCCCGCGCGGCGTCCGCGTGGTGGGCCTGCTGCCGGCCAGGATCGACACCGACCGGGTCCGCGCGCTCGACGCGCTGGGCGGTGACCCGGACGCCGCCCGTGCCCGCGCCGAGGCGACGATCCCGCTGCGCCGCTACGGGACCCCGGAGGAGTTCGGCCGCGCCGCCGCGTTCCTGCTGTCGCCGGCCGCGTCGTACCTGACCGGGATCATGCTGCCGGTGGACGGCGGCGCGCTGCACGCGCTGTGAGGCGCCGCGGGCGGCCGGTCCCGGTCAGGTGACGCGGCGGGCCCGGTGCCGGACCGCCCGCAGCCGGGCCTCGGCGGGCAGCGCGGCGAATCCGGCCGAGGTGCGGGCCCGTTCCAGCACCGAGGAGTCGAGGGCCGTGACCACGTCGGCGGGGGTGGCGTGCGGGGCCAGGCCGAGCACCAGCCGGGCGCGCGGGACACCGCGGCGGCCGACCAGGGCGGCGCCGGCCCATCCCACCCCCTCGTACGCCTCGGACTCCGAGGTCAGCACGCTCTCCAGCGCCCGGCCGCGCAGCAGCGCGCCCTGGCCGTCGCCGCTGTCCACCACGACCTGGCGGAGCCTGCGGGTGCGGGCCTGGGCGAGCAGCCACCACAGGGCGGCCACGAACAGCACGCCCAGTGCGGCGATCACCACCGGCCACCACCAGTCGTCGTGGCGGTAGCGGGTACGGTCGTGGGCGCTCAGCAGCACGTCCTTGGGCCCGCTGAACGGCCAGGACGAGGGCATCGTGAAGCCCCAGTGGCGCTGCAGGTCCAGGCTGCCGATCAGCACGGACACGCCGAGGGCCAGCAGCACCAGGCCGATCAGGGCGAGCAGGACCCGGTTCACCGTCGTGCGCATCGGCTGCTCCTCATGCCGTCCTCATCGCGTCGCCGTACCGTCGTACCGTCATACCGCCGTCACGCCTTCTTCTCGGCGCGCTGGACGTGCACGCGCAGCGACGGCGCCTTGGCCAGGCCGAGTTGCCCCACCGCGTCGTCCAGCGCCGCGCTCACGTCCCGCCGTACGTCGTCGAGGTCGCGGAAGTGCGAGGCCACCTTGGCCCTGACCCGGCGCCGGCCCACCACGACCCGCGCCCAGCGGATGCCGGAGACCTCCATCGCCCGGTCCCGCAAAACCAGTTCGGCGGCGTGCCGGTCCAGCCCCGCCCTGACCCCTTCGGGGCCGCGGCGGGCCATCGGCAGCACCTGGCGCTCGCCGGGGGTGAGGGCCAGCACGAGCAGCCACAGCCCGAGCGCCGCGCAGACCGCGGCCCCGAGGATGACCCACACGTCGTCCAGGTGGCGGGTGGCGAGTTCGTCGGCGAGCTTGCGGCGCCAGTGCATCCCCTCGCGGCCGCTGCGCACGGACGCGACGTCGTAGAGGAACAGGCCGGCCAGGCCGAAGGTGATCGCGGCGGTGATCGCGGCGGGCACCCGGCGCGAGGACCAGAAGCGCTTGGCGCGGAACGAGCCGGGCTCGTCGGCCGCGGGGGCGTAGCGCAGGGCGCCGGACGGCTCACCGCCACCCGGCTCACCACCGCTGCCCCGCTCGCCGCCGCTCGGCTCGTCCGGGCCGCCGGGGGCGGTGTCCGCCGGGTCCGGGCCGGCCACCGAGGGCAGCCGCACGGTCGGCGCCGGCTCGGACGCGTCCGCGGCACCGGGGCCGTCGCCTTCCGCGGCGGGGCGGCTGTCCTCGCTCACTGCACCCTCACCTCGTCCCTGCGGCCGGCCGCCGTGTGCAGCCGCTCGACCTCGACGGCGACCTCGGGCACCACCATGCCCGTCAACGCCTCGACCCTGCTGGTGACATGGCGGCGGACCCGGCCGCACACCGCCCCGATGTCCACCGGATAGCCGAGTTCGAGGGTCAGCCGGAGCCGGGCGTGGTTCCTGCGGACCGCCACCGAGGCGTGCGGGGTGGCGTCCTTGGGCACCAACTCCGCGCCCGGCGACTCGACCAGTACCTCACCTGCCGCCTGCGCGGCGATCTTGGCGATCACCCGGTCGGAGACGCGCAGGCTGCCGCGCTCGCCGGCGGGCAGCAGTGCGGGGCGGGCTGCCCCCATCAACGCCGCCGGTCACGGTCGCGCGACCGGAAGAACTCACCGGGCTCGATGTCGCCGTCGAGGAACTTGCCCACCACGAAGCCCACCGCGCCGAGCGCGGCGACCAGCAGGAAAGCCCCGAACCCGCCGAAGTAGCCCGCGAATGCGAGCGCCATCCCGACGATCAGTCCGACCACCGCCATGCTCATGCTGCGCTCTCCGTCCCCTCACCGATCGCCGTCGCCGTCATGCCGCCGGCCGCTCGCGGCCCGCAGCCGCGGCCCGCCGCGGCGAGCCGGCTACTGCACGCGCTGCTCACGCTCGTCCTCGTCCTCTTCGTCGGGCAGCTTCACGTCGCCGACCGCGACGTTGACCTCGACGACCTCCAGGCCGGTCATCCGCTCGACGGCGGCGATCACGTTCTCCCGCACGGCGCGGGCGACGTCCACGATGGAGACGCCGTAGTCGACCACGATGTCCAGGTCCAGGGCCGTCTGCACCTCGCCCACCTCGGCCTTGACGCCGCGGCTGACCGAGCTCTTGCCGCCCGGCACCCGGTCCCGCACCGCGCCGAAGGTACGGGACAGGCCGGTGCCCATCGCGTGCACGCCGACGACGTCGCGGGCGGCGAGTCCGGCGATCTTCTCCACCACGCCGTCGGCGATGGTGGTGCGGCCGCGGGTCGCGGGATCGCCCAGCGCCCTGCGTCCCGCTCCCCCCGCACTGCCCTTGTCCAGCGTCCTGCCCTCGGTCAGGTGCGACGAGCCGTCCGGCTCGGGCCTGCCCTGCTGCGCGGTGTCACTCATCGCGAGTCGTCCCTTCGTCTGGGCTGCTCCGTGCCCCACACTAAGTGCGCATGCCCGGTCGCGCTGCGGGGATGCGGCGAGCGGGGACCGCCGGTGCCCCCGATCGGGTGATCGGCGCGGGGAAGGCGGCGCACGGGATGGACCGGTTGACGCGAACGGTACGCCAACAGGTCGCGCTCGGACGGCTTCTGCCGCTGGGCCGACCGGGTGATGCGGCCTGGATCACCGAGCGGGCGGCCGTCGCGCTGCTCCGGCAGGCGGCCGCGCGGGTGCCCGGGGTACGCCTCGGCGCGACGTCGCTCGCCGCGCAGGAGGGCGCAGGCGAAGTGCCGAGCGCCGCGCCGGTGGGCGCGCTGCCGCATGTGCCGCTGCTGATCGAGGCGGACTTCGAGGCGTCGGTGGCGCAGCCGCTGCCGCTGAGCGCCGAGCTGCTGCGCGAGCGGTTGTGGACCGCCGCGCGGGACGCCGTCGGTCTGACCGTGGCCGCGGTGGACCTGGAGGTGACCGGGCTGCTGGAGGTCGACCCAGGGGCTTCCGGCGTCGAGGAGGAGCCGGCTGAGCCGGACGCGCCTGACGCGCCGCCCGGCCCTGTCCGGTCCGCGACGCCCGCGGTCGAGGCGGTCGCCACGGCCGTGCTGGCCGTGCCGGGCGTGCCGCGGCTCACCGACCGGCTGACCGCTCTCGGCGGCGGCGTCCGGATCACCGACGACCCCGCCGTACCCGGCGGCCGCCGGGTACAGGTCCAGATCGCCGTCGCCGCCGGGCGGGTCCCGCTCGCGGTCGCCCGTGCGGCCGCGGCGGCCGCGGCGTCGGCGGCCGCCGCGGTGGCTCCGGGGCCGCTGAGCGTCGCGGTCGTCGTCACCGACGCGGGCTGAGCCCGCAGCCCAGGACGCCGCGCGCCGCCCGTGTACGAACGGGCGGACGTACGGGGCCCGTTGGGCCCTAGTCCCCCAGGCCGGCGAGGTCGCGGAGGCGGCGGCCCTGGGCGGCGCGTTCGGCGGACCGCTGCTCGGCGTCGGTGCTGTGGACGGCCGAGCGCAGCAGCCCCTTCGTCTCGTTGACGGCGTCGCGCGGAGGTGCGAGCAGGGCGGCCACCAGGTCGGCGACGGCCGCGTCGAGGTCGGCCGCGGGCACCACGAGGTTGGCCAGGCCGATGCGTTCCGCCTCGTCGGCGTGGACGAAGCGGCCGGTGGCGCAGATCTCCAGCGCGCGGCCGTATCCGACCAGGCCCACCAGCGGCTTGGTGCCGGTCAGGTCGGGCACCAGGCCGAGGCTGGTCTCGCGCATGGCGAACTGGGCGTCGTCGGCGCACACCCGCAGGTCGCAGGCGAGCGCGAGCTGGAACCCGGCGCCGATCGCGTGGCCCTGGACGGCGGCGACCGTGATCAGGTCGGTGCGCCGCCACCAGGTGAACGCCTCCTGGTACTCGGCGATGACCGCGTCGAGCTCCTTCTCCGAGCCGCGCGCCAGATCCAGGAACGACGGCTCGCCGTCGAAGCCCTCGGGCGTGAACGCCTGCCGGTCGAGGCCGGCCGAGAACGACACGCCTTCGGAGCCGAGCACCACGACCCGCACCTGCCCCGGCACCAGCCGGCCCGCCTCGGTCAGCGCCCGCCACAGGGCGGGCGACTGGGCGTTGCGCTTCGCCGCGTTGCACAGGGTGACATGAGCGACGGGGCCGTCGAGCGTGAGCCGGACTCCGTCGCGGTCGAGCAGGGTGTTGTCTTCGGGCATCGGGCACCTCCGAGCGGACCACGGACTTGATTACCGAAGAGTAACCACTCGTGGCCGCGGAGGGCGCCCGGCCCTGGGGATCAGGCCGCCGCGGCCTTCTTGCCCCTTGTCGCGCCGCCGCGCCCGCGCAGGGTCACGCCGGACTCGCTGAGCATCCGGTGCACGAATCCGTAGGAGCGGCCGGTCTCCTCGGCCAGCGCCCGGATGCTCGCACCGGAGTCGTACTTCTTCTTCAGGTCTGCCGCGAGCTTCTCGCGCGCCGGGCCGGTTACCCGGCTGCCCTTCTTCAGAGTCTCGGCCACCCGTGCCTCCTCTAGGGAAGTGCGCTATGGAACTCTCATGATCACCCCTCAGCGCCTTCCTGGCCACCCATTCGACAAGGTCCGTCGCGGGACATTCGCATCGTGAATGCGGTGGTAGGGCCGGGGGAAGGCGCTCCGGCGACCATTTGCGGCCGGCGCGTTCGGGCCCGGCATCCGCTCGCGCCGAAGACCGGCAGGTCAGCGCCGGTCGGTAAGGAGTATGCCGAGGTCACGCCACTGATCGCGGCCGAACCGGCCGCCGCGCCAGGGGACGGGCCGCGGGATGAGCCGGACTCACTCAGATGAAGGATCAACGATGGGCCGAATGATCCATTCCGGTCGCCCCGGCCGGCCCGCGGCGCCCCGGCGGCGGCCGGAGGCGCTGAGGACGCGCCGCAGACGCACCGCGGAAGCACCGCGACAGCGCCCCGGCGGCGGCCCGGGACGCCGCCGGCCGGGTCAGGCCAGCGCCACCAGGTCCACGTAGTCCTGGCCCCACAGGTCCTCGACGCCGTCCGGCAGCAGGATGATCCGCTCCGGCTGCAGCGCGTGCACGGCGCCCTCGTCGTGGGTCACCAGCACCACCGCGCCGGTGAAGGTGTGCAGCGCGCCGAGGATCTCCTCACGGCTGGCCGGGTCGAGGTTGTTGGTGGGCTCGTCGAGCAGCAGCACGTTGGCGCTGGAGACCACCAGCGAGGCGAGCGCGAGACGGGTCTTCTCACCGCCGGAGAGCACCCCGGCCGGCTTGTCGACGTCGTCGCCGGAGAAGAGGAAGGAGCCGAGGATCTTCCGGATCTCCACCAGGTCGGTGTCCGGCGCGGCCGAGCGCATGTTCTCCAGCACGGTGCGCTCGGGGTCGAGGGTCTCGTGCTCCTGCGCGTAGTAGCCGAGCTTGAGCCCGTGGCCGGGGGTGACCTCGCCGGTGTCGGGCTTCTCCACCCCGGCGAGCAGTCGCAGCAGGGTCGTCTTGCCGGCGCCGTTGAGGCCGAGGATGACCACCCGGGAGCCGCGGTCGATCGCCAGGTCGACGTCGGTGAAGATCTCCAGCGAGCCGTACGACTTGGAGAGCGCCGAGGCCATCAGCGGCGTCTTGCCGCAGGGCGCGGGGTCGGGGAAGCGCAGCTTGGCGACCTTGTCGGACTGCCGGACCGCGTCCAGGCCCGACAGCAGCTTCTCGGCGCGGCGGGCCATGTTCTGCGCGGCGACCGTCTTGGTGGCCTTCGCGCGCATCTTGTCGGCCTGCGAATTGAGCGCGGCGGCTTTCTTCTCCGCGTTCGCCCGCTCGCGCTTGCGCCGCTTCTCGTCGGCTTCGCGCTGCTGCTGGTAGAGCTTCCAGCCCATGTTGTACACATCGATCTGGGAGCGGTTGGCGTCGAGATAGAAGACCTTGTTGACCACGGTCTCGATGAGGGTCACATCGTGGGAGATGACGATGAATCCGCCGCGGTAGGACTTGAGGTAGTCGCGCAGCCAGGTGATGGAGTCCGCGTCGAGGTGGTTGGTCGGCTCGTCGAGGAGCAGGGTGTCGGCGTCGGAGAAGAGGATCCTGGCCAGCTCCACGCGGCGGCGCTGACCGCCGGACAGGGTGTGCAGCTGCTGGCCGAGGATGCGGTCGGGCAGGCCGAGCGCGGCGGCGATGGTGGCGGCCTCGGCCTCGGCGGCGTAACCGCCCTTGGTGAGGAACTCGGTCTCCAGGCGCGCGTACTTCTTCATCGCGTTGTCGCGGGTGGCGCCCTTCCCGTTCGCCATCCGCTCCTCGTTCTCGCGCATCTTGCGCAGCACGGTGTCCAGGTCGCGGGCGGACAGGATGCGGTCGCGGGCGAGGGTCTCCAGGTCGCCGGTGCGCGGGTCCTGCGGCAGGTAGCCCACCTCGCCGGACCTGGTGACGGTCCCGGCGGCGGGCTGGCCCTCGCCGGCCAGCACCTTGGTCAGGGTGGTCTTGCCCGCGCCGTTGCGGCCGACCAGGCCGATGCGGTCGCCCTTGGCGACACGGAAGGAGGCGGACTCGATCAGGACGCGCGCGCCGGCGCGCAGTTCGATGCCGGTGGCAGTGATCACGGAAAAAGCTCCAGGCGGGAGCGGACGGCGGGCATGCCGGTCCGCGGACGACGGTCGGATGGGCGTCGAGGTCCTACGCCGGGGCTAGTCGAGGAGGAAGGCTGCCATGACCCCATTCTACGGGGGCGCGGCCATCGGTCTGCCCGGCCGCCGGCCGGGCGGCGCGGGCTCCCGTCCGGAGGCGGGCGGCGGCGGACCGCTCAGACCTCTCCGGTGTGCACCTGGAACGCGGCCCTGCGCATCGCCTTGGCCAGCGCCGGGTCGGGGTGCGCGGCGGCCAGCGCCACCAGGACCTGGACGGTACGGGGGTGGCCGACATCACGGACCTCCTGGAGCAGTCCGCGCACCGAGCCCTGCACGGCCGTCTCCAGATGGCTGACCAGCAGGTGGTCCTCGCCGTGGTCGGCGACCGCAGCGGCGGTGTCCACCCACAGCCAGGTGGCCTCCTCGCGGCTGAGCAGCGCGGTCGCCGCGTCCGGGTCGTCGCCCTCCAACTCGGCGAGCCACAGCACGGCGTACGGGCGCAGGCCCGGCTCGTCGACGATCGCGCGGACCGCCGGCTCCGCGGCGGCGCCCACCACCCGCAGCGCCTCGAAGGCCAGCCCGCGCAGCAGGGCGTCGTCACCGCGCGCGGTCTCCAGCAGTTCGGCGACCGCCGGGCCGACCGGACGGGCGGCGAGCCACGCCTTGTACTCGGCGCGGGCGGGGCCGGGCGACAGGCCGGCGCAGCCGCGCAGCATGGTCGCGGCGGACTGCTCCATGTGCCCGGCCGGGCCCTGGGCGGCGACGCAGATCTGCTCCAGCTTGACCCAGACCGCCCAACTGCCCAGTGCGGTGAGGGTGACCTCGTCGGGGCGCTGCGGGTCGCGCGGGCGCAGCGCGCCGACCAGGGCGGCGGCGTCCAGCGTCCAGTCGAGCAGCGCGGGCAGCGGGTCGCTGGCGCCGCCGGCCGGCGGCTCGTGGCGTTCGGTGCGCAGTTCGGCGACGCGCTGGCGGAGCAGGTCGAGCAGGGCGTCGATCGGCACCGGCCCGTTGGACAGGTGCAGGAAGGAGAGCAACTGCGGTGCGGCCTCGACGACTTCGGCGACCAGCGCGGGGTCGGGGCCGGAGGTCCCGCCGGGGGTCCCGCCGGGCAGGAAGGGGTGGGCGAGCGACCAGGCGTCGAAGAGCGCGACCCAGCCGCGCAGCACCGCGGTGTCGTCGGTGTCCCAGGCGCGCAGCCGCCAGCCGGGGCGCGCGGTGCCGCCGTGCAGCTCGATCAGCCCGGAGAGCCGGGCCCGGTCCCACGCGGTGCGGACCTGACGGGGCGTCAGACTCAGTCCGGTGGCGGCCTGTTCGACGACGGGGCCGGGCAGTATGCCGGTCGGCCCCGCGGTGCCGGGGCCGGTGCCGGCCCAGCGGGCCAGGCGGGCCGCGTCGGCGAGTTCGGTGCGTGCCAGGCGGGCGAGTTCGGGTACCGAGGGCGTGCCCTCGGGGGGGCGCGGAGGTCTCGACCTGCGCGTCGTGGCGGTCCTGCGGGCGGCGGTGAGCGGCCGGCGGGGGACGAGGCGGAGCGGAGTGTCTCGCGGGATACGGGACGTCACCGGATCAGTCTCGCCGCTCAGTGCCCGGATTCCCAAACCCGCCCGCTCGCCGGACCGCAGGCCGCTCACATGAGCGGGGTCAGGAATCGCCGGAGGGTCTCCTCGTAGGCCTGCGGGTCGGCGTTCCACATCGCCCCGTGGGGCGCGTCCGGCACGGTGTGCAGGGCGACCGTGTCGGGGCGCCGCTCGGCCAGCGCCCGGCTGGCGGGCCAGGACGCGAAGGTGTCGCCGGGGCCGTGCGCGATCAGGGTGGGCACCGTCAGCCCGCCGGCCGACAGCGCCTGGGCGTGGCGCGCGGTGTGCAGCCCGGTGCGGCCCTCGGCGGCGCGCAGCGCCAGCGGGATCAGCGCGGCGGGCAGGCCGCGGGAGCTGACCGCGGCGCGCACGGTGGCCCGCCAGTCCAGCACCGGGGAGTCCAGCACCAGGCCGCCGACCCGGTCGCTCACCGGGGAGTGGGTCAGCGCCAGCAGCGCCATGGTCGCGCCGGTGCCCCAGCCGTAGAGGACCAGCCGCCGCGCGCCCTCGCGCACCGCGTGGCGCATCGCGGCGTCCAGGTCGTGCCACTCGGTCTCGCCGAGATGCCCTATCCCGTCGGGCGACGCGGGGGCGCCGGGGTCGTTGCGGTAGGCGATGACGAGCTGCGGCAGGCGGAAGCGGTGCAGCACCGGCACGATCGGCAGCGCCTGGGTGCGGTCCTCGCCGACGCCGTGCGCCGCGACGACCCAGGTGCCGCGGTCGGCAGGCACCAGCCACGCGGGCAGCGGCCCGAGGTCGCCCGCGATCCGGACGTCGGTGAAGTCCAGGCCGAGCGCGCTGCGCGGGTCGCCGGTGTAGACGCGCGGGGTGACCCGGACCCGGTCGCCCGGCCGCAGGACGCCGCGGTCGACGCGCAGCAGCCGGCGGGCGACCGAGGTGCCGTCGTCGTCGCGCGAGGTGACCGGTCCGACCACGGCGTGCACGCCGTGGCCGGTGAGCCCGTACACCCCGGGCAGCAGGGAGGCGTCGCTGCGGGCCAGTACGACCTCGTCGGCGGAGACGGCCCTGACCTTGACCGCGGGCCACGGCGCGGGTCCCGCGACCGCGGGCCGCAGGACCAGGCCGGAGCCGTACCGGCCGGCCGCCAGTGCGGCCGTCCCGGCACCCACCACGCTCGTGGCGGCCATGGCCGCCGCAGATCGAAGGCGCATCGTCCTCCAGTGTCGGGGGCGGACGGGCGCCGGGCCACGTGGCGGCGGCGCACGGGTGACGACGGGCCCCGCGGGCCCGGTTTTCCGCGGGGCCGGCGGCCGCGCCGGCCGCCGGGTTCCCCTCTTGCGGCTGCCCGCCGATCCCGGGCCCATTCCCCGCATCGGCGGGGCCGCCCGCGCGGGGCGCGGGGGCCCGCGCGGGCGGCGGGTGTGGCGGGCTACGCCCGGTCGGGCGGCGGGGGCTGGCCGTATCCGCGGAGCTTCTCGGCGACCCGGGCCATCTCGTCGTCGCCGAGGGTGTGCGGGGAGCCGCCCGCGGCGGAGGCGGCGGAGGCGGCCAGCAGCCACACCCGGCACATCCACTCCAGCTGGGCGGTGTGCTCGTACGCCCGGTCCAGGGTGGCGGCGTGCACGAGGGTGCCGTGGTTGCGCATCAGGCAGGCGCTGCGGCCCTCGCGCAGCGCGCCGAGCACCGCCGCGCCCAGTTCCTCGGTGCCGTACAGCTCGTAGCCGGCGACGAGGATCGGGGCGCCCATCGCGGCGGCCGCGTAGTGGACGTTCGGCAGCAGGTCGACGAGCGTGGACACGGCGGTGGCGTGCGGCGCGTGGGTGTGCACGACGGCGCGGGCCGCGGTGGCGCGGTAGACGGCCAGGTGGGTCGGCAGCTCGCTGGTGGGCCGCAGCGAGCCGCGCACCTGGCGGCCGGTGGCGAGGTCGACCGCCACCAGGTCGGCGGGGCCGAGCCGGTCGTACGGCACGCCGGTGGGCGTGACGATCACCACGTCGCCGACGCGCGCCGAGACGTTGCCCGAGGTGCCGACGACGAGGCCGTCGTCGACGGTTCTGCGGGCGGTTCGTACGACATCGGACCACGCCTGCTCCAGCGACCCGTCCATCACGCGTTCTCCTCCGCTTCATGTCGGCACCACGAGTCCGCCGCCAGTTCATCTTCCGTTCACCAATGATCCGTACGGTCGGCTCGCCACTGTCCGATCAAACGATTGCCTGGGTCCATGGAACACATGACGCTCCTGATCGGAATCGTCATCGTCACCGCTCTCGTGTTCGACTTCACGAACGGATTCCACGACACCGCCAACGCGATGGCGACCACCATCTCGACCGGCGCGCTCAAGCCCAAGACGGCGGTGGCCATGGCCGCCGCGCTCAACCTCGTCGGCGCCTTCCTGTCGGTGGAGGTCGCCAAGACGATCTCCGGCGGGATCGTGGACGAGTCCGCCGGGATCAGACCCGAGGTGATCTTCGCCGGTCTGGTCGGCGCCATCGTGTGGAACATGCTCAGCTGGCTGGCAGGGCTGCCGTCCAGCTCCTCGCACGCCCTGTTCGGCGGCCTCATCGGCGCGACGCTCGCCTCGGTCGGCATGCACGGCGTGCACGGCGACGCGGTCGTCATGAAGGTGCTCATCCCCGCGGTGGCCGCGCCGATCGTGGCGGGCGTCGCGGCGACGCTGGCGACCCGGCTGACCTACCGGATCGGCCGGCGGGCCGACGCGGACGCCACCGCGCGCGGCTACCGGGCCGGGCAGGTCGCCTCCGCAGGCCTGGTCTCGCTGGCGCACGGCACCAACGACGCGCAGAAGACCATGGGCGTCATCACGCTCGCCCTGATCACCGGGAACGTGATCGCCCTCGGCTCCAACCCGCCGCTGTGGGTCATCGTCTCGGCGGGCGCGGCCATCGCGCTCGGCACCTACCTGGGCGGCTGGCGGATCATCCGCACCCTCGGGCGCGGCCTGACCGACATCGAGCCGCAGCAGGGCTTCGCCGCGCAGACCGGCGCGGCCGCCACCATCCTGGCGTCCTCGCACATCGGGTTCGCGCTGTCCACCACGCACGTCTGCTCCGGGTCCGTGCTGGGCGCCGGGCTCGGCCGCCGCGGCGCGGTGGTGCAATGGGGCACCGCGGGCCGCATGGTCGCCGCGTGGGTGCTGACCCTGCCCGCGGCCGGGCTGGTCGCCGCCGGCGCGGCGCTGCTGGCCGACCAGGGCGGCGTCGGCGTCGCCGCGGTCGCGGTGCTCGGCATCGGGGCGTGCGGCGCGATGTGGGCGGCGGCCCGGCGCAAGCCGGTCACGCACGCGAACGTCAACGACCCCGCCCTGGACGGCCCCCTCGCCCCGGCCGAGCCGCAGGGCGCGGTGACCGCCGCGATCGCCGCCGTCACCCCGCCGCCGGCCGGCCCCACCGCCGGCCCGGCCCCCACCGTGGCGCCCGCCGCGCCCGCCGCCTGAAAGGACGTACGCTCATGAGCATCGACTGGCACGCCCTCGGCACGGTCCTCGTCGTCGCCCTCGTCTCGACCGTCGGCCTGGTCGGCGTCTTCACCCTCGGCGTCGTGGGGCTGTCCCGCCCCCAGGGCCGCGGCGGCGCGCAGACCGCGGCGCGCAGCGGGGCCGCGTACACGTGCTTTGCCGCGTGCGCGGCGGCAGTCGGGTACGGCATCTACCTCATCGTCTCGAAGTAGCCGCCCCCTGCGGGGTGGGGGCCGCCCAGGCACGCGCAGTCCGCGCCCTGCGCGACCGGGCCCGCCCGGGGCCGGTCGCTGACGCACGCGGCCTGCCGCCCAGCGCCCGCCGCACGCGCGGCGTCCACCGCGCGCACCGTCCTCGGCGCGCAACACCCACCGTTGCGCGCCCCCGGCCCCGGGCGGCCCGCTCACCCACGCGGCCCGCTGCCGGGACGCCGACCGGACCGCCACGACACGCCCGGCGACGCGCCGCGCAAGCCACCCGCGTACGCACATCGCCGGCCGGCCAGCGCCCCCGCACCGGCCCCGGGCGAGCAGGCGCCGTCCTCGGCGCGCAAGGCCACCCCGTCGGCGTGCCCGCCGCATCCGCGGCTGAACGTCCACCGTTGCGCCGCCCCCGGCTCCGGGTCACCCGGTGACGCACACGGCCCTGGGCGACCAGGCCCCGTCCCCGGCGCGGAGCGCGCGGCGGCGCGCCGCAGGCGAAGTGCGCCGGGCGCGCGCCGGGGGGAATCGGGCGGCCGGAGGCCGCCCCCGTGTGGAGCGCGCCACACTTTCGTCCCCGCAGGTCAACGCGAGGTTGACGGGGTTTCGCGCGCGTGGTGAACTGCCCGGAGCCATACGGCGGCAGGAGAGGAAGTCCGGTGCGAATCCGGCGCGGTCCCGCCACTGTCACCGGGGAGTGCGCTCCCGACCCGTACGTCACGACCGGCTCGCCGGCCGGAAGGCGGGGAGCGCGTGGATCCGGGAGCCAGGAGACTCTCACCGCCGGTCACGTCGAAACCAGGGCGCGGACCCTGAGTGAGGACTTCAGACATGCGCGGCACCGCACATCCCAGGCCCGACCTCCGGCGGCCGGACGCGCCGCCGGTGCCCTTCCGGAGCGCGACGGCCGGCTGAACCGATGCGTGCCGACCGCGAGTTCGCGTACGGCGCCGCTCTCGGCTTCCTCGGCGATCTCGTCGCGGGCGATCCGCGCCGCGGCCATCCGGTCGCGGCGTTCGGACGCGCGGCGGGGGCCCTGGAACGCCGCCTGTGGCGTGACCACCGCGGCGCCGGCGCCGCGCACACCGCGCTGTGCGCGGGCGGCGCCGTGGGCGTCGCCGTGCTGGCCCGGCGCGCGGCGCGCTCCCGGCCCGCGCTGTCCGTCGCGCTGACCGGGCTGGCCGCCTGGTCGGTACTGGGCGGCGCCTCGCTGGCCGGGGAGGCCCGGCTGGTCGGGGCGGCGCTGGAGGCGGGCGACCTGGCGGCCGCGCGGGCGCGGCTGCCGCATCTGTGCGGCCGCGACCCGCACGCGCTGGACGCCGAGGGGATCGCCCGCGCGGTAGTGGAGTCCGTCGCGGAGAACACCTCGGACGCGGTGGTGGGCGCCCTGCTGTGGGGCGGCGCGGCGGGCGTCCCCGGACTCGTCGGCTTCCGCGCGGTGAACACCCTGGACGCCATGGTCGGCCACCGCTCGCCGCGGTACCTGCGGTTCGGCTGGGCGGCCGCCCGGCTGGACGACGCGGCCGGCTACCCCGGGGCGCGGCTGACCGCGGCGCTCGCGGTGCTGGCCGGCCCGTACCCGGCGGCGGCGCTGCGCACCTGGCGTCGCGACGCCGCGGCGCACCCGAGCCCCAACGCGGGCCCGGTGGAGGCCGCGTTCGCCGGCGCGCTGCGGCTGCGCCTGGGCGGCAGCCTGTCGTACGGCGGCCGCGTGGAGCACCGCCCCGTGCTGGGCGCGGAGTTCGCCGCGCCGCGCCCCGCCGACATCGACCGCGCGGTACTGCTCTCCCGGCGTGTCGGCGCGCTCGCCCTGGCCGCGTCGGCCGCCCTGTCGCTGGCCCGCGGCGCCACCGGCCGGCCGCGCCACCGCGCGCAACCCGCCCCCGCGGCACGGGAGGTGGCGCCGTGAAGGGCCTGATGATCGCCGGGACCGGCTCGGACGTCGGCAAGAGCGTGGTCGTCGCCGGACTGTGCCGGTGGCTGCGGCGGCAGGGCGTGCGCGTCGCCCCCTTCAAGGGCCAGAACATGTCGCTGAACAGCTTCGTCACCCGCGACGGCGCGGAGATCGGCCGGGCGCAGGCGATGCAGGCGCAGGCCGCCGGGCTCGAACCGTCGGCGCTGATGAACCCCGTGCTGCTCAAGCCCGGCAGCGACCGCAGCAGCCAGGTGATCGTGCTGGGCCGTCCGGTCGGCGAGTTGAGCGCGCGCGGCTACCACGGCGGCCGGCAGGCCGAGTTGCTGGACACGGTGGCGGACTGCCTGGCCGAACTCGGCCGTACCCACGACGCGGTGGTCTGCGAGGGCGCCGGCAGCCCGGCCGAGATCAACCTGCGGCGGACCGACATCGTCAACATGGCGGTGGCCCGGCGCGGCCGGCTCCCGGTGCTGGTGCTCGGCGACATCGACCGCGGCGGGGTGTTCGCGTCGTTCTACGGCACCACCGCGCTGCTGGACGCGGCCGACCAGTCGCTGATCAGCGGCTACCTGGTGAACAAGTTCCGCGGCGACGTCACGCTGCTGCAACCGGGCCTGGACATGCTCGCCAAGCTCACCGGCCGCCCGACCCTGGGCGTGCTGCCGTACGCGCCGGGCCTGGGCATCGACGAGGAGGACGGGCTGCGCGCCCGCGAGTCGAAGGCGACCGCGCCGCCGCTGGGCGAGGACGTGCTGCGGGTGGCGGTCGCGGCCGTGCCGCTGATGTCGAACTTCACCGACCTGGACGCGCTGGCCGCGGAACCCGGCGTCGTGGTCCGCTTCGTGGACCGGCCGGAGGAGATGGAGGACGCCGACCTGGTGGTGCTGCCCGGCACCCGCGGCACCGTGCGCGCCCTGCAGTGGCTGCGCGACCGCGGCCTCGCCGCCGCCGTCCTGCGGCGGGCCGCGCAGGGCCGCCCGGTGCTGGGGATCTGCGGCGGCTTCCAGATGCTCGGCGAACGCATCGACGACGACGTCGAGTCGCGGGCCGGTACGGTCCCGGGCCTCGGACTGCTGCCGGTGCGGATCTCCTTCGCCGCCGCCAAGACGTTGGCCCGCCCGTCGGGCACCGCCTACGGGGCGCCGGTGGAGGGGTACGAGATCCACCACGGCGTCGCCCACTTCACCGGGCCGGCGCGCGGAGCGGCCGAACTCCACGGCGCGGACGCCGGGTTCGACGAGCCGTTCCTCGACGGCTGCCGGGTCGACGCGGTGTGGGGCACGCACTGGCACGGCTCGCTGGAGAGCGACGCGTTCCGCCGGGAGTTCCTGCGGCGGGTGGCCGCCGCGGCCGGGCGCCGCTTCGTGCCCACGCCGGACACCGACTTCGCCGCGCTGCGCGAGGCCCAGCTCGACCGCCTCGCCGACCTGGTCGACGAACACCTGGACACCGCCGCCCTGTTGCGGCTCATCGAGGACGGCGCGCCCGCCGGCCTCCCCTTCCTCGCACCGGGGGCACCATGAGCACCGTTCTGCTGCTGTCCACCGCCGACACCGACCTGCTGGCGGCCCGCGCCGCCTCCGCCGAGGCCGCGCCGGGCACCGTGTCCTACCGCATCGGCAACCCGGCGCGGGTCGATCCCGACGCCGACCTGCCCGCGCTGCTGGACGGCGCGGACCTGGCGGTCGTCCGGCTGCTCGGCGGCCGGCGCGCCTGGGAGCGGGGGCTCGACGTGCTCGCCGCGTCCGGGGTGCCGACGGTGCTGCTCGGCGGCGAGTCGGTGCCGGACGCCGAGCTGATGGCGATGTCGTCGGCGCCGGCCGGGGTCGTCGCGCAGGCGCTGCGCTACCTGGTCGAGGGCGGCCCCGGCAACCTCGCGCAACTCGCCCGGTTCCTCTGCGACACCGTGCTGATGAGCGGCGAGGGCTTCGAACCGCCGCACGCGATGCCGGAGTTCGGGCTGCACGGCGGGTACGCGGACCGGCACGTCCCGGGCCGCCCGACGGTCGCGGTGCTCTTCTACCGCGCCCACCAGCTCTCCGGGAACACCGCCTTCGTGGACACCCTGTGCGAGGCGATCGAGGCCAAGGGGGCCAACGCCCTCGCGCTGTACTGCGGTTCGCTGCGGGGCGCCGACCAGGGGCTGTACGACCTGCTGGGCCGCGCCGACGCGATCGTGGCGACGGTGCTGGCGTCCGGCGGCACCGTGGCGTCGCAGGCGAGCGCGGGCGGCGAGGACGAGACGTGGGACGTGGGGGCGCTCGCCGAGCTGGACGTGCCGGTGCTCCAGGGCCTGTGCCTGACCTCCTCGCGCAAGGCGTGGCAGGAGTCCGACGCGGCGCTGTCCCCGATGGACGCCGCGATGCAGGTGGCGATCCCGGAGTTCGACGGCCGCCTGATCACCGTGCCGTTCTCCTTCAAGGAGAGCGGCGAGGGCGACGTGCCGGTGTACGTGGCCGATCCGGAGCGGGCGGCGCGGGTGGCCGGGATCGCGGTGCGGCACGCGGCGCTGCGCCACACGCCGAACGAGGACAAGAAGATCGCCCTGGTCTTCACCGCCTACCCGACCAAGCACTCCCGGGTCGGCAACGCGGTCGGCCTGGATACCCCCGCGTCGGCCGTCCGGCTGCTGCACGCGCTGCGCGAGGCGGGTTACGCCACCGGCGACTTCCCCGACGACGGCGACGAGTTGATCCACCGGCTGATCGCGGCCGGCGGCCACGACGTGGAGTGGCTGACCGAGGAGCAGCTCGCCGCCGCGCCGGCCAGGGTGCCGCTGGCGGACTACCGGAGCTGGTTCGCCACCCTGGACGAGGAGTTGCGTGCCGGGATGCTGCGCCACTGGGGTGAGCCGCCGGGCTCGCTGTACGTGGACGGCGAGGGCGAGCGGGCGGACATCGTGCTGGCCTCGCTGCGGTTCGGCAACGTGGTGATCATGATCCAGCCGCCGCGCGGCTTCGGCGAGAACCCGATCGCGATCTACCACGACCCGGACATGCCGCCCTCGCACCACTACGTGGCCGCCTACCGCTGGCTGGACCGCACCTTCGGCGCCGACGCGATCGTGCACCTGGGCAAGCACGGCACCATGGAGTGGCTGCCCGGCAAGGGCCTCGGGCTGTCCGCGGGGTGCGCGCCGGACGCGGTGCTCGGCGAACTCCCGCTGGTCTACCCGTTCATCGTCAACGACCCCGGCGAGGGCACCCAGGCCAAGCGGCGCGGGCACGCCACCGTCGTGGACCACCTGGTGCCGCCGATGGCCCGCGCCGACTCGTACGGCGACCTGGCCAGGCTGGAGCAACTCCTCGACGAGTACGCCCTGGTGAAGGACCTGGACCCGACGAAGGCGCCGGCGGTCCGCGGCCGGATCTGGGAGCTGGTGCGGGCCGCGGAGCTCCACCACGACCTGCACGTGGACGAACAGCCAGACGAGGACGGCTTCGACGACTTCGTGCTGCACGTGGACGGCTGGCTGTGCGAGATCAAGGACGTCCAGATCCGGGACGGCCTGCACATCCTCGGCGGCGGCCCGGTCGGCGAGGCGCGGGTCAACCTGCTGCTGGCGGTGCTGCGTTCGGCCCAGGTCTGGGGTGGCGTGGGCGCCGCGCTGCCGGGTCTGCGGGCGGCGCTCGCCGGGTACTTCGGTTTGGTCGAGAAGGAGTTGCTGGCGACGCCCGGCGCGCCCGCGGACGTGCCCGCCGGGCTGACCGCGCTCGTGGACGGCCCGGCCCGTACCGCCTCCGACGCGGTGGACCTGCTGGAGCGGCTCGCCCGGCAACTCGCGGAGGCCATGGAGGCGTGCGGCTGGGCGCCGGGGGCGGCCGAGGACGTCGTGCACGAGGCGCTGCGCGGCCGCGACGTCCCCGACGTCGTACGGGTCCTGGAGTTCGCCGCCGCCGAGGTCGCGCCTCGGCTGGCCCGTACCGGTGACGAGATCACCCACATCCTGCGGGCGCTGCGCGGCGGTTACGTCCCCGCCGGGCCCTCCGGGTCGCCGACCCGGGGCCTGGTCAACGTGCTGCCGACCGGGCGCAACTTCTACTCCGTCGACCCCAAGGCGATCCCGTCCCGGCTGGCCTGGGACGTCGGTTCGGCGCTCGCCGACTCGCTGCTGGAGCGCCATGTCGCCGACACCGGCGCCTATCCGGCGTCGGTGGGGCTCACCGTGTGGGGCACCTCGTGCATGCGCACGCAGGGCGACGACATCGCGGAGATCCTCGCGCTGCTGGGCTGCCGGCCGGTGTGGGACGACGCGTCGCGCCGCGTCACCGGCTTCGAGGTGGTGGACGCGGCCGAGTTGGGGCGGCCCAGGATCGATGTCACGGTCCGCATCTCCGGCTTCTTCCGCGACGCCTTCCCGCACGTGGTCGCCCTGGTCGACGACGCGGTACGGGCGGTCGCCGAGCTGGACGAGCCCGCGGACGTCAACCACGTGCGGGCGCACGCCGACGAGGACACCGCGCTGCACGGCGACCGGCGGCGCGCCACCGCCCGCGTCTTCGGCTCCAAGCCCGGCGCCTACGGCGCGGGCCTGCTGCCGCTGATCGACGCCCGCAACTGGCGCTCGGACGCGGACCTCGCGGAGGTGTACGCGGTGTGGGGCGGCTACGCCTACGGCCGCGGGCTCGACGGCCGGGCCGCCCGCGGCGACATGGAGGCCGCCTTCCGCCGCATCCAGGTCGCCGCGAAGAACGTCGACACCCGCGAGCACGACCTGGTCGACGCGGACGACTACTTCCAGTACCACGGCGGCATGGTGGCGATGGTCCGCCATCTCACCGGCGCGTCCCCGCAGGCGTACGTCGGCGACAGCGCCGTCACCGACCAGGTCAGGACCCGCACCCTCGGCGAGGAGACGCACCGCGTCTTCCGGGCCCGGGTGGTCAACCCCCGCTGGATGGCGGCGATGCGGCGGCACGGCTACAAGGGGGCCTTCGAGATGGCCGCCACCGTCGACTACCTCTTCGGCTACGACGCCACCGCCGGCGTCGTCGACGACTGGATGTACGAGCGGTTGTCCGCCGAGTACGTCTTCGACCCGGAGAACGCGGACTTCATGAGGAAGTCCAACCCCTGGGCGCTGCGCGGGATCACCGAGCGGCTGCTCGAAGCAGCCGACCGCGGCCTGTGGGCCGCGCCCGACCCCGGGACCCTGGCCCGGCTCCGTGAGACGTACCTCGCCCTCGAAGGCGACCTGGAGGGCGACGCATGAGCATCCCGTATCCGTTCAGCGCACTGGTGGGCCAGGAGGAGCTGCGGCTGGCGCTCGCGCTGAACGCCGTGAGCCCCGCCGTGGGCGGCGTCCTGGTGCGCGGCGAGAAGGGCACCGCCAAGTCCACTGCGGTGCGCGCCCTTTCCGCGCTGCTCCCCGAGGTCGCCGTGGTGCCCGGCTGCCGTTTCAGCTGCGACCCGGCCGCGCCCGACCCGGCCTGCCCGGACGGCCCGCACCCCGTTGGCGCGCACGGCGCGGGGGAGTCCGCGGCGTCCCGGCCGGCCCGCCTGGTGGAACTGCCGGTGGGCGCCTCGGAGGACCGGCTGGTGGGCGCCCTGGACATCGAACGGGCCCTGGCCGACGGGGTGAAGGCGTTCGAGCCGGGCCTGCTCGCCGACGCGCACCGCGGCGTCCTGTACGTCGACGAGGTCAACCTGCTGCACGACCACCTCGTCGACCTGCTGCTGGACGCGGCGGCGATGGGCGCGAGTTACGTGGAGCGCGAGGGCGTCTCCGTGCGCCACGCGGCGCGTTTCCTGCTCGTCGGCACGATGAACCCGGAAGAGGGCGAGCTGCGCCCGCAGTTGCTCGACCGCTTCGGGTTGACCGTCGAGGTCGCCGCCTCCCGCGAGACCGACGAGCGCGTCGAGGTGGTCCGCCGCAGGCTGGCCTACGACGCCGATCCGGCCGCGTTCACCGCGCGTTGGGCCGGCGAGGAGGAGGCGCTGCGCCAACGCATCGCGGCTGCCCGGCGGTTGCTGCCGGACGTGCGGCTCGGAGACGCCGCGCTGCGGCAGATCGCCGCGACCTGCGCGGCGTTCGAGGTCGACGGGATGCGCGCGGACATCGTCATGGCGCGCACCGCGACCGCCCTCGCCGCGTGGGCGGGCCGCACCGTCGTACTCGCCGAGGACGTACGGCAGGCCGCGCTGCTGGCGCTGCCCCACCGGCGGCGCCGCAACCCCTTCGACGCGCCGGGCCTGGACGAGGACCGCCTCGACGAGACGCTGGAGCGCGAGGCCGGCTCGGACGAGGGCGACGAGGGCGGTGAAGGGGGCGGGGGCCGTGAAGGGGACGACGGCGAGGAGGACCCGGACCCGGACGGGCCGGGCGGCGGTGGCGCGCCGCCGCAGGACGCAGGACCGGGGCAGGACGGCGCGGACGGCGCGGACGGCGGCGACGACCGTTCCGGCGACGCCGCGCACCCCGGCGCGGGACCCGGCTCCGGACCCGCGCCGGCGCCCGGCCAGGACTCCCCCGGCGGCCCGGAGGGCGGGCCGGCCGGCGGCGAGCGGCCCGCGGCGGCCGCCACGGAGCCCTACCGGACCCGCGCGCTGAGCGTGCCCGGTCTCGGCGAGGGCGCGGCAGGGCGCAGGTCGCGGGCCAGGACCGCGCACGGCAGGACGACCGGCGACCGGCGGCCCGAGGGCGCCCTGACGGCGCTGCACCTGACCGCGACGATCCGGGCGGCGGCCCCCCACCAGCGGGCGCGCGGCCGCAGCGGACCGGGCCTCGTGGTGCGCAGGGACGACCTGCGGCAGGCCGTACGCGAGGGCCGCGAGGGCAATCTGGTGCTCTTCGTGGTCGACGCATCGGGGTCGATGGCCGCGCGGCAGCGCATGGGCGCGGTCAAGGGCGCGGTGCTGTCGCTGCTGCTCGACGCCTACCAGCGGCGCGACAAGGTCGGGCTGATCACCTTCCGGGGCGCCACGGCCGAACTGGCGCTGCCACCCACGTCGTCGGTGGACACCGGCGCCGCGCGGCTGGCGTCCCTGCCGACGGGCGGCCGTACGCCCCTGGCCGCCGGCCTGCTCAAGGCGCACGAGGTGCTGCGGGTGGAGCGGCTGCGGGACCCGGCGCGGCGGCCGCTGCTGGTCGTGGTGACCGACGGCCGCGCGACCGGCGGCGCGGAACCGGTCGCGCTCGCGGCCCGCGCCGCGCGGCTGCTGGCCGCCGCGGGGACCGCCGCGGTGGTCGTGGACTGCGAGTCGGGCCCGGTACGGCTCGGCCTCGCGGCCGCGCTCGCCGAGGAGTTGGGCGGTGTCGCGGTGACACCGGGCGAGTTGCGGGCGGACACGGTGTCCGCCCTGGTCAAGGACGTACGGAGGGCCGCCTGATGCCGCAGGGACAGCCGAGCGTGGTGCCGGACGACGGCCTGACGACCCGTCAGCGGCGCAACCGGCCGCTGACGATCGTCCACACGGGCACCGGCAAGGGCAAGTCGACCGCCGCCTTCGGGCTCGCGCTGCGGGCGTGGAACCAGGGGTGGCCGGTCGGGGTGTTCCAGTTCGTCAAGTCGGCCAAGTGGAAGGTCGGCGAGGAGCGCGCCCTGCGCGTCCTCGGCGACTCCGGCGAGGGCGGCACGGTCGCCTGGCACAAGATGGGCGAGGGCTGGTCCTGGGTGCAGCGCTCCCCCGAGTCCAACGAGGAGGCCGCCCGCGAGGGCTGGGCCCAGGTCCGCCGCGACCTTGCCGCCGAGACCTACCGGCTCTACGTGCTCGACGAGTTCGCCTACCCGATGCACTGGGGCTGGGTCGACACCGCCGAGGTCGTCTCCGTCCTGAACGCCCGCCCCGGCGCTCAACACGTCGTCATCACCGGCAGGAACGCTCCCCCCGCTCTCCTCGACGCCGCCGACCTCGTCACCGACATGACCAAGGTGAAGCACCCCATGGACGCGGGCCAGAAAGGTCAGCGAGGCATCGAATGGTAGAGGTGGGCTCCGCCCGGGGTGCGGCAACCGGTCCGCCCCGGGGACCGGCGGCTCACGCCGCCGCAGGCCGCGCCCGAGGCCCCGTCCTGGACCCCGCGGCTGCGCGTGCACCCCGACCCGGCCTCACGGCCGCGCCCGGGCCCGCCTCCCCGGCGAGCGGAGACCGCCGAGCGACGCCGGACGCGCGCAGCGCGGCAACCGCACCCGCGCAGGCGCAGGCGCAGGCACGGAGCATCCGCGCGGCGACCGGGCCCGCGAGGGCACGGAAGCCGCGACCCGCCGGGGCGCACGGTGGGGGGCCGGGGGTGCTGCCGCGGTTGGTGGTGGGGGCGCCGGCGTCCGGGAGTGGGAAGACGACGGTGGCGACCGGCCTGATGGCGGCGTTCGCCGCGCGAGGGCTCGCGGTCTCGCCGCACAAGGTCGGCCCGGACTACATCGATCCGGGGTACCACGCGCTCGCGACGGGTCGCCCCGGTCGCAATCTGGACCCCTTCCTGTGCGGGGAGGAGCGGATCGCACCGCTGTTCCTGCACGGCGCGGCCGGGTGCGAACTCGCCGTGGTCGAAGGGGTGATGGGCCTGTTCGACGGCGCCTCGGGCCACGGCGGGCTGGGCTCGACGGCGCAGGTCGCCAAGCTGCTGCAGGCCCCGGTGGTGCTCGTGGTCGACGCGTCGTCGCAGGCCCGCTCGGTGGCGGCGCTGGTGCACGGCTTCGCGTCCTGGGACCCGCAGGTGCGGCTCGGCGGCGTGGTGCTGAACCGGGTCGGCTCCGACCGGCACGAGCAGGTGCTGCGCGAGGCGCTGGACGAGGCGGGCGTGCCGGTGCTGGGGGCGCTGCGGCGCGCCGACGAGCTGCGGGTGCCGTCGCGGCACCTCGGCCTGGTGCCGGCGGCGGAGCGCGGCGCTGAGGCGCGGGCCTGGATCGGCGCGCTGACCGAGCGCGTGGCGGCGTCCTGCGACCTCGACGCGCTGTGGGCGCTGGCCCGTTCGGCGCCGCCGCTGACCGCCGCGCCCTGGGACGCGGCAGCCGAGGTGGGCCTGCCGGGCGGGAGCGTGGCCGGGCCGCGGCCGGTCGTGGCGGTGGCCCGCGGCGCCGCGTTCAGCTTCTCGTACGCCGAGCACGCGGAACTGCTGGAGGCGGCCGGCGCGCAGGTCGTGCCCTTCGACCCGCTCCAGGACGAGGCACTGCCCGAGGGCGCCCGCGGCCTGCTGCTCGGCGGCGGCTTCCCCGAGGTGCACGCCGCGGAGCTGTCCGCCAACGAGCCGCTGCGCAGGGCCGTCGCCGCCTTCGGCGGCCCGCTGGCCGCGGAGTGCGCGGGGCTGCTGTACCTGCTGCGCTCGCTCGACGGACGCCCGATGTGCGGGGTGCTGGACGCCACCGCGACGATGACCGACCGCCTCACGCTCGGCTACCGCCAGGCCGTCGCCCTCGGCGACGGGGTGCTGGCCGCGCCCGGCACCCGGCTGCGCGGGCACGAGTTCCACCGCACCGCGGTCGACCCCGCCTGCGGCCCCGAGCCCGCCTGGGGCTTCACCCAGCCGGCCGTCCGCCGCGAGGGATTCGTCCAGGGCCAGGTGCACGCCTCCTACCTGCATGTCCACTGGGCCGGCGAACCCTCGCTGGCCCGGCGCTTCGTCGAGAGGTGCAGCGCATGACCCTCCCCACCCCGGCCGCGCAGCCGGACCCGCGGTCGAACCCGCACCCGGTCGACGGTCCCAACCCGGCCGCGCCCGCGCGGCTGATCGGCGTCGGCGTCGGGCCCGGCGACCCGGAACTGGTCACCGTCAAGGGCGTCAACGCGCTGCGGGACGCGGCAGCGATCGTCGTCCCGGTGCTGGACAGCGGCGAGTTGGGCCGCGCCGAGGCGACCGTACGGCACTACGCCGACCCCGCCAGGATCGTCCGTGTCGTCTTCGCGCTCAACGAGCGCACCGACCGCGCCCGGCGCGAGGCCGCGTGGGACGCCGCGGGCGAGCGCGTCGCCGAACTCCTGCGCACGCACGGCACGGTGGCGTTCGCGACCATCGGCGACCCCAACGTGTACTCGACGTTCACGTACCTCGCGCACACCGTACGGGCCCTGCTGCCCGGCACGGTGGTGGAGAGCGTGCCGGGCATCACCGCGATGCAGGACCTGGCCGCGCGCAGCGGCGCCGTACTCGCCGAGGGCACCGAGCCGTTGACGCTGGTGCCGGTGACCGCGGGCGCCGCGGTGCTGAAGGACGCGCTGGAGGGGCCCGGCACGGTCGTGGCCTACAAGTTCGGCCGGCTGGCCGCCGAGGTCGCCGCGGCACTGCACGCCACCGGGCGCACCGAGGGCGCGGTGTGGGGCAGTTCGCTGGGGCTGCCCGCCGAGTCGATCCGGCCCGCGGCCGAACTGCTCGACGCTCCGCTGCCGTATCTGTCGACGCTGATCGCGCCCGCTCCGCGGGACGGCAGCCGGGGAGGAAAACTGTGAACGCCGAGGCCGCACGTACGGACGGGCCGGTCGCGCCGGCGCAGCCGGGCAAGGTCACCATCGTGGGCGCCGGACCCGGCGCCGCCGACCTGCTGACCTTCCGCGCCGCCCGCGCCATCGCCGAGGCCGACGTGGTGATCTGGGCGGCCAGCCTCGTCCAGGTGGAGGTCCTGCAGCACGCCAGGGACGACGCGGAGATCCTGGACTCGGCGGGCATGCCGCTGGAGGACGTCGTCGCGGTGTACGCGCGGGCGCACCGCGAGGGCCTGAGGGTCGCGCGCGTCCACTCCGGGGATCCGGCGCTGTGGGGGGGCACGCAGGAGCAGGTCGACCGGTGCGCGGAGCTCGGCATCGAGGTGGAGATCGTGCCGGGGGTGTCCTCGTTCTCGGCCGTCGCGGCGCTGGCCGGGCGGGAGTTGACGATCCCGGAGGTCGCGCAGTCGGTGATCCTGACCCGGCTGGGCGGCGGCAAGACGCCCATGCCGCCGGGCGAGGAGGTACGGGAGTTCGCCCGGCACGGCACCACGATGGCGGTCTTCCTCTCCGCCGCCCGGTCCGGGCAGCTCGCCGCGGAGCTGCTGGAGGGCGGATACCGCACCGACACCCCGGTGGTGATCGCCCATCAGGTCAGCTGGCCCGAGGAGCTGCTGGTGCACTGCACCGTCGGCACCCTGGAGGAGACCGTGAAGGCCCACAGGTTGTGGAAGCACACGCTCTTCCTGGTCGGCCCGGCGCTGGCGGCGACCGGCACCCGCTCGCACCTGTACCACCCGGGCCACTTCCACGGTTTCCGCCGCGCCGACCCGGCGGCCCGCCGCGCCCTGCGCGAGGCCCGCGCGGCCCGCGAGACCGACCGGCCCCGCGAAGCCAGGAGCTGAGCGGCATGATCACGGTGATCGGCACAGGTACGGGCGCGGGCACAGGGACCGGTGCGGCCGCGGGGCCGCTCGCGCTGGGCGCCGCCGACCTGGTGGTCGGCGCGGCACGGCACCTGGACGCGGCGCAACTGCCGCCGCACGCCCGCCGCCTGGAGCTGGGACCGCTCGCGCCCGCCCTCGACGTCGTCGCGCGGTACGTGCGCGAGGAGCGGCCGGTGACCGTGCTGGCCTCTGGCGACCCGGGCTTCTTCGGGATCGTCCGGGCGCTCGGCGAGCGGTTCGGGCCGGCCGCGCTGGACGTGCGGCCCGCCGCGCCCTCGATCGCGACGGCCTTCGCCCGGCTCGGGCTGAGCTGGGACGACGCGGTCGTGGTGAGCGCGCACGGCAGGGCGCTGCGGACCGCGGTGAACGTCTGCCGGGCGCACCGCAAGGTCGCGGTGCTCACCGGGCCGGGCGCCGGCCCCGCGGAGCTGGGTGCGGCGCTGGCCGCCGCCGGGGAAGGGGCCGGGCAAGAGGTCGAGCAAGGGGCCGGGGCCGCCAGGACACTGGTGGTGGCCTCGGCGCTCGGCACGGCCGAGGAATCCGTCGTACGGGTCTCCCCCGCGCAGGCGGCGGGCCGTCCGTGGCCCGCGGCCGGGTCGGTCGTGCTGTGCCTGGGGCCGGGCGCCTCACTGCCGGCGGCCCAGGCGCGCACGGTCGCGGGACCGCCCGCCGCGCCCGCCCGATGGGCGCTGCCGGAGGAGGAGTTCGCGCACCGCGACTCGATGGTGACCAAGGCCGAGGTGCGGGCGCTGGTGCTGGCGCGCCTCGGCCCGCGCACCGGCGATCTGGTGTGGGACGTCGGCGCCGGGTCCGGTTCGGTGGCGGTGGAGTGCGCGCGGTTCGGCGCCGCGGTGGTCGCCGTGGAGCGCGACGCGGACGGCGTGGCGCGCATCCGGGCCAACGCGGCGGCGCACGGCGTGGACGTCGAGGCGGTGCACGGCGCCGCGCCCGGCGTGCTCGGACGGCTCCCCGAGCCGGACGCGGTGTTCATCGGCGGCGGCGGCGCCCGGCTGCCCGCGATCGTGGCGCGGTGCGCGGAGCGCGCCCGCCGGTCGGTGGTCGTGACGCTGGCGGCGGTGGACCGGGTGGCCGCGGTGCGCGGCGCGCTGCGCGCGGCCGGGCTCGTGACGGACGGCGTGCTGCTGCAGGCGTCGCGGCTGGCGCCGCTGCCGGGCGAGGTGTCGCGGCTCGCCGCGGTCAACCCGGTGTTCGTGGTGTGGGGCATCCGCCCCGAGGCGGTCGCGGGGCCGGTTCCGGTCCGCGAACCGGGTTTTGCGGAGAGGACGTTGACGTGATCGGGCTTGTGGCGGCGACGGTTGCCGGCCGGCAGGGGTGCGAGCGGCTGGCCGCGGCCTGGCCGGGGCGCACGCGGACCTACCAGGGGCCGGTGAAGGAGGCGTTGGCGGCGGCGTTCGGGGAGTGCGAGCAGGTGGTCGCCTTCCTCGCGGCGGGCGCCGTGGTGCGGCTGGTCGCGCCGCTGCTGTCGGCCAAGCGGGACGACCCGGGCGTGGTCACCGTGGACGAGGCGCACCGCCACGCGGTGGCGCTGCTGGGCGGTCACGCGGGCGGCGCCAACGCGCTCGCCGCCGCGGTCGGGGAGGTGCTCGGCGCGGCACCCGTCGTCACCACGGCCACGGACGCGGTGGCGATCACCGCGCTGGACACGCTGCCGTATCCGGCGCAGGGGCCGATCGCCGCGGTCACCCGGGCGGTCCTGGACGGTGAGCGGGTGCCGCTGTACGCCGACACGCCCTGGCCGCTGCCTCCGCTCCCCCTCGATCACGCGCCGGCCCCCGGGACGGCGCCCCCGGCCTCGACGCCGGCCGCCGTGTGGGTGACCGACCGCGTGGTGCGACCCGCCGCGGACGCGACCGCCCAGGAGACTGGGACCGCCGACGGAACTGGGGCCGGGGCCGAGAACGGGACCGGGGCCGGGGCCGGGACGGGGCGGATCGTGTTCGTACGGCCGCCGTCGCTGGTGGTCGGCGTCGGCGCCAGCCGCGGCGTCGGTGAGCAGGAGGTCGTGGAGCTGGTGCACGCCGCGCTGGACGGCGCCGGGCTCGCCCGGCTAAGCGTCGCCGCACTGGCGACCGTGGACGCGAAGAAGGACGAGCCCGGGATCGTGGGAGCGGCCGCGCGGCTGGGCGTTCCGCTGCTGACGTACCCCGCGCAGGCGCTCGCCGCCGTGCCGGTGCCGAATCCCTCCGCGGCGCCGCTGGCCGCCGTGGGCACACCGTCGGTGGCCGAGGCGGCCGCCCTGCTCGGCGCCGGGCCGGGCGGTGAACTCGCCGTCGAGAAGCGCAAGTCGGCGATGGCGACCGCCGCCGTCGCCCGCCGCAGGGCGCGCGGCCGGCTCGCCGTGGTCGGCCTCGGGCCGGGCGCCCGCGACCTGCTGACCCCGCGGGCCGCGGCGGAGCTGCGCCGGGCGTCGGTGGTCGTCGGCCTCGACCAGTACGTCGCGCAGATCCGCGATCTGCTCCCGCCCGGCACCCGGGTGCTGGAGTCGGGGCTCGGCGCCGAGGAGGAGCGCGCCCGCACGGCCGTCGCGCAGGCCCGTGCGGGCCACGCGGTCGCCCTGATCGGCAGCGGCGACGCCGGCGTGTACGCGATGGCCTCCCCCGCGCTGGCCGAGGCCGCCGACGACATCGACGTGGTGGGGGTGCCCGGGGTCACCGCGGCGCTGGCCGCCGCCGCGCTGCTGGGCGCGCCGCTGGGCCACGACCACGTGTCGATCAGCCTGTCCGACCTGCACACCCCGTGGGACGTGATCGAGCGCCGGGTGCGGGCCGCGGCCGAGTCGGACCTGGTGGTCACCTTCTACAACCCGCGCAGCCGCGGCCGCGACTGGCAGCTGCCGAAGGCGCTGTCGATCCTGGCCGGGCACCGCGCGCCCGACACCCCGGTGGGCATCGTGCACGCCGCTTCCCGCCCGGACGAGCGGACCGCGATCAGCACGCTCGCCGCTTTCGACGTGACCACCGTGGACATGGTGACGGTGGTGACCGTGGGCAACACCGCGACCCGTGTCGTCGCCGGCCGCATGGTCACCCCCCGTGGCTACCGGTGGCAGTCATGACCTCAAGGAGCACCGTGATCCGTACCCGTACGGTCCACCCCATCGAGCAGGAGTCCTTCCGCATCCTGCGGTCCCGGCTGGACACCTCCGATCTGCCGCCGCTGCGGCGGGCGGTGCTCGAGCGGGTGATCCACTCCAGCGCCGACCTCGGCTACGCCACCGACCTGGTCGCGGACGAGGCCGAACTGCGCGCCGCACACGCGGCGTTGCACTCGGGCGCGCCGGTCGTCGCGGACGTCGAGATGGTCGCCGCGGGCGTCACCGCGCGGCGCGCGGTGTGCCGGCTGGCGGACGCCGTCTCCAGCACCGGCCTGACCCGCAGCGCGCACGCGATGCGCCTGGCGTACGGGGAGGTCGGCCCCGGCGCGGTGTGGGTGATCGGCTGCGCCCCGACCGCGCTGGAGGAGCTGATCGCGCTGCACGCCGCGCCCGCGCTGGTGATCGGCATGCCGGTCGGCTTCGTGGGCGCCGCGCAGAGCAAGGCGCACCTGCGCGCGTCGGGGCTGCCCGCGGTCAGCAACATCTCCGAGAAGGGCGGCTCCGCGGTGGCCGCCGCCGCGCTCAACGCCCTGCTCTACACGCCGTACCCGCAGTCCCCAGGCAAGGAGAACGACCAGTGACCGCCCCCGCCCTGCTCCTCGTCGGCCACGGCACCCGCGACGAGGCCGGCGCCGAGACCTTCCGTGCCTTCGTCGCCCAACTGGCCGCCGCCCACCCCGAACTGCCGGTGGGCGGCGGGTTCATCGAACTGTCGCCGCCGCCGCTGGCCGACTCCGTCGCGGCGATGGCTGCGGACGGCGTACGGGAGTTCGCCGCGGTGCCGCTGGTGCTGGTGTCCGCCGGCCACGCCAAGGGCGACATCCCGGCGGCCCTGGCCCGCGAGAAGCAGCGCCATCCGGGCACGTCGTTCGCGTACGGCCGCCCGCTGGGCCCGCACCCGGGGTTGCTGGCCGTCCTGGAGCGGCGGCTCGACGAGGCGGTGGCCGGCGCGGACCGGGCGGCGACCACGGTGCTGCTGGTGGGCCGCGGTTCGACCGACCCGGACGCCAACGCCGAGGTGTTCAAGGCGGCCAGGCTGCTGTGGGAGGGCCGCGGACTGGCGGGCGTCGAGACGGCGTTCGTGTCGCTGGCCGATCCGTCGGTGCCGGCCGGTCTTGAGCGCTGCCGCCGGCTGGGCGCGACCCGCGTGGTGGTGCTGCCGTACTTCCTCTTCCCCGGGGTGCTGCCGGACCGGGTACGGGAGCAGGCCCACGGCTGGGCGCGGGACGCGCCGGGCGTGGACGTGCGCTGTGCGGACGTGATCGGCCCCGAGCCGGAGCTGGCCGCGCTGGTCATGGAGCGCTACCACGAGACGCTCGGGGGCGACCTGCGGATGAACTGCGACAGTTGCGTGTACCGGGTCAAGCTGCCCGGCTTCGAGGACCGGGTGGGCGCGCCGCAGCAGCCGCACCACCACCCGGACGACCCGGGACACGACCACGGCCACGGCCACGCGCACAGCGGTCACCATGCGCACTCCCACTGAGCCCGCCGCCGGACCGGGCACGCCGGCCGGCGCAGGCCCGGCGGCCCCCGCGGACACGACGAACACCGCGGACCCGGCGGGCATGACGGACCCGGCGGACCCGGACGGCTACGACCTGCGGCACCACGGGGACGCGGAGGTCGGCGAGGGACTCGTCGACCTCGCGGTCAACGTCCGCGCCGGCACGCCCCCTTCGTGGCTCGCGCAGCGGATCGCCGGCTCGCTTGCCGGACTCGCCGGCTACCCCGACGGCCGGACCGCCCGGCGCGCGGTGGCCGCCCGGCACGGCAGGCCGGACGCCGAGGTGCTGCTGACGGCGGGCGCCGCCGAGGCGTTCGTGCTGCTCGCGCGGGCGCTGCGGCCGCGGCGCGTGGCCGTGGTGCACCCGCAGTTCACCGAGCCCGAGGCGGCGCTGCGCGCCGCGGGTCACCCGGTGGAGCGCGTCGTGCTGCGCGCGGCCGACGGCTTCCGGCTGGACCCCGCGCGGGTCCCGCAGGACGCGGACCTGGTGCTGCTCGGCAATCCGACGAACCCCACCTCGGTGCTCCATCCGGCGGCGGCGGTTCGGGAGTTGGCCCGCCCGGGGCGCACGCTGGTGGTCGACGAGGCGTTCATGGACGCGGTGCCGGGCGAGCGCGAGTCGCTGGCCGCAGCGGCGGACGTGCCGGGCCTGGTGGTGCTGCGCAGCCTCACCAAGACCTGGGGGCTCGCCGGGCTGCGGGTGGGCTACGTGCTGGCGGAGCCGCCGACGGTGGCGGCGCTGGAACGGGCCCAGCCGCTGTGGGCGGTCTCCACGCCCGCGCTCGCCGCGGTGGAGGCGTGCATGTCGCCGCGGGCGCTGGCCGAAGCCGCCGAGGCGGCCAGGACGGTGACCGCGGAGCGGGCGTACCTGGTCGAACGGCTGCGCGGGCTGGCGGCCACCGGACTGGAGGTCGCGGGCGACACCCCGGCCGCGCCGTTCCTGCTGCTGCGCCTGCCGGACGCGGCCGGGGTGCGGCTGCGGCTGCGCGACCTGGGGTACGCGGTGCGCCGCGCCGACACCTTCCCCGGGCTCGGGCCGGACTGGCTGCGGATCGCGGTCAGGGACCGCCGTACGGCCGACGGCTTCGCCAACGCCCTCGCCACCGCTATGGCTTGACCCCCAGCGCGGTCAGGTCGACGCCGCCGAGCACCTGTTGCTCGTAGACGTTGGTCAACCGCGGCCCGCGGTAGATCAGATGGCGGACGTAGACGAGCGGGACCATGGTGGACTCGCTCATCACCTTCGCGTCGATCCCCGCCCAGTCCGACGCGGCCTCGGCCGGGTCGGACTGGGCGTCCGCGGTGTCCACCAGGGCGTTGATCTCGCTGTCGTCGAGACCGGAGTAGTTCGTGGAGCTGCCGGGCTCGATCAGGGTGCGCAGGAAGCCGCCCCCGGTCGGCCAGTCGGCGGCCCAACTGGTCAGCACCATGCCCCACTTCTTGGCCTTGAGCCGGGCCGGCGACAGCAGGTCCTGGTAGAAGGTCTCCGTCGGCTCGGTCACCACGTGTGCGGTGATGCCGACCGCGGCCAGGGACGTCTTGATCGACTGCATCGCTTCGGCGCTCGCGCCGGAGTCGGCTCCGGCCAGGGTGACCGGGAAGCCGTTCGGCCGGCCGCAGGCGGCCAGTTGCTTCTTCGCCTCGTCCGGGAAGGACACGCCGAGGCTGGTGCCGAAGGGCGTGGCGGCCGGGTCGTGGCCGTCGCTGGTGGGCGGCAGCATGGTGGTCGCCACGTCGCCGCCGTTGTACTGCCCGCCGAAGACGGCCCGCACCGAGGCCCGGTCCACCGCGTACTGCACCGCCCAGCGGCACCGGTAGTCGCCGAAGGGGGCGACACCGGTCTGCAGGCTGAGGAAGCGGGTGGCGCCGTTGTAGGCGAGGTCGGTGTCAGCCTTCAGCGTGGGGCTGCCGAGGATCTTCGTCTCGGTGGCGTCGGAGAGGGTGGCCGCGTCGATGTCCAGGTCGGCGCTGCCGTCGAGCAGCGCGGCCTCGACGGCGTTGCGGTCGGCCAGGTACGTCAGGTCGATCGTGTCGGGCAGCGCGGAGTGCACGGTGTCGGTGGCCGGGTCCCACTCGGGGTTGCGGACCAGTTTCAGGCTCTTGCCCTGGTCGTAGGAGGCCACCTCGTACGGGCCGCTGGCCATCGGGTGCTGCTCGTACGTCTTGCCGCCCCGCTGTCGGCCAGCCGCGGCACGGGCGCGCCGACGGACAGCGCCAGCACGTAGCGGAAGTCCGCGAAGGGCTTGGCGAGGGTGAAGGAGATGGTGGCGGCGTCCGGTGTGGCCACCGACTTCAGGCCCAGCTCGGTGGGGTCGCCGTCCTCGTACGGGCCCGGGTAGTGCTGGCCCTCGTCGAGGAGTTCGGGGAAGTAGGAGGGGCCGCCGGGGAAGACGTCACGGGCGAAGGTCCGCTCGACCCCGTATTTGACGTCCATCGACGTGATCGGCGAGCCGTCCTGGTACTTCACCCCGGGCTTGAGGTGGAAGGTCCAGGTCAGCCCGTCGGAGCTGACCTTGCCCGTGTCGGTGGCCAGGTCGGGGACGACGGTGCGGCCGGCCGCGCCCGGCGCGGGCACGTAGTCGACCAGCTTGCGCAGGAAGAGGCGCTGCACGTTCCAGGCGGGCTGCTCGTAGGTGGCCGCCGGGTCCAGGAGGTTCAGCGGCGGGTCGGTGGCGACGAGACGCAGGGTGCCGCCCTTGGCCGTGGAGGGGCGGACGACGCCGTCGAGGCCGCCGCCGTAGCCACTGCCGCGCTTGCCGCCGTGCAACCGCAGCGCGGCGTCCTGGACGGTGCTGCCGGTCGGGCCCGACCGGTGCGTGGGTGTCGGTCCCGCGCTCCCGCCCAGCGGTCCGAAGGCCAGCGCCACGGTGACGCCGACGGCCACCACGGCCACGCCGGCCGCGGCCGCGGTCCAGCGGCGCCTGCGCCGCCGGCGGGCGAGGTCCCCGGTGCCGGCGGGCGGGTCGGCCGTGGGGGCGGGGTGCGCGGCCGGGTCCTGCGCCGGCGGGCTGGGCGGGTGGTTGTCGTGCGGCGGCGGGGTGCCCGGCAGATACGGCGGCGGCAGCGGCACCTGCGGGGTGCGGGAGTACGCGGGGTGCTCGGCCGCGGCCGGCGGCGGGGCGGCCACGGCGGGAGCCGGGGACGCGTCCCGCGGTACGGCGGGGGCGGCAGCGCCGGGGCCGGCCGCCGAGTCCGCGCCGGGCAGGACCGGCAGCCGCGCGCCGACACCGTACGTGGCCCGCGGGTCGCTGGGCCGCGGGCCGGGGACCTGGGGGCCCGCACCCTGCGCGGGCGTCGCAGGGGTCGCGGGGTCCCCGGAAACCGCGGGAGGCGGCGGCGGGAGCGCGGCGGGCGGGACGGCGGGGTCGGCGAACGCGCCCGCGCCTGCCGCGGCCAGCCAGCCGCGCAGCCGGTTGCGGAAGACCGCGGCGTCCGCGGGCCGGTCCGCGGGGTCCTTGGCGAGCGCGTGGAGGGTCAGGGCGTCCAGCTCCTTGCCGACCCTGGCATTGCGCGACGACGGCTCGGGCGGCGGGGTGTGGACGTGCCAGTACATCAGGTTGATCGGGTTGCCGTCGGTGAACGGCGGCTTGCCGGTGAGGAGTTCGACCAGCACGCAGCCCACCGCGTACACGTCGCTGCGGGCGTCCACGTCGTGGCCGTTGATCTGCTCGGGCGACATGTAGCTGGGCGTGCCGATCGCCGAGCCGGTGGCGGTCAGCCGCTGGTCGGCGTCGAGCACCCGCGCGATGCCGAAGTCGGCGACCTTGACCGCGCCTTCGGTGGTGATCAGCACGTTGGCGGGCTTCACGTCGCGGTGCACGGTGCCGCGGCTGTGCGCGTGGGCCAGCGCGTCGAGGATGTCGCAGACGATGCGCACCGCCTGCGCGGGCTCCAGCGGGGCGTGCTCCCGCACGAGTTGGGCCAGCGTGGTGCCGGGCACGTACTCCATCACCAGGTACGGCACGACCGTGTCGCCGTCGCGCACCTCGTCCTGGTCGTGGACGGTGACGATGCCGGGGTGGTTCAGGGCGCCCGCCGCCTGTGCCTCGCGGGCGAACCTGCGCCGCGCGTCGGGGTTGTCGGCCAGCTCGGGCAGCAGCGTCTTGACCGCGACGACGCGGCCCATCCGGGTGTCGCGGGCCCGGTGCACGCGGGCCATTCCGCCGTGGCCGAGCAGCCCGAGCACCTGGTACCGACCCGCGAACAGACCCTCGCTCATTCCCCGCCCGTCCCCGCGCCCAGGCGCGTCGTCCCCAGCGCGTTCCCCCGCACGTCCGCACCAGGTTAAGGGGGACGGCGCCACGGTCGCGCCGCCCCCCTCGGGCTGTTACCCGCTTGTGTCGATCACGACCGTTCAGTCACGTGCGGCGGCGCCGGCGCGCCTGCGGCGGTCGGCCACCAGGAAGACGCCCACGCCGGCCGCGACGAGGGCCGCCGCGCCGCCCGCGAGGTAGGGCGTGGACGAACTCGCCCCGGTCTCGGCGAGGTTGCCGGTGTCGCCGACGGTCTGGGCGTGGGTGTCGCCGCCACCGCCGGAGCCGCCGGACGCGGCCGAGCCGCCGGACGCGGCGGAACCAACTGAGCCGGACCCGCCGTTGCCGCCGCCCGAGGTGGAACCACCGCTGCCGGAGCCTCCGTTGCCGCCCCCGGATGCCGAACCGCCGCCGGGGCCGCCGCTGGTGGCGCCTCCGTTGGAGCCGCCCGAAGCCGACCCGCTCGTCGAACCGCCGCCCGAGCCGCCCGAGCCGCCCGAGCCGCCGGTCGAACCGCCCGTCGAACCGCCGGTCGAACCGCCGCTCCTGCGCGGGGTGCGGCAGGTGGCCTGCGCGAGCGTCACGTCCCCGCCGACCTCGGCCACCCCCAGGCTCAGCGGGTTGACGTGCACCGTGAGGTGGAGCGCGGTCGCCGCGGCGGTGTCGGAGGTCAGCACGGTGTGCGTGAGGTCCAGCCCGACCCTGCCGACGCCGGGCACGTCGATCTGCGTGGTGCCGACGGCGGAGAGCGCCACCCGCCGCCCGAGCACCGTGACGCCCGCCACCTGCGAGAAGGCGGTGGGCTTGCGCCCCACCCGGCAGGTGGCGCGCGAGGAGATCGCGTCGAGCGTGACCAGGGACAGCAGCGGCAAGCCCGGCAGGTGCAGCCGGGCGTCGGCGACGTCCGCGTACCCCTCGGCCGCGTCCCGGTCCGCGGTGGCGTTCGCGGTGGCGACGGCGGCCCGCAGCAGGTTGACCGGGCGGCCCCCCTCGACGCCGTGGCCGACGGTCACGGTGAGCGCGGTCTCCCGTGCGGAGGCGGGCGCCCGCACGTCGTTCAGCGACGCGTCGACGGGGACGTCGACGGTCCTGTTCAGCACGGAGACGTCGAGCCCGGCGCGCAGCACCGTCGCCGTGGCGGCGCCCGCGCCGGAGGTGTGCGCCGGCGCGGCGGGGGTCGCCTGGGCGATCGGCGCGACCGTCGCGGCGCCCGCCGCGAGGGCGACGCCGGCGCCGATCGCGATGGCCGAACGATGCGCGCTGACAAGGGAGTTGAGAGTGCGGTACACGGTTGGGAACACCCCTGGGGATGGCATGGCGTCCCCGGCGCGCGCTGATCTGGGGACAGCCGCCAGGGACCTGGACCCGGCCATATTTACGCACTGTGGGTGAAGTAGCGGCTACACGGCGCTAGTTCACCCGTAAGCGTGGTTTCCGCCCCCGGGTTCGAATGGCTTCGCACGGCCGTTCCCCCGACGCGGCCCGCGCTCGGCGCCCGGCGCCCGGCGCTGCGCGCGGGGTCGGGTGGGCGCGGCCGGCCACCGGCCGGCGGGGTGGTCAGCGGTGCAGCGCGGCGCCGAGCGCGCTGAGCGCGCGGTGGACGGCGTCCGGGGAGGCCGCGGGCCCGTAGTGGTTGATGCGGAGCATCTCCGCGGCGAGGGCGCCGCCGCCCGGGGCGAGCGGGGCGCCGGGGTCGGCCGCGAGCGCGGCCGACACCAGCTCGCCCGCGTGCAGCCCCGCGGGAGTGCGGACGGTGGTGGCGACCGGCGCGGCCCACCGCGCCTCCAGCACGTACGGCGTGAGCCCGAGATCGAGGACGCCCTCGCGGGATGCCGCCGCCGCGGCCGCATGCCGCGCGGCGACCGCCGCAGCCCCCTGCGCCTCGATCCGTGCCAGGCAGGCGTCCAGCGCCAGCATCTCCAGCTGGGCGGGCGCGTGCGGCAGCGCCTGCCGCCCCGCGTCGATCCAGCGTTCCTTCCAGTCCAGCAGCGAGAGGTACGAGCGGCGCGGCGCCGCCGGGTTGCCCGCGATGCGCTGCCACGCCCGCTCGCTCACCGCGACCGCGGAGACCCCCGCCGGCCCGCCCATCGCCTTCTGCGCGCCGATGACGCACAGGTCGACGCCCCAGGCGTCCGGCAGCAGCGGTTCCGCGCCCACGGACGCCACCGCGTCGAGCATGAAGAGCGCGCCGTGCGCGGCGACGACCTCGCCGATCTCGGCGACCGGGTTGGTGTTGCCGGTCGCCGCCTCGGCGTGCACCAGGGACACGAAGTCGATCTCGGGGTGCTCCGCGAGCGCCTGGGCGACCTGCTCCGCGCCGACCGCCGAGTCGAACGGCACGGTGAGGTCGACCACCTCGGCCCCGGCGTCGCGCAGCCAGCCGCCGAAGGTGCTTCCGTACGGGCCGGTCACGACGTTCAGCGCGGCGCGGCCGGGCCGTGCCGCGGCGCGGATGCAGCCCTCCAGCGGCAGCAGCGCCTCGCCCTGGGCGATCACCACGTCGTGCCGCGTGGACAGCAGGGCGGCCACCCGGCGCTCGATCGCCGCGAACCGCGCGGCGGTCAGCGGCGGCAGGTCGAGCAGCGGGTGCGGTCCCGCCGACGGCGGGTACGGGGCCGACGGATCGGACGGCTCCGGCAGGCGGGACCCGGCGGGCCGGGCAGGCTCGGCTGACACGTGCAGCGCTCCTCGCGGAAGATCAGGACCGTACGGGCCGAGCGTAGCCGCCGCCTCGTACAGTTCCGTGCATGGCTGAACGCGAGGCGGAACGCGGGGCTCGACGCATGGCGAAGCAGGACGTGCTGCACATCAGGGGACGGATGCTGGGCGGGCCCGGCGAGGCGGACGTGACCGACGAGCTGTGGGTCGTCGGCGGCCGGATCACGTTCACCCGGCCTGCCGCGGCCGCCGCCACGACGCTGACCGGCTGGGTGCTGCCGGGCCTGGTCGACGCCCACTGCCACGTGGGCCTGGACGCGCACGGCGCGGTCGACCGGGACACCGCGGAGCGGCAGGCGCTGACCGACCGCGACGCCGGCACCCTGCTGGCGCGCGACGCGGGCTCGCCCAGCGACACCCGCTGGATCGACGACCGGGCCGACCTGCCGAAGATCATCAGGGCCGGCCGCCACATCGCCCGCACCCGCCGCTACATCCGCAACTACGCGTACGAGATCGAGCCCGGCGATCTCACCGCCTACGTGCGGCAGGAGGCCCGCAGGGGCGACGGCTGGGTGAAGCTGGTCGGCGACTGGATCGACCGCGAGGCCGGCGACCTGGCACCCTGCTGGCCGCGGGACGCCGTGGCCGAGGCGATCGCCGCGGCGCACCAGGAGGGCGCCCGGGTCACCGCGCACTGCTTCGCCGAGGACTCGCTCGCCGACCTGGTGCTGGCCGGCATCGACTGCGTCGAGCACGCCACCGGGCTGACCGAGGAGACCATCCCGCTCTTCGTCGAGCACGGCGTGGCCATCGTGCCGACGCTCGTCAACATCGCGACCTTCCCGCGGCTGGCGGCCGGCGGCGAGGCCCGGTTCCCGCGCTGGGCCGACCATCTGCGGCGGCTGCACGCCCGCCGCCACGCCACCGTCCGCGACGCTTACGACGCCGGCATCGCGGTCTACGCGGGCACGGACGCGGGCGGCGGCCTCGCGCACGGCCTGATCGCCGCCGAGGTCGAGGAGCTGGTGCGGGCCGGGCTGCCGGTCGGCGCGGCGCTCTCGGCGGCCACCTGGGACGCCCGGCGCTGGCTCGGCCGCGAAGGACTCACCGAGGGCGCCCCGGCCGACCTCGTGCTCTACGACGCCGACCCCCGCGAGGACGTCCGCGTCCTGGCCGCGCCCCGCCGCATCGTGCTGCGCGGCACGATCGTCGCCTGAAGCCCGCCGCCTGACCCGCCGATCCGTCCTCGTCGCCAGACCCCGCAGCCTGAACGAGGCACCACCCCTGCGGGCCCGGTGACCGGGTGGGGACCGCGGCGCGATGGCAGGGTGGGCGGATGGGATTCCAGGTGCGGCGGGTGTACGAGGCGGCGCAGGAGGCGGACGGGGTGCGCGTGCTGGTGGATCGGCTGTGGCCGCGCGGGCTGGCGAAGGCGCGCGCCGCGGTGGACGAGTGGCCGAAGGAGCTGACCCCCAGCGGGGAGCTGCGGACGTGGTTCCACGCGCATCCGGAGGAGCACGGGGAGTTCGAGCGCCGGTACCGCGCCGAGCTGGCGGCGCCGGAGCTGGCGGAGCCGCTCCGGCGCCTGCGCGGTCTCGCCGCGCACCGCACGGTCACGCTGCTGACCGCGGTGAAGGACCCGGACCGCAGCCATGTGCCGGTGCTGCTGGGCCGGCTGTCGGCCTGAGTCCCTCCCGAGCCCGCGCCGCGTGGGCCCTACCGCACGCCGTCCACCCGGCGGGGGACGCCGAGCGGGTTGGCGTCGCGCAGTTCGAGGGGGAGCAGCGCCTGCGGGGTGTCCTGGTAGGCGACCGGGCGCAGCCAGCGCTCGATGGCGGTGGCGCCGACCGAGGTGGACGTGGAGGTGGTGGCCGGGTAGGGGCCGCCGTGGTGCTGGGCGGGGGCGACCGCGACGCCGGTGGGCCAGCCGTTGACCAGGACCCGGCCGGCGAGCGCGCTGAGCCGGGTGAGGAGCGCGGCGGCCGTGCCGCCGTCCTGCGCGGCCTCGTCCGCGCCGAGGTGCGCGGTCGCGGTGAGGTTGCCGGGCAGCCGGTCGAGGACGGCGGCCAGCTCGGCGTCGCCCGCGTAGCGCACGACCACGGTGAGCGGGCCGAAGCACTCCTCCAGCAGCAGGTCGTAGGCGCCGGCGCCGGCGAGGTCGCGGGCCTCGGCGACCAGGTAGCCGGGGCGGACCGTGCGGCCGGCCTCGTCGTCGCCCTCGCCGGGGCCGACCGGGACGCTGACACCGGGCAGTGCGGCGCGGGCCGCGACGCCCTTGAGGAAGTTCTCGCGCATGCGGCCGTCGAGCAGCACGCCGGGCCGCGCCTCGGCGGCCGCGCCGGTGAGCGCGGCGACGAGCCGGTCGCCGTCGTCCCCGGCCGGGGCGAGCACCAGACCGGGCTTGGTGCAGAACTGGCCGTTGCCGAGGGTGAAGGACCCGGCGAGCCCGGCGCCGATCTGCTCGGCCCGCTCGGCGGCGGCGGCCGCCGTGACGACGACCGGGTTGAGGCTGCCCAGCTCGCCGTGGAAGGGGATCGGGCGGGGGCGGGCGGCGGCCGCGTCGAACAGCGCCCGGCCGCCGGGGATCGAGCCGGTGAACCCGGCCGCGGCCACCAGCGGGTGGGAGACCAGGGCGACGCCGGCCTCGAAGCCGTGCACGAGCACCACCGTGTCGGCGGGCAGTCCCGCCTCGACGGCGGCGCGGCGCAGCAGTTCGGCGCAGAGCGCGGAGGTGGCCGGGTGGTCGGGGTGCGCCTTGACGACGACAGGGCAGCCCGCGGCGAGCGCGCTGGCGGTGTCGCCGCCGGGCACCGAGAAGGCCAGCGGGAAGTTGCTCGCCGCGTAGACCGCGACGACGCCCAGCGGGATCTTGTAGCGGCGCAGGTCGGGGCGGGGGATCGGCTGCGCGGCGGGGTCGGCGTGGTCGATGATCACGTCGAGGAAGCCGCCCTCGTCGACGACGTCGGCGAAGGCCCGCAACTGGTAGGCGGTACGGGCCAGCTCGCCGGTCAGCCGGGGCACGCCGAGGGCGGTCTCCGCGTCGGCGGCGGCGATCACCTCGGCGGCGGAGTCTTCCAGCAACCCGGCGGCGCCGCGCAGCAGCCGGGAGCGTACGCTGCGGTCGGCGAGCGCGGGGAGCGCGGCCGCCGCGGCGCGGACCGCGGCGTCGACCTCCCCGGCCGTGGTCTCGGTGCCGACCTCCGCCCGCTGCTTCCCGGTTCGGGGGTCGACGCTCCAGACTGGTACTGCCACCGGAAGAACCTCCATCAATCCGTACCGCACGCCGCAGTTTCCGCCGCCGGGCCTGGGTGTCCCGGACCGGGGTTCTATATACTGAACGGCGTCTTCACATGTGAATCTATGTCGGGGAGCCTACGTCCACGCCTCCCGGCCGAACAAGAGGGGTCTCACGCGATGGCTGCTGCCGAGGGAGCAGGTTCCCAGGTCAAGTCCGCGGTGCGCACGGTGGAACTGCTGGAGTTCTTCGCGAACAGCCCCGGCATGCACAGCCTGGCCACCGTCCAGGAGTCCGTCGGCTACCCCAAGTCCAGCCTGTACATGCTGCTGCGCACCCTGGTCGAGCTGGGCTGGATCGAGACCGACGCGACCGGCACCCGGTACGGCATCGGCGTGCGCGCGCTGCTGGTCGGCACCTCGTACATCGACGGCGACGAGGTGGTGGCCGCCGCCCGGCCCACCCTGGACCGGCTCTCGGACGACACCAGCGAGACCATCCACCTGGCCCGCCTCGACGGCACCAGCGTGGTCTACCTCGCCACCCGGCAGTCGCAGCACTACCTGCGGCCCTTCACCCGGGTCGGCCGCCGGCTGCCCGCGCACTCCACCTCGCTCGGCAAGGCGCTGCTGGCCACGTACACCGACGAGCAGGTGCGCAAGCTGCTGCCGGAGACGCTGGAGCCGCTGACCGAGCACACCCACACCGACCGCGAGAAGCTGATCGAGGAGCTGGCCCAGATCCGCGAGCAGGGCTACGCGGTGGACCGCGAGGAGAACACGCTGGGGCTGCGCTGCTTCGGCATCGCGATCCCCTACCGCACGCCGGCCCGCGACGCGGTGAGCTGCTCGGTGCCGGTGGCCCGGCTCACCCCGGGCCACGAGCAGATGATCAAGGACACGCTGTTCGACGCGCGGGACCGCATGCTGCTCGCCACCCGGCGGCTGTAGCGGTACGCCGCGCTGCGTAGGGTCGCCGGTATGGCGACCTCCGACGAGCACCGCGCGACCGACCGGCCCGACCACCCCGAGCGGGAGGCCCACCCCGAGCGGGAGGCCCACCCCGAGCGGGAGGCCCACCCCGCGGGACCTGACAGCCGGGACCTGCACGCCAGGCGGGCCGCCTCCTTCGGCGCGCAGGCGGCCGCGTACGCCGAGCACCGCCCCGACTACCCGCGGGCCGCACTGGAGTGGGCGCTGGCGCCCGCGCGCACCGGAGGTCAGGCCACCGCGGGCGCGGCCGTGCTGGACGTGCTGGACCTCGGCGCGGGCACCGGCAAGCTCACCGAGGGTGTGCTGGCGCTCGGCCACCGGGTGACCGCGGTCGAGCCGGAACCGGCGATGCTGGCCCAACTGCGCGCGCGGTTCCCCGCGGCGACCGCCCTGGCGGGCGGCGCCGAGCGGATTCCGCTGCCGGACGCCTCGGTGGACGCGGTGGTCGTCGGGCAGGCGTTCCACTGGTTCGACCAGGACCTGGCGCTGCCGGAGATCGCCCGGGTGCTGCGGCCCGGCGGCGTGCTGGGCGCGCTGTGGAACAGCGACGACGACCGGGTGGAGTGGATCGCCGAGCTGGGCCGGGTGTCGGGCAGCCGGGTGTCGTACCGCGACTGGTCGGACACCAGGGGCGTCAGGGCGCACCCCTGCTTCTCCCCGGTGGCGACCGAGGACTTCCCGCACGCCCAGCCGCGCACCGTGGACTCCCTGGTGGCGACCGTCGCCACGCACTCCCGCCTGCTGGTGCGGGAGCCGGCCGACCGCGACGAGGTCCTCGGCCGGGTCCGCGCGCTGCTGGAGTCGCGCCCCGAGACCTCGCACGGCCCCTTCGACCTCCGCCTCGTCACCCGCGTCCAGCGCTGCGTGCGCACCGCCGGCCGACCCGGCTGACACCCCGTCCGGCGCCGCTCGCGCCGGAGCCGTGCCGCGGGCCCATGCCACTGGTACGGGCCCGCGGCGCCGCGGTCACCGCAGGTGACAGCCCGTGGGACGGCTCCCGGATTCACCCGCTCCCGACCTCTGCCCATGGGTTCACGGCGCTGCTACGCTCGCGCCGCGCCGTGGCCGGAGACCGGGCAGGAAGAGGTGACCGTGGGGACAGCCGTCGACGACGATGCCGCCGCGTTCCACGCGTTCTTCGAACGGCACTACGACGAACTGGCCCGCCTCGCGGCCTTGTTGACCGGAGAGGCGGACGCGGCGGACGACCTCGCGGCGGACGCGCTGGTGGCGATGTGGCGCCGCTGGGACCGGGTGCGCGCCGCGGAGCACCCCGTCGCCTACGCACGCGGGGTGGTGGCCAACCTGGCGCGCTCCAGGATCCGCAGCGCGGTGCGCGAGCGGCGGCGGGTGGCGCTGTTCTGGTCCCAGCGCAGCGAGCGGGTCGAGGACCCGGACGTGCCCGCGGTGCTCGACCTGCGCGAGGCGCTGCAGCGGCTGCCGTTCCGCAAGCGGGCCTGCGTGGTGCTGCGGCACGCCTTCGACCTGTCGGAACGGGACACCGCCGCGGCGCTCGGCATCTCGGTGGGTACGGTGAAGAGCCAGACGTCGCGCGGAGTCGCCGAACTCGAACGGCTGCTCGCGCCGCGCCCCGCGGGAGCCGGCACGGCTCCGGCGGGGCCCGACCCGGATCAGGCCGGTCCGGCGCGCATCCTGGGCTCGCCCGCTCCCCCGGCGCGCGCCCGTACTCGTACCGGACGGGGAGTGTGATGGCCGAACTGCCGGAGCGGCTGCACGAGGCGGCCGACGCGCACCGGCCGGACCGGGACCGCATCCTCGCCCGGGTGGAGCGCGCGATGGCCGCGCCGGCCACGCCCGCCGGGCGGCGCCGCGCGGACGCGCCCGCGCCCTGGATGCGGGTGGCGGCGGTAACCGCCGCGGTGGCCGGCGCGATCGGCCTGGGCGGCCTGGCCGTCGGCGCGGTCACCGGCGGCGCCGCGCCGGGCCCCGGCGCGGTGACGGCGGGCAGCAGCAGCGCGCCCAGCCCGTCCCGGGCGCCCGACTCCGGCCGGGCGCCGGGGACTTCGGGCGGCGGCACCTCGGGCGACGGCAGCAGCCGGTCCCCGGCGACCGGATCGCCGCGCACCACCCGGCCCGGCCACCGCGCCGCGCCGACGCAACGTTCGGCGCCCCCGGCCGGCGGTTCCACCGCGGTCGCGACGCCGACCGGCTCGGCGCAGGGCACCGCCCCCGGCGCGCCGCCGCCCGACGGCACGGAGCGGGACAACGGCGTGTCCGCGACGGGCACCGTGGACGGCAGCAGCAACCAGTTCTGGACGCAGAGCGACGTGACGCTGACCACCGACCGGTCGCTGACCTCGCTCGCGGTGGAGCTGCGGGTGGCCAGGACGCCCGGGGTGGCGAGCACCGGCTCGTACGACTCGGTGTCCGGGCAGACCACCGTGGCGATCACCGTGCAGGGCGACTTCCTGGTCTACCGCTGGGCGCTGAACCCGGGTCAGACGCTGGCAGCCGGCACGTACGTCTTCGCCGGGCAGTTCCAGCACGACGGCGGCGACCGGGACGCCGGCGGCGACGGCTACACGGTCGCCGCCGACGGTCCTGGCGGCGCGGCGGCGGTCGCCGGACGGTACTGAACGCGGGGCCGCGAACGGGCCGCCGGCAGCCGCGCACGCCGGTCCTGAGATCCGGTGGCGTCCGGGGTATGGACCCCGCAGGTCACCTCCCGGAAATATTCGCGTCATCACGGCAACCTCCTGCGCCCCGGTGGCGACTTGGGTGTGCACGACCCTCCCGCCTCACGGCGGGCGCAGCTCCGGAGCGCGGCGGTACCCCCATGATCGCCGCGCTCCGGGAACCACCCGCGGCAGCCGCCCCCCGGCGGCCCCGCGCGCATCGCGCTCAGATCACCGGGCGTACCCCGGTCAGAGCGCCGCCAGCGCCGCGCGGACCAGGTTCAGGTCGGCGTCCGAGGCGAGTCCCGCGTGGTACAGCCGCAGTTCCGTCGCGCCGAGCGAGACGGCGTGGGCGGCGTCCTCGGCGAGCGTGCCGGGGCTGCCGCCCATACCGGCGACGACGGTGAGGTTCGCGGCCAGCACGGTGTGCTCGCGGGCGTGCGGGGCGGCCGGCCCGAGCATCGCGGCGCGCGCCTGCGGGCCTCCGGTGCAGGGCAGCACCAGGCCGTCGGCGACACCGAGGATGTGCGCGGGGTCCACCCCGGCGTTGGCCCCGCAGCGGTACGCGACCGGATCGGCGTGCAGCAGCACCTGGAAGCCGGGCGCGGCGGCCGCCCGTACCGCGGCCACCGCCTGCTCCTGGAGCGAACCGGACTGCTCACGCCGCCAGTTCAGGGTGGCCGCGGCCGACGCCGGGTCGCCGAGCAGCGCGGCGATCGCTGCCTCGCCGGTCGGCTGCGCCGGGTCGCCGTCCTGCCCGGCGCCCTCGGACCAGGTGCCGCGCAGTGCGCGGCGGACGGCGGCGGCCAGGCCGTCCGGGTCGGCGCCGTGGGCCGCGTACCCCTCCCGGCAGTGCGGGCAGAAGCACAGCGACATCAGGTACTGGGCGGCGTCGCCGAGCGCGATCCCGCCGATCTTGTCGTGCGCGTGCAGGTGGGCCAGCCCGTACCAGCCGAGCGACTCCAGCTCCGCGCCGCCGGCGCCGGGCCGGGCGGCGGCCTCCGCGGCCAGCTCCAGCAGGTATCCGCGGACCGCGGGCTGGGCGATGCAGGGCGCCCACGGGTAGCGGTCGCCGTAGGCGTTGACGACGCTGGTGTCCGGATGCTCCGCGCCCAGCCGGGAGTTGTGCGCGAGCACCACCCAGGTGTGCACGTCGAGCCCGGCTGCGGCGAGCGCGCCGGCGGCCTCGGCCCAGGCGTCGCCGGCCGCCCAGGCGCCGGCTGGGTGCGGCCGCAACACCCGCCCCCGCCAGCGCTGTTCGTCCGGCGGGTAGAGCACGGCGGCGTACTGCGCGGTGACGATCCGGTGCCCGGGGTGGCGGGGGGTCAGCGCCCGGGTGGAGTGGTAGGCGGAGGCGAGGGTGACCTGCTGGACGCCGAGGGCGGCGACGCGCTCGGCGGCGGCCGGGTCGCCGACGACGTCCCACGGGTAGAGGAAGGCGGAGGTCCTCATCGTCGGTGTCCGCCCGGTCAGTTGTCGCCGAGCAGGGCGAGGCCGTGCTCGATCAGCTCGGACAGCTCCTTGACGTGCGCGGAGGCCGGCTCCGACAGCGGCGGCCGCACCTCGCCGACGTCCAGGCCGCGCAGCCGCACCCCCGCCTTGACCAGCGAGACGGCGTAACCGCGGCCCTGGTTGCGGAGGTTGACCAGCGGGCGGTAGAAGCCGTCGAGCAGCCGGCCGACCGTCGCGTCGTCGCCCGAGGCGAGCGCGGCGTGGAAGGCGAGCGCAATCTCGGGCGAGAAGGCGAAGACGGCGGAGGAGTAGAGGGTGACGCCGATGCCCCGGTAGGCGAGGCCGGTGAGTTCGGCGGTGGGCAGGCCGTTGAAGTACAGGAAGTCGCTGCCGGGCAGTTCGGAGCGGACCGTGCTGATGATGCGCTGCATCAGGTCGAGGTCGCCGAGGCCGTCCTTGAGGCCGATGATGTTGGGCACCTGGGCGAGTTGGACGACGGTCTCCGGGGCGAACACCGCGTTGTCGCGCTGGTAGACGATGACGTCGAGGGCGGTGCCCTCGGCGAGCGCGGTGTAGTGCCGGAGCAGGCCCTCCTGGTCGGCGACCACGAGGTACGGCGGCATCGCCAGCAGGCCGTCGGCGCCGGCGTCCTCGGCGATCCTCGCGTACCGCAGGGCGAGCGCGGTCCCGTAGCCCGCGCCCGCCACGACCGGGACCCGGCCGGCGCTCTCCTCGACGGCGGCGGCCACGCACGCGCCGAACTCCTCGGGGGACAGCGCGTGGAACTCACCCGTGCCGCAGCAGGCGAAGACGGCCGCCGCCCCGGCGTCCACTCCCGCGCGCACGTGGGCGCGGAAGGCGTCGAGGTCGAGGCCGCCGTCCGGGCCGAAGGCGGTCACGGGGAAGAACAGCAGGCCGTCGAGACGCTCGGCGAGGGCGGGTGAGGTCATCGGGGTCCCCCCAGAGGGTGTGCGCTCATCTGATTCACGTCCATATTCATGAACGCTGCCACGCTAGGCGAGACTCCCGGCGCGGGTCAAGCCGACGGGCCAGGTCAACAGCCCTGTCGACCCTGCCACCACCGTCCACGTACATGAACCCCAGCCATGGATATACTCCCTCGGGTCATCCGCTCCCGAGGAGGCCCCGCCATGCCAGCTCCCCGCACCGTCCTGCTCACCGGCGCAGCCGGCGGCGTCGGCACCCTGATGCGCGACCTGCTCCCGCCCTACGGCTACGACCTGCGGCTCCTCGACGTCAAGCCGGTCACCGGCGACACCGGTGGCGCCGAGGTGATCACCGCGGACCTCGCCGACCGGGCGGCGCTGCGCGAGGCGGTCCGCGGCGTCGACGCGGTGCTGCACCTCGCCGGCATCTCGCTGGAGTCCACCTTCGACAAGATCCTGCGCGCCAACATCGAGGGCACCCACCACCTGTACGAGGCGGTCCGCGAGGAGGGCGTGCGCCGGGTGGTCTTCGCCTCCAGCAACCACGCCGTCGGCTTCACCCCGCGGCCTCAGGGCGACGACCCGCTCATCCCGATCACCACGCCCCGCCGCCCCGACACCTTCTACGGCCTGTCCAAGTGCTTCGGCGAGGACCTCGCGCAGCTCTACGCGGACCTGCACGGCATCGACACCGTCTCGGTGCGGCTCGGCTCCTGCTTCCCCGAACCGACCACCGTGCGCATGCTGTCGGTCTGGATGAGCCCGGCCGACGGCGCCCGGCTCTTCCACGCGGCGCTGTCCGCGGACGTCACCGGGCACACCGTCGTCTACGGCTCCTCCGCCAACACCCGCCTGTGGTGGGACCTCTCCACCGCGAGGGCGCTGGGCTACGAGCCGCGCGACGACTCCGAGGCCTTCGCGGCCCGTCTCGTCGCCGAGCAGGGCGAACTGGACCCCGCCGACCCGGCGCACGCGAACCTCGGCGGCGCCTTCTGCACCACTCCCCCGATCTGGCCGCACTGACCGGCCCGCCCGCACACCCACCGCGGCGCCGCGATGGCCCCGGTGGGTGTAGGAAGGGGCGGTGGACGCGTACAGAGGAGTGGCCGTGCGGGTGCCGGCCACGGGACAGGCCGCCGCGGCGGTGCTCGTCCTGCACGGCGGGTACGAGCACGGGATCGCCCGCCCCGGACGGCTGAACCCGCCGGCCCGGCGCATGCACCCCTTCATACGGGCGATCGCGGGCGCCGCGCGCGACCGGGACCTGGTGGTCGCGGAGGCGCGCTACCGGCACCGCGGCTGGAACGGCGAGCGCGCCGACACCGCCCGCGACGCCGCGCGGGCACTGGAGGAGTTGGCCGCGCTGACCGGCGGCGCCCCGGTCGTGATGGTCGGCCACTCGATGGGGGCCAGGGCCGCCCTGCGGACCGCGGGGACGCCGACGGTGGCCGGCGTGGTCGCCCTCGCCGCCTGGTGCCCGCCGGACGAGCCGGTGGCCCATCTCGGCGGCGCGCGGCTGGTCTTCGTGCACGCGCGGGGCGACCGGATCACGTCTCCCGCCGCGTCGCTGGCGATGGCCGGACGGGCCCGCGCGGCCGGCGCGCAGGTGGCCCGCTACGAGTTCCCCCGCGGCGACCACGCCATGCTGCGCGGGGCCGCGCGCTGGCACCGGCTGACCGCCCGCGCCGTCTGCGGCCTGCTCGGATTCGCCCCGCTGCCGTCCGGCGCCGCGCAGTCCTTCGCGCTGCCGGCGGCCTCGGCGGACGGCCTCACTCTTCCGCCCGGGTAATGGAACCGCAAAGCGCGGTCGCTCGTTACGGGGGCATGACCGCAATGACGCCTGGCTCGAATGTGCCTCTTTCCGTGCCCCGGGTGACGGTGGAGGTCGCCGCGCCCGTGCGGCTGGACGTCTCGGGCCTGCTCCTCACCGCCGACGGCAAGGTGCGCTCGGACGACGACTTCGTCTTCTACAACCAGCCGCAGGGCCCGGGGGTGGCGCACCGCTCGGGCGGCGGGGCGGGCCCGGACGCGATCACCGTCGACACCGCGGCGGTGCCGGCGGAGATCGAGAAGATCGTGGTGACCGCGAGCATCGACGGCGGCGCCGCGTTCGCCGGCACGGTGCCGACCGCGACCGTCCGCGGCGCTGACGACGGCGCGGAGATCGCCACCTTCGCGCCGGCCGGGCTCGGCCCGGAGACCGCGCTGATCGTCGTCGAGGTCTACCGCCGCGGCGGCGCCTGGAAGGTGCGCGCCGTCGGCCAGGGGTACGCCGACGGCCTGGCCGGCATCGCCACCGACTTCGGGGTGGCCGTGGACGAGCCGGCCGCGCCCGCCGCCCCGGCCACCCGCGCCGCTCCCCCGGCCGCCCCGGCGCCGCCCTCCGCGCCGCCGCCCTCGGGCCCGGCCGCCACGCACCTGCCGCCGCCGGTCCCGCCGGCGCAGCCCGCCGCGCCGCCCGCGCCGGCCGCCGCGCCCGGCCGGATCAACCTGGACAAGGGCCGGGTCAACCTCCGCAAGAACGAGACGGTCTCGCTGGTCAAGGGCGGCAAGCCGCTGATGTCCTCGGTCCGGATGGGCCTGGGCTGGGAGCCCGCCTTCGGCGGTCGGAACATCGACCTGGACGCCTCGGTCATCGCCTACGGCCCGCAGCGCGAGCCGCTCGCCACCTGCTACTTCGGCAAGCTGATGGTGCTGGACGGCGCGATCCAGCACTCCGGGGACAACCTGACCGGCAAGGGCTCGGGCGACGACGAGGCCATCACCGTGCACCTGGGCGGGCTGCCCGCCGAGGTGACCGGGCTGGTCTTCACGGTGAACTCCTACTCCGGGCAGAAGTTCAACAAGGTCGCCAAGGCGTACTGCCGGCTGCTGGACGCCGGAACCGGCGAGGAGCTGGTCCGGTTCGACCTGACGAAGGGCGAGGCCCGCACCGGTGTGCTGATGGCGAAGATGGTCAAGCAGTTCTCCGGCGAGTGGGAGATGACGGCGCTCGGCACGTTCGTGGACTCGCGGACCGCGCGCGGCATGGAGAAGCCCGGCGCCGCCGCGCTCTGAGACAGCCTCCCGGGCGCTGCCGCGCCCGTACCGACCGACGGCCCGACCCCCTTGTGGGGCCGGGCCGTCGGCGTGCCCAGGTGTGCGCTTCACGCGCGCGGCCTCCTGGAATGTCATGTTCACCTAACCTTTACCGCTGACTGTCTACCCGCATAGATCCCGGAGCGGGACGCTGTCCTGGCACCACACGTACCGCCCGGACCCCTAGCCTCGGGAGCGCTCAGTCATGCCCAGAAACCGTCTCCTCCGCCGCCTGTCCGCGGTCGCCGGCTCGGCCCTGCTCGCGATGACGGCGCTGCTCGTCGGCAGCGGCACCGCGCAGGCCGCGCTGCCCACCCCCGTCGCGGCGTCCACCGCCCGCAGCTACCTCGCCGGCATGACCGCCACCGCCGAGACGCACGCCTCGACCTACGACCGCGACCTGTTCCCGACCTGGATCACCATCTCCGGCACCTGCGACACCCGGGAGTACGTGATCAGGCGCGACGGGACCAGCGTGGTGACCGACAGCGCGTGCAAGGCCACCTCGGGCCACTGGACGAGCGCGTACGACAACGCGACCACCACCAACCCGTCGACCTTCGACATCGACCACCTGGTGCCGCTCTCCGAGGCATGGGACTCCGGCGCCTGGGCCTGGACCACCGCGCAGCGCCAGGGCTTCGCCAACGACACCACCCGCCCGCAGCTGATCGCGGTCTCGGCGTCCGCCAACCGCTCCAAGGGCGACGACGACCCGGCGGAGTGGCTGCCGCAGACATCCTTCCAGTGCACCTACGCGCGCGCCTGGGTGCAGGTCAAGCACTACTACGGCCTGACGGTGGACAGCGCGGAGAAGTCGGCGCTGTCGTCGATCCTGAACGGCTGCTGAATCGTTCCGGCCGCCCCGTGGCACGCTCCGGGGCGGCCGGAACCTGGCCGGACGCGTCGGGCTCAGCCCCGCCGCCGCCACGGTCCGGTGATCGCGAGCACGACGCCGGGGGTCCGGATGCCGGCGAACAGCGTCTCCCCGTCGGGCGAGAAGGCCAGCCCGGTGAACGCGCCGTGCTCCGGCCGCCGCGCGGCGCGGGCGTCGAGCCGGCTGCGGGCCAGCGGATGCGTCCGGCCGTCGTCCAGCACACCGAGCAGGTGCGGGACGCCGCCGACGTCCCCCGCCGCGATCAGGCCGCCGAAGGGCGAGACGGTGACGGCGCCGAGGTCCTGCTCCGCCCCCGTGCCGACGTCCAGCAGCACCTTCAGCGTCAGGGTGCGGCGCGAGGGGTTGTAGAACCACACCGCGCCGCCGTGCCCTCCGGGGCTCTCCCCGCGGCCGTGCGACGCCACGACGTACGCGCCGCCGTCCGCCCACCACATGGACGCCTGCGTGCGCGCCCGCGTCACCCGGCCCTCGGGGAACTGCCGGCGCACCGAGGTGCTCCGCGCGTCGCGGTCCGGCACGTCGACCCAGTCCACGCCGTAGACGGTGCCGATCCTGGCGGCGCGCGACAGGTCGGCCACGAAGCGGCCGCCGGAGTCGAAGCAGCGGAACGCCTGGAGCGCGCCCGCGGTGTCGTCCAGCGCGGCCAGCCGGCCGCGGCCGTGCGCGAAACCCTCGGGCGCAGTCCAGCGGTAGAGCAGGCCGTCGGGGGCGGACGCGTCCTCGGTCAGGTAGAGGTGGCCGCGCCCGGGGTCGACCACGACGGCCGCATGGGCGTAACGGCCCAGCGCCTTCAAGGGCTTGGGGTGGCGGTTGGTCAGCCGGTCGTGCGGGTCCACCTCGAAGACGTAGCCGTGGTCCCTGGTCATGCCGCGGACGCCGGCCAGGTCCTCGGTCTCCTCACCGGCCAGCCAGGTGCCCCAAGGCGTCGCGCCGCCCCCGCGGTTGGCGGAGGCGCCGGCGAGGGCGACCCACTCGCGGACGCCCTCGCCGGGCTGCCCGTCGTGCCGGTCCTGCCCGTCGTGCGGCACCTCGACGACCGTGCAGCCGCCGGCCGCGGCGGCGTCGTACACCAGGTCGGCGACCGCCGCCGGGTACGGCCGGTCGGAGCGCGGGCCACCCGGCGCGTGGCCGGCGACCAGCAGCGTCGCCCCGTGCTCGCCGGGGAAGGCGGCGGCGGGGTGCGGCGGGGTGGGCCCGCCGGGCTCCGGCGTGGTCACGGCGGCGCGGGCGACCACCCGGTAGGAGAACCCCGCGGGCAGCGCGAGCAGGCCCGCGGGGTCGTCGACCAGCGGGCCGTACCCGGGTCCGGCGTCACCGTCGCGCCACTCCCCCGGCTCCGGCTCCTGCCGCTCGCCGACCAGGGCGACGCCCGCGCCGCCGGCCGCGGAACGCGGGACGAGGTCTCTGTCGCTGGGCGGCACGGGGGCTCCTTCTGACGCGCGGCTGTTCCCGCCCACCACGGTCCCGCCCGCGGGCCAACTCCCGGTGAACGCCGAGGGACGGATCGAGGGACACGCCTCCACCGGGTCCCGGCGGCGGCCGGGCGAGGGAGGCCGGGTCAGGCCGGAGGGGTGGAGCCGGCGCGGGAGCGGGCCTTGAAGGCGGACTTGCGGGCTTCCTTCGCGGCCTTGCGGTCCGGGTGGAGGCGGCCGATGGCCTCCAGCACGTCCGCGGTGGCCGGGTGGTCGACGCGCCAGGCCGCGTCGAAGAAGCCGTCGTGCCGTGCGACCAGGTCGCGGACCAGCTCGGTCAGCAGCCCGGGGTCGTCGTCGGCCGCGAGCTGCGCGGCGAGGGTGTCGACGGTGAGCCAGTAGACCATCGCGGAGTCGGGCGCGGGCACGTCGGCCGCGCCGCGCTCGGTGAGCCACACCCGGGCCAGCCCGCCGAGCTGCCGGTCGTCCAACACCTCGCGCAGTGCCGGTTCCGCGTCGCCGCCGAGCAGGGCGATCGACTGCTGGCACATCAGCCGGCGGCCCGGCCCGCCCTCGTCGTCGCCGCGCGAGGCGGCCAGCAACTCCCGTGCGGCGTCCACGGGTTCACGACCCTGCAGCCACAACTCCGCCTCCTCCCGGGCCGCGTGGTCCGGAAAGTTGGCGAGCGCGGCGAGCAGCTCCGCGCCGGGCCGCCCCGCGAGGTCGCCGAGCGCGGGCGCGAACGCCCCCGCCTCGGTGAGCCGTTCCCGCATCCCGTGCACTCCGAGCGGGGTCAGCCTGACCATGCCGTAGCGGGAGATCTCCTCCGGGTCGAGGTCGTCCGCACCGGACGCCACCCCGTCGGGCTCGCCGTCCTCCTCGATCAGCGCCTCGTCCACCGGCTCGTAGTCCAGCAGGCCGGTCGGCGCGAGCAGCCGGAAGTGGTCGTCGAGCCGCATCATCACCTCGGTGACCTCTTCGAGCACCGCGTCGCTCGGCTGCTCCATCTCGTCCGGCACCACCAGCGAGGCGGCCAGCACCGGCAGCGGGACCGCCGCGCCCCGCGGGCGCTGCTCGGGGCCGCCGTCCATCGCGGTCAGCGCGTAGAGGTTGGCGAGCGCGGCGTCCAGGAAGTCCGCCTCCTCCTCGGGGTCCCAGTCCAGCTCGTCCAGCATCATGTGGTCGCCGTCGTCGAGCACGCCGCGCAGCGACTCGTAGTCCGGCGAGGCGGCCTCGGCGAGCGCCGACTCCGCGACGGAGAGCCACAGTTCGAGGATCTCGCGCGGATCGCCCTTCTCGACGCGGCCGAACGTCTCGCCGGGCAGCGCGCGTCCGGCCGGCTCGCCTGCCTGTGTGGACTCGCCCGCCTGCTCGTCGATCTCCACCGCGAGCAGGCCGGTGTCCACCGCCGCGCCCCACGCCTGCGCGGTGTCGGCGAGGCCGTCCTCCTGCCCGTCCAGGCCGAGTTCGGACACCGCGGCGGCGAGCGCGTCTCCGGTCAGCTCGCCCATCGCGTCGACGTCCCGGTACGGCGCGGCCCATCTGGTCAGCCGCAGCGCCCGGTCGAGCAGCGGTACGGCCAGCGCGAGCCGGGCCAGGTCGTCCACGGGAAGCAGCCGCACGGGCGGCAGGACGAGAGGACTTGCGGACATCGGGAGTGCTCCCATTCGGCGTCTCATCGGGGTTGGAAACGCGCTGTGGCACACCCGGGGCGCGCCGGGGCACGGCTGTGCCCGCGACGCCGCGAGGACGTACCCGCCGCGCGGAATCAGGGTATTGCCTGTGCGGCCCCCGCCGGTGGCGCACCGGACAGCACGGGTTGCCGGGAGTATCCTCACCCCCCGCCCGCGCGCCCGCGCATCCGGACACACGCCGGCGCGGGTGCGGGCGGCGGCTCGTACGGCCGCCCGACCGGGAGCCGTTGCGCGCGGGAGCGGCGGGCGGCAGGGTGGCCGGATGGGCGGATCGGCGCAGGACACCGGGGAGTTGTCGCGGAGCTTCATGGCGGCGGTCGGCAGCCGGCAGACCGTGGCGGTCCTGCTGCCGGTGCGACTGGCCGCGGAACCGCCGTGGACACCGGGGCCGTTCCCGTTCCCGGTGACCGACGGGGTCGCGGACACGGCCGCCCGGTCACGGCTGTTCACCCCGGCCAGCGCGCGGGCGCTGTACGGGCAGCGGTGGCACACCCGCGGCGCCGCCGAGCGGGACGGCTGGCGGCTCGACGCGATGGAACTGCTGCGCACCCCGAGCGCCCGATCGCCCCACCGGGCGCTGGCGGTGCTGCACTTCACCGTCTCCGGGACGCCGCTGCTGCCGGCCTTGCGCGCGATCAGCGGCCGCGCCGGCTCGGCGGGCGCGGACCCGCTGACCGGAGCGCTCGAACCGGCCGCGCTGCTGTCGGGCGTCGCCTCGACCGATCCGCCGGCCTCGCCGTTCGCGCCGGCCCGCCCGTACACCGTGGCCTTCCTCGCGCCCGACGCCGCGACTGGCGCCGCCCTGCGCGACGACGGTCCGATGGGCGGCGAACTCCCCGCGTCCGCGGACCTGTTGCTGCGCTCCTTGGCCTCGCGCGCGACGCCCGCCGACATCCCGCTGCCCGCCGAGCGGCTGGCCGGCCTGCGGTCCGGCGCGGTCCGGATGTCGGCCGACTGGAGCGCGCTCGTGCTGCGCCAGGGCGCCGCCTTCCTCGGCCACCGGCCGGACACCGGGCCCGGCGACTTCTACGACCACGCCGCGGTCGGCGCCCGCGGCGTCCACCTCGACGCGATCCTCCTGGGCACGGTCCAGCGCGACCTGATCGAGGAGCTGACCGACGACCTGTCGGAGGTCTTCACCGGCCCCGGCGTGACGCTGACCCGCCGGGTCGGCGCGCTGGAGCGGCGCATCGCGGTCTTCCGCAGCGCCTACTGGCGCCAGCACCTCGACGCGCACGGCCCGGCCAACGAGGTGCTCCTCGCCTTCCAGGCCAGGCACCGCCTCCCCGAGCGCTTCGCCCAGATCCTCGCCGAGGCCGCGGACTACGCGCGCCTCGCGCAGACCCAGGAGAGCCAGCAGATCGCTGCGGCGCTCGGGCTGCTCACCATCCTCGGCCTGCCGGTCTCCACCGCGCTCGGCATCCTCCAGGTCCTCGGCGACACCGCGCCCCGGGATCTCGTGCTGGCCCTCACCGCCGCCCTCGCCACCGCCGGAGCGGCGCTGCTCACCCGCTACGGACGCCTCGTCATCGGCTCCCTCCGCGGCTGAGCGGCCCTCCACGGCTGAGCGGCCCCCCGGGCCGCGCACACGGCACGCACCCGCACCGCTCCCGGGGGTGTTCCCCGCCTCTGCCCCCGACGGGGCCGCCGGTCCCCCGACCACCCCGCCGTACACCCGACCCGCACACCCCGACCCCGCACACCCCGGACGGGCAGCGAGCTGGACCAGAGGCCCGGTCGACCGCAGGGGACGGGGAAGGAGGGTCCCCGCAGGACTGCGAACGCAACACCGGCGGAAAGCCAGCCGACGCGACGGAGACGTTCGCAGTCCGAGGAGACGCTCCCGGACCGGCACCGACCCCACCAGCCCGCACCAGCCCGCACCGGCACAGGCAGGCACAACCCGCGGCCGAAGGCCGCACCGCACCGCGCCGTCAGTTGTGGCTGTGGAGCACCGCGTTGAGGCCGCCCCAGGAGCCGGTGCGCTGGAGCACCTCGACCTTGCCGGTGGTGGAGTTGCGGCGGAAGAGGAGGTTGTCCGCGCCGGACAGCTCGAGCGCCTTGACGATCCGCCCGTCCGGCAGGGTGACCCGGGTGCCGGCGGTGACGTAGAGGCCCGCCTCGATCACGCAGTCGTCGCCGAGGGCGATGCCGAGGCCCGACTCCGCGCCGAGCAGGCAGCGCTGCCCGACCGAGACGGTCTGCGTGCCGCCGCCGGACAGCGTGCCCATGATGGACGCGCCGCCGCCGACGTCGGAGCCGTCGCCGATCACGACGCCCTGGGAGATGCGGCCCTCGACCATGGAGGTGCCGAGCGTGCCGGCGTTGAAGTTGCAGAAGCCCTCGTGCATGACGGTCGTGCCGGAGGCGAGGTGCGCGCCGAGGCGGACCCGGTCGGCGTCGGCGATGCGGACGCCGGCCGGGGCCACGTAGTCGGTCATCCGGGGGAACTTGTCGACGCCGTACACCGCGAGGTGCAGGCCGTCGGCGCGGGCGGCCAGCCGGGCGGCCTCCAGCTGCGGGACGGCGACCGGGCCGAGCGAGGTCCAGGCGACGTTCGCCAGCAGGCTGAAGACGCCGTCGAGGTTCTGGGCGTTGGGCCGCACCAGGCGGTGGCTGAGCAGGTGCAGCCGCAGGTACACGTCGTGCGTGTCGAGCGGCTTGTCGTCGGTGGAGGCGATCGCCGTGCGGACGGCGACGATCTCGACGCCGCGCCGCGGGTCGGGGCCGAGCGCCTTGGGGGCCGCGCTGCCCAGCTCCTGCGCGGCCTCCTCCGCGGAGAGCCGCGAGGTCCCCGCGGGCCCCGGCTCCTCGGTGAGCTGCGGGGCGGGGTACCAGGTGTCGAGGACGGTGCCGTCTTCGGCAATGGTGGCGAGGCCGGCGCCGACGGCACCGATAGCGCGGTTCTCAGTCATGGACAGCACGCTAACGCCTCCGGCGCGGCTGCAAGGAATCGCCTCCCCGCGCGCTGCCGGCGCGGCTGGAACCGCGTCAGTGCCGCGGCGCCGGGGCCGGTTCCTCCCAGGCGGCCGCCCGCGCCGCCGACGCGCCGAGGACGGCGCAGCGCAGCCAGTGCTCGCCCGGGGCCAGCCGGGCGGTGAGGAGCGGGAGGGCGGTGCGGCGGGCGAGCACGTTGGTGCCGGGGAGGAGGTCGAGGACGCGGCCGGTGCGCGCGCCGTCGAGATCGCGCAGGCCGCTGAGGTCGCCGGCCGGGGAGACGGCGGCCGCGGCGGCGTCGGCCTCCTCTCGGCGGGCGAGGCCGCCGTCGCGGTCGACCGCGAAGCCGCCCTCGTACGCGTGCAGGGCTCGCCCCGTGCGGACGCGGTGGGTGCGCAGGTGCCAGGGCGCGGCGGCGCTCAGCCAGGTGGTGATCTCCACGTCGGGCCAGGGGCGCCAGGTGCTGCTGATCGTGCCGTCGTCGCTGGTGTGCGGGTCCTCGCAGGTCTCGCGGACGCGGAAGTGCACCGGCTCGTCCGGGTCGTCGCTGAGGGCGAGCACCGAGTCGTGCGCGCCGTGCGCCGCCCCGGTTTCGCCGGCCGGCAGGCTGAAGCCGAAGCGGGTGGAGTACGCGAACTTGGCGTACTTCGCCGGCCCGCCGCGCGCCCAGGTGTTGTGCTGGCGCCCGCTGAGCAGCGTCACGTCGCCGCCGGAGCGCATCAGCACCGCGCCGGGGTGCGGCTGCACGAGGGTCTCGGGCAGCGCGGCGGGCGGCTCCTCGGGCGCGGTCCAGAACGGGTCGCCGGCGGGCAGCGCCAGCGGCAGGAACGCCTTCATCGCCCAGTACGGCGACGCGGGCCCGTTGTACTGCTCGGCGACGGCCGGCTGCGGGTAGCCGTAGCCGATGCTGAGCAGCCCGCCGGGCGAGGTCCGCGCCTCGCGCGCCCGCCACCACCGCAGGTGCCGCAGCAGCAGCCCCTTGACCTCACCGGGCGGCAGCGCGTCCACCCCGCCGTAGGGCAGCGCGCCCCAGAACGCGCCCTGGGCGAAGCGGTAGGTGAGGCTGCGGCCGTACGGGACGGCGGAGCCGTCGTCGGCGAACCAGTGCCGGAAGCCGGTCGCGAACTCGGCCGCGCGGTCCCGGAAGCGGGCCGCGCGGGCCGGTTCCTCGGGGCCGGCCAGGGCCGCGTGGATCAGGCCGTAGTAGTGCATGGCCCAGGGGATGTAGTAGTCGCGCTGGGCGGTCGCGCCGTCGGCGTACCAGCCGCCGCCGAGCGCGTACGTCTCCAGGCGGTCCAGCCGGGCGCGGCGGGCCTCGCGGTCGTGGGCGTACCCGACGCGGTCCAGGCCCAGGCTCACCATCACCGGGAAGAAGTTCCAGTTGTTGGCGGGCGTCACCCGGTCCAGGCAGGCGGCCAGCCAGGCGCCCGCACGGTCGCGCTGCGCGCCGTCGAGCGGGTCCCACAGGCGTTCCGGGACCAGCGCGAGCGCGAAGCCGATGGCGGCCATCTCGACCAGGCGCTGGTCGACGTCGGTGGGCTCGCCCCAGAACTCGGGGTGGTCGGGGTCGGTGCCGTGGGCGAGGCCGCGGGCCCACACGTCCCAGTGCGCGAAGTCGCCGCCGCCCGCGCCGAGCGGGGCGAGGCCCCACAGCGGCCGGGCGTAGCCCTCCAGGTCGGCGGCGGTGTCGTCGTGGTGGGCGATGTTGACGCCGAGCCGGATGCGCGCGCCGCCGGGGGACGCGTACCGCACCAGGGGCTCCGCGAGGGCGCGCACCCACGCCTGGAGCTCCTCGCGGGCCGTCGGGCCACTCGGTCCGTGCGGTCCCTCCTGGGCTCCCTCCTGGGGTCCCTGCGTGCCCTGCCGTCCCTGCGCGCCCTGGGCCATGGGTGGCCGCCCCCTCGCTGTCCGGTGTGCCGTCCGACCGGTCGTCCGACTGGCCGCAGTTGTCGCGCGGCCGATGTTGCGACAACTTTCGCAACATCGGCCGGGCCCGTCAACGGACCGCCCGTGCCGGCTGCCGTCACCCGCCGCCCTGCCGTACGGGAGGCGGGTGCGCGCGGCTTCGGCTCGCCCCTCCGGGTACCCGCTCCGCGGCCTCGGGAGCGCCGCCAGGATGCGCTTCGCGCAAAGGCGACGAAACTGGGACATGGAGCGAGGACGCGTCGAACGTCGACTCGCGCCCCCGTGCGGGGTCGTGTCGTGTGCCCTCCGCGGCCGCCGCGGGGTGGGGACGCGGCGTCACCTCGTTCGGAGCACGCTCACTCGACAGTGAGAAGGCGAGCCAGATGAGCGAACAGAAGAACCTCGGCATGGCCGCGGCCGTGGCCGGCGGCTATCTGCTCGGCCGGAACAAGAAGGCGCAGATGGCCCTCGCCGCCGCGGCGGTGCTGGCCGGCCGGGGGCTGAGTCCACGCGGGCTGGTGGCGGGAGGTGTGCGCCGGATTCCGGGGGTGCCGTCCGGCCACGGCGCCGGGGACACGGAAAGCGACGCGGAAACGGAGGCCGGCGAGGGCGACGAGGGCGGGGGCAAGGACGAGCACGGCCGCCTGAGCCGCGCCGCCCGGCATACCGCCACCGCCGTGGGCACCAAGGGGCTGACCGCGCTCACAGGCGCCCTGCACGAACGCACACGCCGCCTGACGGAGGGGCCGGACGACGCCGGCGACGCGGAGGACGCCGACGAGGACGCCGACGAGGACGCCGACGACAGCGACGACGTCGAGACCGAGGACGCGGGCGCGGACGCGGAGCCCGAGGAGCCTGCGAAGCCCTCGAAGCCAGCCGCCAAGAAGGCCGCGCCGAAGAAGCGCGCCCCGGCCGACGCGAAGCCCGCGGCCAAGAAGCAGCCCGCGGCCCGTAAGACGGCCCGGAAGGCGGCGGACGGCTCCACGCGCCCGGCGCGGAAGTCCGCCCCGGGCCGCGCGAGCACGGCGAAGAAGGCAGCACCGAAGAGCCGGACGGCGAAGAAGCCGGCCACACGGCCCCAACGGGACAGGTGACCAGTCATGGCAACCGACCAGAAGAGCACGGCACCCGACCAGACGCCGATGGCCCTGCTCAAGCACGAACTCGGCCAGTACGTCAGCGCGCGCGTGATGAACGTCGCCCGCAAGGCGGGCAGTCGCCTGTCGGACGCCACCGATCGGCTCATCCCGGTCGATGAGGACAGCGGCACCATCCCCAAGATCGGCGCGCGCGTCCTGCACGGCGAGAACCCCGCGAAGGCCATCGCGGAGGAGAAGGCCAAGGACATCAAGAGCGGGGTGACCGACAAGGCCAAGGGCGTCAAGGACGCGGTGGCCGGCGGGCTCCCGGGCAGCGGCGGCAAGAGCGGCAAGAGCGGCAAGGACGACGACGCCACCGACAGCAAGTCGACGAACATCGTCGAGATGATCGACGTCGGGGTGCCGCTGCGCACCGCCTACGACCACTGGACCGAGTACGAGAACTTCAGCGACTTCACCAAGGGCGTCCAGGTGGCCGAGCGCGGTGAGGAGGCGACCAGCGAGTGGACGGTCAAGATCGGGCCGTCGACCCGGACGTGGAAGGCGACCATCCAGGAGCAGATCCCCGACGACCGCGTCGTGTGGACCTCCGAGGGCTCGCTGGGCACCACCCAGGGGGCGGTCAGCTTCCACGAGATCACGCCGACGCTCACCCGGATCATCCTGGTGCTGGTCTACTACCCGACCGGCATCGTGGAGAAGACCGGAAACATCTGGCGCGCCCAGGGCCGCCGGGCCCGGCTGGACTTCAAGAACTTCCAGCGGTACGTGACCTTCGCGGAGGACGAGGCCGAGGGCTGGCGCGGCGAGGTCCGCGACGGCGAGGTCGTCAAGACCCACGAGGACGCCATGGCCGAGGAGGAGGAAGAGGAAGAGGCCGACCCGGACGACGAGGACGAGGAGCCGGACGAGGAGACGGACGAGTACGAGGACGAGGACGAAGACGAGGAGACGGACGAGGATGAGCGCTGACGGCGATCAGGGCGACGACGCACTGCGGCAGCCGGTGACGCGGGGCAATCCGTCCGGGGAACCCGACGTCTACCTGGACGTCCCCGAACTCAAGGTCGACGAGATCGACTTGGAGGTCGAGGACCTGCGGGCCCGGGTGGCGCTGCACACCGAGGTGCTCGACCTGCTGAAGCTCGACGTCGGGGTGGACCTCGTCCTCGGCCGCGTCAAGCTCGACGTCACCGGCGTCGAGGCGCAAGCGCTGCTGAAAGTGCGCCTGGACAACGTCGCGGACATCGTGCGCGGAGTGCTGCAGACGATCGACGACAACCCGCAGATCCTGGAGCAGATCACCGCTCCCGCGGGCGCCGCCGTGCAGGCGGCGGGAGAGGGCGCCGGCCGCGCGGTCGGCGAACTCGGCCGAGGCGCGGGAGACGCGGTCCAGGAGGTCGGGTCCGGCGCGGGGCGCGCGGTCGAGGACGTGGGGTCCGGCGCGGGAGACGCGGTCCAGGAGGTCGGGTCCGGCGCGGGAGACGCGGTCCAGGAGGTCGGGTCCGGCGCAGGCCACGCCACCGAGCAGGTCGGCCGAGGCGCCGGCGAGGCGGTGGAGGACGTCGGGGGCAGCGCCGGAAAGACCGTGGAGCAGACCGGGTCGAGCGCGGGCAGCGCGGTCGAGGACGTGGGGCGGGAGGCGGGGAAGACTGTTCAGGACGCCGGGTCCGCCGCCCAGGGCGCGGTCGGGGACGCCGCCGGGGATGCCGCCGGTGGCGTCGTCAGCGGCTCGGATGACGCGGGCGGCGCGGTCGACGACATCAGCGCCGAGGCGTCCGCGACGACCGACGAGGCCGAGGCGGGCGAGCCGGCGGACGGCCCGGCCGCGCCCCGCGCGGCGGAAGGCGTCCCGCGCGGCGGGCGCAGGAACGCCGGCCGGGCCGGGACGCGGTCCGGTGCCGCCACCGCGCGGTCACCTCGTCGCGGCGCCCGGGACCAGGACTCCGCCCACCGGCGGGCCGCGGCCCGCCGCCACACCCGCCGCGAGAAGGCGACCTAGCCGCCCCGACGCGCTGACGGCCGCAGCGCGGGTGCGCGGCGGCCGTCGGAGGTGCGGGGTCGTACCGGTGGTGCGGTCAGACGTTGAAGCCCAGCGCGCGCAGCTGCTCGCGGCCGTCGTCGGTGATCTTGTCCGGGCCCCACGGCGGCATCCAGACCCAGTTGATCTTCAGGTCGGTGACGATGCCCTCGGTGGCGGTCCTGGCCTGCTCCTCGATCACGTCGGTGAGCGGGCACGCGGCCGAGGTCAGCGTCATGTCCAGGGTGGCGACGTTGGATTCGTCGACGTGGACGCCGTAGATCAGGCCCAGGTTGACCACGTCGATGCCCAGCTCAGGGTCGACCACGTCGTACAGGGCTTCCCTGATCTCTTCCTCGGAGGCCGGCTTGAGGGCGACCTCGGTGTTGTCGGTCATGCGGTCTCCTTACCTGCGGGGGCGTCGTCGCCGGCCAGTGCCTGCGCCGTCGCGTCCTTCCACGCCATCCAGCTGAGCAGCGCGCACTTCACGCGCGCCGGGTACTTCGAGACGCCGGCGAACGCCACCGCGTCCTCCAGCACCTCCTCCATGGCGTCGTCCGGCTCGATACGGCCCTTGGACTGCATCAGCTCCAGGAAGGTCTCCTGGATCTTGCGCGCCTGCGCGACGTCCTTGCCGACCAGCAGGTCGTTGAGCACCGACGCGCTGGCCTGGCTGATCGAGCAGCCCTGGCCCTCGTACGACACGTCGCCGATCACCTGGCCGTCCATCCGCACCCGCAGCGTGATCTCGTCGCCGCAGGTGGGGTTGGTGTGGTGCACCTCGGCCTGGCCGTCCCGCAGGCCGCGCCCGTGGGGGTGCTTGTAGTGGTCCAGGATCACGTCCTGGTACATCGAGTCGAGCTTCACAGCAGCACCACCATCAACCGAAGAAGTTCCGGACCTGCTCCAGACCCTCGACCAGGGCGTCGACCTCGGCGGGGGTGGAGTACAGATAGAACGACGCCCGCGTGGTCGCAGGAATTCCGTAGCGCAGGCACACCGGGCGGGCGCAGTGGTGGCCCACCCGCACCGCGATGCCCTGCTCGTCGAGCACCTGCCCCACGTCGTGGGGATGGATGTCGCCGAGCGTGAAGGAGATCGCCGCACCGCGGTCCTCGACCGTGGTGGGGCCGACGATCCGCAGGTCGGGGACGTTCAGCAGGCGCTCCAGCGCGTACGCGGTGATCGCGTGCTCGTGCGCGGCGATCTTGTCCATGCCGATCGCCGACAGGTAGTCCACGGCCGCGCCGAGGCCGACCGCCTGGGCGATCGGCGGGGTGCCCGCCTCGAACTTGTGCGGAGCGGGCGCGTACGTGGAGGAGTGCATCGACACGGTCTCGATCATCTCGCCGCCGCCGAGGAAGGGCGGCAGGTCCTCCAGCAGCTCCTGGCGGCCCCACAGCACGCCGATGCCGGTCGGACCGAGCATCTTGTGGCCGGTGAAGGCGACGAAGTCGGCGCCGAGCGCCTGCACGTCCAGCGCCATGTGCGGCGCGGCCTGCGAGGCGTCGATGAGCACCAGCGCGCCGACGTCCTGGGCGCGGCGCACGATGGCCTCGACCGGGTTGACGGTGCCGAGGATGTTGGAGACCAGCACGAAGGAGACGATCTTCGTCTTCTCGGTGATGACCTGCTCGATGTCGGACAGGTCGAGCCTGCCGTCGTCGGTGAGGCCGAACCACTTCAGCTTGGCGCCGGTGCGCTGCGAGAGCAGCTGCCACGGCACGATGTTGGAGTGGTGCTCCATCTCGGTGATGACGATCTCGGTGTCGCGGTCCACCCGGTAGGGCTCGTCGGCCCAGCCGAGCATGTTCGCCACCAGGTTCAGCGACTCGGAGGCGTTCTTGGTGAAGATCACCTCGTCACGGCTGGGCGCGTTGATGAAGGCGGCGACCTTGTCGCGGGCGCCCTCGTACAACGCGGTGGCCTCCTCGGCGAGGACGTGCACGCCGCGGTGGACGTTGGCGTTGTGCCGCTCGTAGTACGCGTTCAGCACGTCGAGGACCTGGCGCGGCTTCTGCGAGGTCGCCGCGTTGTCCAGGTACACCAGTTTCCGGTCGTCGTGGACCAGGCGGTCCAGGACGGGGAAGTCCTTGCGGATCGCCTCGGTGTCGAGGAGGCCGGTCAGCGCCCGGCCGGTGGACGAGGGTTCTTTCACGCGGACGCCCCACCCTTCACGTAGGACTCGTAGCCCTCCTCCTCCAGCTTGTCCGCCAGTTCGGCGCCACCGGACTCGGCGATCCGGCCGGCCGCGAAGACATGCACGAAGTCGGGCTTGATGTAGCGCAGGATGCGCGTGTAGTGGGTGATCAGCAGGGTGCCGACCTCGCCGGTCCCGCGGACCCGGTTGACGCCCTCGGAGACGACGCGCAGCGCGTCGACGTCCAGACCGGAGTCGGTCTCGTCGAGGATCGCGATCCGCGGCTTGAGCAGTTCCAGCTGGAGGATCTCGTGGCGCTTCTTCTCGCCGCCGGAGAAGCCCTCGTTGACGTTCCGCTCCGCGAAGGAGGGGTCCATCTGGAGCTGCTGCATCGTCTCCTTGACCTCCTTCACCCAGGTGCGCAGCTTCGGCGCCTCGCCGCGGACGGCGGTGGCGGAGGTGCGCAGGAAGTTGGAGACGGAGACGCCGGGGATCTCGACCGGGTACTGCATGGCGAGGAAGAGGCCGGCCCTGGCCCGCTCGTCGACGGTCATCGCGAGGACGTCCTCGCCGTCGAGGGTGACGGTGCCGCCGGTGACGGTGTACTTGGGGTGACCGGCGAGCGAGTAGGCGAGAGTGGACTTGCCGGAGCCGTTGGGGCCCATGATGGCGTGCGTCTCGCCCTGCTTCACGGTCAGGTCGACGCCCCGGAGGATCTCCTTCGTGGCGTTGTCCGCCTCGACGGTGACGTGCAGGTCGTGGATTTCAAGCGTGGCCATGGGTGACTCAGGACTCCTGGGTGACGGAGACGAGCACGTCGTCCCCAACGATCTTGACGGGGTACACGGCGACCGGCCGCGTGGCGGGCAGTCCGGACGGCTTGCCGGTGCGCAGGTCGAAGCTGGAGCCGTGCAGCCAGCACTCGATCTGGCAGTTCTCCACCTCGCCCTCGGACAGCGACACGTTGGCGTGCGAGCAGACGTCGCTGATCGCGAACACCTCGCCCTGGGTGCGGACCAGCGACACCGGGACGCCGTCCAGCTCGACCCGGTGCGGCGCGTCGTCGGCCAGCTCGCTCAGCGCGCAGGCGCGCAGGAAGCCGGCGGCCACGCTCCCGGCGCCCTCTTCGGAGAGTGTCATCCGACGGACGCCTCCAGTTCCGCTCCGATCTTCGCCATCAGGCGCTCCTCGAGGTCGGGCAGGCCGATCTGCTGGACCAGCTCGCCGAAGAAGCCGCGCACCACCAGCCGACGTGCGTCGTCGGCGCTGATGCCGCGGGACTGCAAGTAGAACAGCTGCTCGTCGTCGAAGCGGCCGGTCGCCGAGGCGTGTCCCGCGCCGACGATCTCGCCGGTCTCGATCTCCAGGTTCGGCACCGAGTCGACCCGCGCGCCGTCGGTGAGGACGAGGTTGCGGTTCAGCTCGTAGGTGTCGGTGCCCTCGGCCGCCGCGCGGATGAGCACGTCGCCGATCCACACCGCGTGCGCGTCCTGGCCCTGCAGCGCGCCCTTGTAGGCGACGTTGGACCGGCAGTGCGGGGTGTCGTGGTCGATGAAGAGCCGGTGCTCCTGGTGCTGGCCGCGGTCGGTGAAGTACAGGCCGAACAGCTCGGCCTCGCCGCCGGGGCCGCCGTAGACGACCCGCGGGTGCAGCCGGACCAGGTCGCCGCCGAAGGTGACGATCACGGACTTGAAGCTGGCGTCCCGGCCGATCAGCGCGGTGTGCTGGGCGACGTGCACCGCGGTGTCGTCCCAGTCCTGGACCGAGACCACGGTGAGCTTGGCGCCGTCGCCGAGCACGTACTCCACGTTGCCGGCGAGCGTGGCGTCGCCGGTGTGGTCGATGACGACCACGGCCTCGGCGAAGGCGCCCAGCTCCACGACCTGGTGGGCGTAGACGGTGCCGCCCTCGCCGTGCACGGCGATCCGCACCGGCTCGCTGAGCACGGTGTCCTTGGGCACGCTGATCACGGACGCCTTCTCGAAGGCGCTGAACGCCTGCGCGGCGACCCGGTCCACCGGCTTGCCCGCGGAGCCGACCCGGGAGTCGGCGCGGTCCACGGTCGAGACGGTCACGCCCTCGGGGGCGGTCACCTCGACGCGCAGCGCCCCGTTGGCCTCTGCGGTGCCGTCGTGCAGACCGCGCAGCCGCTCCAGCGGAGTGAACCGCCACTCCTCCTCGCGGCCGTGCGGCACCGGGAAGTCGGCCACGTCGTAGGACGGGGCCGCGCTGACCCGGGCGTCGGTGGGATGCCCCACCGTGATGGCGCCCTCGGTGGTGGCGCCGGCGGGCGTGTTGTCTGCCATCGCTTGTCGTAGCTGCTTTCTGGTCGGTCCGTCGTCGTGGTGGGTGGCGTGGCGGCCGGCTAGCCGACCGCGCCTTCCATCTGCAGCTCGATCAGCCGGTTGAGCTCCAGGGCGTACTCCATCGGCAGCTCCTTGGCGATCGGCTCGACGAAGCCGCGGACGATCATCGCCATCGCCTCGAACTCGGTCATGCCGCGGCTCATCAGGTAGAAGAGCTGGTCGTCCGAGACCTTGGAGACGGTCGCCTCGTGGCCCATCGAGACGTCGTCCTCGCGGACGTCCACGTAGGGGTAGGTGTCGGAGCGGGAGATGGTGTCGACGAGCAGCGCGTCGCACAGCACGTTGGACTTCGAACCGGGCGAGCCCTCGCCGATCTCGATCAGGCCGCGGTAGGAGGTGCGGCCGCCGCCGCGCGCCACGGACTTGGAGACGATGTTCGACGACGTGTTCGGCGCCATGTGGACCATCTTCGCGCCGGCGTCCTGGTGCTGGCCCTCGCCGGCGAACGCGATGGACAGCGTCTCGCCCTTGGCGTGCTCGCCCATCAGGTACACGGCCGGGTACTTCATGGTGACCTTGGAGCCGATGTTGCCGTCGACCCACTCCATGGTCGCGCCCTCGTAGGCGACGGCGCGCTTGGTGACCAGGTTGTAGACGTTGTTCGACCAGTTCTGGATGGTCGTGTAGCGGCAGCGGCCGCCCTTCTTCACGATGATCTCGACCACCGCGGAGTGCAGCGAGTCCGACTTGTAGATCGGCGCGGTGCAGCCCTCGACGTAGTGGACGTAGGCGTCCTCGTCGACGATGATCAGGGTCCGCTCGAACTGGCCCATGTTCTCGGTGTTGATCCGGAAGTAGGCCTGCAGCGGGATCTCCACGTGCACGCCCTTCGGCACGTAGATGAAGGAGCCGCCGGACCAGACCGCCGTGTTCAGCGAGGCGAACTTGTTGTCGCCGGCCGGGATGACGGTCCCGAAGTACTCCTGGAACAGTTCGGGGTGCTGCTTGAGCGCGGTGTCGGTGTCGAGGAAGATGACGCCCTGCTCCTCCAGGTCCTCGCGGATCTGGTGGTAGACGACCTCGGACTCGTACTGCGCGGCGACACCGGCGACCAGGCGCTGCTTCTCCGCCTCGGGGATGCCGAGCTTGTCGTACGTGTTCTTGATGTCCTCCGGCAGGTCCTCCCAGGACTCGGCCTGCTTCTCGGTGGACCGCACGAAGTACTTGATGTTGTCGAAGTCGATGCCGGAGAGGTCGGAGCCCCAGGTCGGCATGGGCTTCTTGCCGAACAGCCGAAGGCCCTTCAGCCGCATGTTCAGCATCCAGTCCGGTTCCGACTTCTTCCCGGAGATGTCGCGGACGACGTCCTCGGAGAGCCCGCGCTTGGCGGCGGCTCCGGCGAGGTCGGAGTCGGCCCAGCCGTACTCGTAGGTGCCGATGCCCTCGAGCTCCGGGTGAGTGGTCTCGGTGGGAGCAGTCATGCGGGGTTCCTCCCGGACGTGCTGACAGGTGCTGGAACAGGGTCGGTGTGGGGCGTGCCGGTGTCGGCGCCGCCGGCGGGCGGCTCCGGTGCCGGCGGTACGGTCAGGCTGGCCTGCGGGATGAAGGTGGTGCACACCCCGTCGCCGTGGGCGATGGTGGCCAGCCGCTGGACGTGGGTCCCGAGCAGGCGGGAGAAGACCTCGGCCTCCGCCTCGCACAGCTGCGGGAACTGCTCCGCGGTGTGCGCCACCGGACAGTGGTGCTGGCAGAGCTGCTCCCCGGCCGGGCCTGAGGGCCCGGCGGCGCTGCGCGCGGTAGCAGCGTACCCGTCCGCGGACAGCGCACGGGCCAGGGCCTTGGCGCGGTCCTCGGGGGCCGCCGCGTCCACGATGGCACGGTACCGCTCGGCCTGCGCGGCGACCCGGGCGCGGGCGAACGCGGAGACCGCGGCCTCGCCCTCGCCGCCGCCGCCGGCGGACTGGGCGATCCAGCGCAGCGCGTCCGCGGCGAGCTGGTCGTAGGACTGGTCGAAGGCATCGCGGCCGCAGTCGGTGAGCGCGAAGACCTTGGCGGGCCGCCCGCGGCCGCGGTGGCCGTAGACCCGCTGGTCGCGGGGCTCCACCATGGTCTCCGCGGCGAGGGCGTCCAGGTGGCGGCGCACGGCGGCCTGGGTCAGGCCGAGGCGCTGCGCGAGGTCGGCGGCGGTGGAGGGCCCGTGGTCCAGGATGGACCGGGCGACCCGGTTGCGGGTGCGCCGCTCCCCGGTCGTCTGCTCCTCCGCCGCCCCCTGAGCGGCACCACCGACGTTTTTCACAAGACCATTGTTGCGTAATTCATCGCGGAGCGGCAAGCGACACCCGTCGCGGGGGTGGTGGGCTGCATCACTTAGGGTCACCTCACTCCCCGCTCCCACCCACGGCGGCCCGGACGGCAGACCCTAGACTCGACGCCATGCGAAACGAGCCCGCGGTCGAGGCGACCGGTCTGGTCAAGCGGTACGGGACCAGGGCCGCGGTCGACGGCCTCGACCTGTCGGTGCCCCGCGGCGGTGTGACCGCCGTACTGGGCCCCAACGGCGCGGGCAAGACCACCACCGTCGAGATGTGCGAGGGCTACCGGCGCCCCGACGGCGGCTCCGCCCGGGTGCTGGGCCTCGACCCGGTGACCGACGCGGCCCGGCTGCGCCCGAGGATCGGGGTGATGCTGCAGTCCGGCGGCGTCTACCCGGGCGCCCACGCGGTGGAGATGCTCCGGCACACCGCGGCGCTGCACGCCCACCCGGTGGACCCGGCACTGCTGATCGAGCGGCTCGGACTGGAGTCGTGCGGCCGCACTCCGTACCGCCGGCTGTCCGGCGGCCAGCAGCAGCGGCTCGCGCTGGCCATGGCCGTGGTCGGCCGGCCCGAGCTGGTCTTCCTCGACGAGCCGACCGCGGGCCTGGACCCGCAGGCCCGGCACGCCACCTGGGACCTGGTGCGGGAGCTGCGCGCCGACGGGGTGACGGTGGTGCTCACCACCCACTTCATGGACGAGGCCGAGCAGCTCGCCGACGACGTGGTGATCATCGACGGCGGCCGCGCCATCGCCCGCGGCACCCCCGAGGAGCTGTGCCGCGGCGGCGCCGAGAACACCCTGCGGTTCTCCGGCCGGCCCGGCCTCGACCTGGTCTCGCTGCTCAACGCGCTGCCCGCGGGCTCCCTCGCCGCCGAGCTGACGCCGGGCAGCTACCGGATCGAGGGCACCGTCGACCCCCAGCTGCTGGCCACCGTCACCTCCTGGTGCGCCCAGCACGGCGTCATGCCCGACCGGCTCGCGGTGGAGCGCCGCACCCTGGAGGACGTCTTCCTCGACATGACCGGCAAGGAGCTGCGCGGATGAGCGCCATCACGAGCACGGACGCCGACGCGGACGCCGCGTACGCCACCGGGGTGTTCGCGCCGCGGCCGGGCGCCGCACCGACGCTGCGGATGATCGCCGTGCAGGCCCGGCTGGAGACCGTGATGCTGCTGCGCAACGGCGAGCAGCTGCTGCTGACCGTGATCATCCCGGCGCTGCTGCTGGTGCTGTTCAGCTCGGTCGACATCGTGGACACCGGACGCGGCAGCTCGGTGGACTTCCTCGCCCCCGGCGTCCTGGCGCTCGCCGTGCTGTCCACCGCCTTCACCGGCCAGGCCATCGCCACCGGCTTCGAGCGGCGCTACGGGGTGCTCAAGCGGCTCGCCGTCTCCCCGCTGCCGCGCTGGGGGCTGATGGCCGCCAAGACCTGCTCGGTGCTGGTCACCGAGGTGCTCCAGGTCGCCCTGCTCACGGTGATCGCGCTGGCGCTCGGCTGGTCGCCGCAGGGCAACCCGTTCGCCGTGGCGCTGCTGCTGCTCGCCGGCACCGCGGCCTTCTCCGGCCTCGGGCTGCTGATGGCGGGCACCCTCAGGGCGGAGGCGACGCTGGCGGCCGCGAACCTGGTCTTCCTGCTGCTGCTGGTCGGCGGCGGCGTGATCGTGCCGATGGACAAGTACGGGCACGGCGTGCGCGCGGTGCTGGAGCTGCTGCCGATCTCCGCGCTCTCCGCCGGGCTGCGGGACGTGCTCCAGCACGGCGCGGGCGTGCCGTGGGGCGAGCTGGGCGTCCTCGCCGTCTGGGCGGTCCTCGGCCTGGCCGCGGCGGCCCGCTGGTTCCGCTGGGAGTGACCGGCGGGGCCCGGCGCGGCCTTCACCGCCGGCGCGGCGCCCCCCTCGTGAAAGCGTGCACAAGGCGGGCGCCTACCATGTTCCCGTGCCGCAACTGCCCGACATCGTGCCGAACCCGCTCGCTCTCGTCGCCGCCCGGTGGACACCGTCCCCGGCCGCGGTCCGCAGGGCGACGCTCGCCGCCCTGGTCATGTCGGTGGTCATCGTCGTCACCGGCGGCGCGGTCCGGCTGACCGCCTCCGGGCTCGGCTGCCCCACCTGGCCCACGTGCAGCGGCGACAGCCTGCTCGGCACCCGCGAGATGGGCATCCACCACACCATCGAGATCAGCAACCGCATGCTGACCTACGTGCTGTGCGCCGCCGTCGGCTGGGCGATCGTCGCGGTACGGGCCATGGAGCCCCGCCGCACCGGCCTGTACCGGCTGGCCTGGGCGCAGTTCTGGGTGGTCGTCGCGAACGCGGTGTGGGGCGGCATCACGGTGCTGACCAAGCTCAACCCCTACGTGGTGTCCTTCCACTTCCTGCTCTCCGCCGCGCTGGTCACCGTCGCGGTGCTGACCTGGCAGCGCGTCGCCGAGGGCGACGCCTCGCCGCGCCCGCTGGTCGGCAAGCCGGTACGGCAGCTCGGGCAGCTGCTGACGGCGGCGGCCGCGGCGCTGATCGTGGTGGGCACGCTGGTCAGTGGGGCCGGGCCGCACCCGGGTGAGTCCAGCGGCAGGTACAAGGTGCAGCGCATCGGCGTCGACTGGAAGACCGTCGCGCAGCTGCACGCCGACGTCGCGTGGGTGGTGGTCGGCCTGACCGCCGCACTGTGGTTCGTGCTGCGCGCGGTGGACGCGCCGGTCGGCCCGCAGCGCCGCACCCGCGACCTGTTCCTGGTGCTGATGGGCCAGGGCGTGATCGGCTACGTCCAGTACTTCACCCATCTGCCGGCCGCCCTGGTCGACCTGCACATGTTCGGCGCCTGCCTGGTGTGGATCGCGGTGCTGCGGGTGCTGCTGTCCTTCCGTGAGCGGCCGCTGGCCGAGCCCGGCACGGCGGACGCGGCCGCGGTGCCGCTGCCCGCTGCGGGCGCCGCGTCAGCGGCGGCGGAAGGCGCCGGGGTCCGCTAGGCGCGTAGGGTGCGCCGCCCTCGGACCGGGGGCACCCGGGCCACCGCGGACCCCTGCGGTCACCACACCGGCCGCGGGTGCGGCAGCCGGCCGGCCGCGGTCGCCGGCAGCCGGTGCACCCGGCGGGCGTTGCCCTCGCCGACCAGCGCGGCGACCCGCTCCCCGTCGGCCTGCGACCACTCCCCCGCGGCGACCCGCTCGCCGACCGTGCGCCGCAGACCCGCCAGGAACTGCCGGGCCCCGGTGACGTACAGCTCCGGCAGGCCCACCGCGCCGCTGGCGAACAGCACCTTGCCGAAGGGCGTGCGGGCCAGCACCGCCGCCGGGTCGCCGCCCAGCGCCACGTAGACGTGCGGGAGCGCCGCGGCCAGGTCCGCGGCGGCCGGCTCGTGCGCGGGCCCCGGCAGCAGCACGATCTCCACGCCCAGCCCGGCGGTGGCCCGCAGGAAGGACTCCGCGCCGCGCGGGCCGCTGCCCGCGGGGCCGTACCGCAGCACCAGCGGAAGGCCGGCGGCCACCGCGTGCCAGCGCAGGTGGCGGAGCAGCACCGGGTCGGTCGGGCGGCTGCCGATCCGCCGGTCGGCCAGCCACCGGGCGGCGGCCCGCCGCACCTCGGGCGGGCTCGGCGGCCGCAGGTCGCACCCGCCGTCGGCCGGTCCCGGCGCCGGATCGCCCGCCGTGTCGCCCGGCGGCCAGGGGCCCGCGTGCCGGCCGGCGGCGGCCTGCTCCCCGTACGGCCGGCCCAGCCGCTCGGCGCCGCGCCGGGCGTGCCGGCCGCCGCCGGCCGGGGCGGTGCCGTCGCCGCAGGCGAAGCCGACCGCCTCCTGCGCGGCGCCGTGCACGGACTCGGCGAGATTGGCCAGGAAGCAGTCCACCGTGCCGGAGGTGTCGGCGACCTGCTGGGCGAGCGGTTCCAGCCGGACGACCTCGTACGCGGGCGCGGCGCCGGCCGCGCCCAGCTCCTTGGGCGCGGTCAGGTCGCCGGGTTCCGCGGAGTCGACCAGGTAGCCGGTGATGCCGGTGCCGCGCAGCAGCCGCCGGGCCGTCTCGTACGCGCCCAGCTGGCGGCGGCGGGCCAGGTAGCGGGCGGGCGGGCAGTGCGGTTCCAGGCCCAGCAGCGGCGGGCACCAGCGGCGCAGCGCGAAGCCGGTCGGGCTGTCGAAGAGGGTGGTGCCGGGCGCCGCCGCGCCCGGCAGCCTGGCCTCGAACGCGCCGAGGCCGAGGTCGCCTTGGAGCACACCGTGGCAGTACGCGTCCACGAGGTGTCCCTGCGCCCCGGCCATCCGCCGTGCTCCCGTCCCGTCGGTCTCCGTTCTCCACGGGGACTAACGCGCGAGGGCGGTGTCAGGTGTTGGCGGGGCCGCCGATCTGGATGCCGGCCATCCGGGACCACTCGTACGGGCCCGTCCTGATCTTGGCGGCGAAGCCGCCGTCGAAGGTGTCGTGCACGGTGACGCCCGCGCGGGCGGTGGCGGCGGTGGCCGTGGCGTAGGTCGGGGCGACCAGGTCGCCCCAGGCGCCGTCCTCGCCGACCAGTACGATGCGGGCGCCTCGGGCGCCGATGTACGCGACGTTCGCCTCGGCGCCGTCGTGCGCCTTGGCGAAGGCGCCGATGCGGCGGGCCAGCCGCGCCACCCGCCGCTCCTCCCGCGCGTCCGCGCGCGGGGCCTCGGCCTCAGTCGTCTCATCACCCATGCGCCCACTCTACCCACCAGTAACCCCGCCGCACACCCACCGCCGGCCGGCGGTCCGTCGGCGGCAGCAATCGCCCCACCGGGCCGCTGACGACGTGCGCGCCGCGCGGTACCCCGCGCCTCAGGGAAAACGGGCTCGCGTCAGGCGAGAGGGGAAAGCCGCGCCGGGACGGCGCTCAGTGGAGGAAGGGGTCGATCGCCACGGCGACGAACAGGAGGGTGGCGTAGGTGATCGACCAGTGGAAGAGCCGCATCTCCTTGAGCTTCGCCCCGGTGACCCCGGCCTTCGCACGGGCGTGCAGCCCGTGCGCCTCCTTGAGCCAGAACGCCCCGAGCGCCACCGCGACCAGCGGATAGAACCAGGACGTCACCCCGAGCGGCCACCACAGCGCCAGCGACGTCAGCACCATCACCCAGCTGTAGAGGACGATCTGCCTGGCCACGACCTGGTTGCCCGCCACCACCGGCAGCATCGGCACGCCCACCCGCGCGTAGTCGTCCTTGACCTTCATCGACAGCGGCCAGTAGTGCGGCGGCGTCCAGAAGAAGAGGACGAGGAAGAGCACGAAGGGCGCCCACGCCAGCTCGTCGCGCACCGCCGACCAGCCGATGAACACCTGGAGGCAGCCCGCGACGCCGCCCCACACGATGTTCTGCGCGGTGCGGCGCTTGAGCCACAGGGTGTAGACGAAGACGTAGTAGAGGATCGCGGTCAGCGACAGCGCCGCCGACAGCGGGTTGACCAGCAGCGCGAACCACACGGTGGAGACCGCCGAGAGGACCACGCCGAAGACCAGCCCCTCGGTCGGCGAGACCAGCCCGGTGACCAGCGGACGCTGCTCGGTCCTGTGCATCAGCGCGTCGATGTCGCGGTCGATGTACATGTTCAGCGCGTTGGCGCCGCCCGCGGACAGGTATCCGCCGACCACCGTGGCGAGCACCAGCCACAGGTCGGGCACACCCCCGGCGGCCAGGAACATCACCGGAACCGTCGTGATGAGCAGCAACTCGATGATGCGCGGCTTCGTCAGCGCCACGAACCCCATCGCGCGGGCTCCGAACGGCCGGTGACTGGAGCCAGTCCCGATGACCCCGGCGGGTCGGGATTCGACGGCCGTCACGAACACCCCAAGACAAGATGAGTCAGCAAGCACCCGGCCACCGGCGGAATCGGCGGGACCCAGTGAGGCTTGCGCGTACCACGCCACTCTAGAGGTAGGGAATACCCGGCTTCCGCCGGGGGGTGGACGTGTCCCCGTCCGGCCCCGCCGACCTGCCCGTGCCGGGGTTAACCGGCCGTTCACCGCGTTCGAGAGGCGATCGCGGCGCTGCGGGGGCAGGATCGAAAAGGCGAGCGCCCTGCGGCGGTAGGCTCGTCAGCGTCGGGTAGGCACCACGTCACCGGCGCTTTACGACATGTGGAGAGGAGCCCTGACCCAGGGTGAGCAAGCAGCCGACCACCACAGACCTTGAGTGGAGCGAACTGGACGCGCGTGCGGTCGACACCGCCCGAGTCCTCGCCATGGATGCCGTGCAGAAGGTCGGCAACGGCCATCCCGGCACGGCGATGAGCCTGGCCCCCGCGGCGTACCTGCTGTTCCAGAAGGTGATGCGGCACGACCCGGCGGACGCCGACTGGACCGGCCGGGACCGCTTCGTGCTCTCCGCGGGCCATTCGAGCCTGACCCTCTACACCCAGCTCTACCTGGCCGGGTACGGCCTGGAGCTGACGGACCTGGAGGGCTTCAGGACCTGGGGCAGCAAGACCCCGGGCCACCCGGAGTACGGCCACACCACCGGCGTGGAGACCACGACCGGCCCGCTCGGCCAGGGTGTCGCCAACGCCGTCGGCATGGCCATGGCCGCCCGCTACGAGCGCGGCCTGTTCGACCCGGACGCGGCGCCCGGCACCTCGCCGTTCGACCACATGATCTGGGCCGTCGCCGGCGACGGCTGCCTGCAGGAGGGCATCTCCGCGGAGGCGTCCTCGATGGCGGGGCACCAGAAGCTCGGCAACCTCGTGCTGCTGTGGGACGACAACCACATCTCCATCGAGGGCGACACCGAGACCGCCGTCTCCGAGGACACCCTCAAGCGGTACGAGGCGTACGGCTGGCACGTCCAGCGCGTGCAGCCCAAGGAGAACGGCGACCTGGACCCGCAGGCGCTCTTCGCCGCGCTGCAGGCCGCGAAGGCGGTCACCGACCGGCCGTCCTTCATCGCCGCCCGCTCGATCATCGCCTGGCCGGCCCCGCACGCGCAGAACACCGAGGCGGCGCACGGCTCCGCGCTCGGCGAGGACGAGGTGCGGGCCACCAAGGAGGTGCTCGGCTTCGACCCGGACGCGCACTTCGCGGTGGCCGACGAGGTCATCGCGCACACCCGCGCGGTCGGCGAGCGCGGCCGTGAGGCGCGGACCTCCTGGGAGAAGTCGTACGCGCAGTGGCGGACCGCCAACCCGCAGCGCGCCGCGCTCTTCGACCGGATCGACGCCGCCGAGCTGCCCGAGGGCTGGGAGGCGCACCTGCCGGCCTTCGAGACCGGCAAGTCCCTGGCCACCCGCGCCGCTTCCGGCAAGGTGCTGGAGGCGCTGGGCGCGGTCATCCCCGAGCTGTGGGGCGGCTCCGCGGACCTGGCGGGCTCCAACAACACCACGATCGACAAGACCTCGTCGTTCCTGCCGGCGGGCAACCCGCTGCCGGGCGCCGACCCGTACGGCCGCACCATCCACTTCGGCATCCGCGAGCACTCGATGGGCGCCGAGCTGAACGGCATCACGCTGCACGGCAACACCCGTGCCTACGGCGGCACGTTCCTCGTCTTCTCCGACTACATGCGCAACGCGGTGCGGCTCTCCGCGCTGATGCACCTGCCGGTGACGTACGTCTGGACGCACGACTCGATCGGCCTCGGCGAGGACGGCCCGACCCACCAGCCGGTGGAGCACCTGGCCTCGCTGCGCGCGATCCCCGGGCTGAACGTCGTGCGCCCGGCGGACGCCAACGAGACGGTGATCGCCTGGCGGGAGATCCTCCGCCGCTGGACGAAGGTGTACGGCAAGGGCGCCCCGCACGGCCTGGCGCTCTCCCGCCAGGGCCTGCCGGTGTACGACCGCAACGAGGACGCGGCGCGCGGCGGGTACGTGCTGTTCGAGGCCGAGGGCGGCCCGGCGCAGGTGATCCTGATCGGCACCGGTTCGGAGGTCCAGGTGGCCGTGGCCGCCCGGGACGAGCTGCAGGCCGCGGGCGTCCCGACCCGGGTGGTGTCGATGCCGTCGGTCGAGTGGTTCGAGGAGCAGGACCAGGCGTACAAGGACAGCGTGCTGACGCCGTCGGTGCGGGCCCGGGTGGCGGTCGAGGCCGGCATCGGGCTCACCTGGTACCGCTACGTGGGCGACGCCGGACGGATCGTCAGCCTGGAGCACTTCGGTGCCTCCGCGGACGCGAAGGTGCTGTTCCGCGAGTTCGGTTTCACCCCCGAAGCGGTGGCCGCCGCGGCCAGGGAATCTCTCGCCGCCGTCGATCGCTGACGCTGGTACACGACTATTCAGGAGATGCAATTCCCATGACAGACGCACTCAAGCGCCTCTCCGACGAAGGCGTCGCGATCTGGCTGGACGACCTGTCGCGCAAGCGGATCACGTCCGGCAACCTGGCGGAGCTGATCGACCAGCAGCACGTGGTCGGTGTGACCACCAACCCGTCGATCTTCCAGAAGGCGATCTCCCAGGGCGACGGCTACGACGGCCAGTTGAAGGACCTCGCGGCCCGCCGGCTGACCGTCGAGGAGGCCATCCGGATGATCACCACCGCCGACGTCCGCGACGCCGCGGACATCCTGCGGCCGGTCTGGGAGGCCAGCGGCCACCAGGACGGCCGGGTCTCCATCGAGGTCGACCCGCGGCTGGCGCACGAGACACGGGCGACCGTCGCCGAGGCCAAGCAGCTGGCCTGGCTGGTGGACCGCCCGAACACGCTGATCAAGATCCCGGCGACGCGCGCGGGCATCCCCGCCATCGCCGAGACGATCGGCCTGGGCATCAGCGTCAACGTCACGCTGATCTTCTCGCTGGAGCGCTACCGCGAGGTGATGGACGCCTACCTGACCGGTCTGGAGAAGGCCAAGGCGGCCGGCCTGGACCTGGAGGAGATCCACTCCGTCGCGTCGTTCTTCGTCTCCCGGGTGGACACCGAGATCGACAAGCGGCTGGAGAAGATCGGCGGCGACGAGGCCAAGGCGCTCAAGGGCAAGGCCGCCGTCGCCAACGCGCGGCTGGCCTACCAGGCGTACGAGGAGGTCTTCTCCTCCGACCGCTGGGCCGCCCTGGAGAAGGCCGGCGCGAACAAGCAGCGCCCGCTGTGGGCCTCCACCGGCGTGAAGGACCCGGCCTACCCGGCCGACCTGTACGTCTACGAGCTGGTCGCGCCGAACACGGTGAACACCATGCCGGAGGCCACCATGGAGGCCACCGAGCAGCAGGACCGGATCGCCGGCGACCGGGTGCACGGCACCTACGAGCAGGCGCGCGCCGAGCTGGACGCCCTTGAGGCGGTCGGCGTGTCGTACGACGACGTGGTGCAGGTGCTCGAGGACGAGGGCGTCGAGAAGTTCGAGGGCGCGTGGAACGAGCTGCTCGACTCGACCAAGGCGGAACTCGAACGGCTCGCTCCCTCGGAGGTGTGAGTTGACCACCGACGTTCCGGCCGCTGCCGGAAATCCGCTGAGGGACCCGCTGGACCGGCGGCTGCCGCGGATCGCGGGCCCCTCGGGCCTGGTCATCTTCGGTGTGACCGGCGATCTGTCGCGCAAGAAGCTGATGCCCGCGGTGTACGACCTGGCCAACCGCGGCCTGCTGCCGCCCGGCTTCGCGCTGGTCGGCTTCGCCCGCCGCTCCTGGGAGAACGAGGACTTCGCCCAGGAGGTGCACGACGCGGTCAAGGAGCACGCCCGCACGCCCTTCCGCGAGGAGGTGTGGCAGCAGCTCGCCGAGGGCTGCCGCTTCGTGCAGGGCGACTTCGACGACGACAAGGCGTTCGAGCAGCTGAAGTCGACCATCGAGGACCTGGACAAGGCCCGCGGGACCGGCGGCAACTTCGCGTTCTACCTGTCCGTGCCGCCGAAGTTCTTCCCCAACGTGGTGCAGCAGCTGAAGAAGCACGGGCTGTCGCAGGGCAGCGGCGAGTCGTGGCGGCGCGCCGTCATCGAGAAGCCGTTCGGCCACGACCTGGCCAGCGCCCAGCAGCTCAACAAGATCGTGCACGACGTCTTCCCGCCCAACGAGGTCTTCAGGATCGACCACTACCTGGGCAAGGAGACCGTCCAGAACATCCTGGCGCTGCGGTTCGCCAACACGATGTACGAGCCGATCTGGAACCGGTCCTACGTGGACCACGTGCAGATCACCATGGCCGAGGACATCGGCATCGGCGGCCGGGCCGGGTACTACGACGGCATCGGCGCGGCCCGCGACGTCATCCAGAACCACCTGCTGCAGCTGCTGGCGCTGACCGCGATGGAGGAGCCCGGCTCCTTCCACCCCAAGGCGCTCACCGCGGAGAAGCTCAAGGTGCTGGGCGCGGTCGTGCTCCCGGGGGACCTGGGCGAGCACACCGTGCGCGGCCAGTACGCGCACGCCTGGCAGGGCGGCCAGGAGGTGCTCGGCTACCTGGAGGAAGAGGGCATCGACCCCAAGTCCAAGACCGACACCTACGCGGCGATCAAGCTGGAGATCAACAACCGCCGCTGGGCGGGAGTGCCGTTCTACCTGCGCACCGGCAAGCGGCTGGGCCGCCGGGTCACCGAGATCGCGGTGGTCTTCAAGCGGGCCCCGTACCTGCCGTTCGAGTCCGGCGCCACCGAGGAGCTGGGCGAGAACGCGCTGGTCATCCGGGTGCAGCCGGACGAGGGCGTGACGGTCAGGTTCGGCTCCAAGGTGCCGGGCACCTCCACCGAGGTCCGGGACGTGTCGATGGACTTCGCCTACGGCGAGTCGTTCACCGAGTCCAGCCCCGAGGCGTACGAGCGGCTCATCCTGGATGTGCTGCTCGGCGACGCCAACCTCTTCCCGCGCCACCAGGAGGTCGAGCTGTCCTGGAACATCCTCGACCCGATCGAGGCGTACTGGGACAAGCACGGCAAGCCCGCGCAGTACGCCTCGGGCACGTGGGGGCCGGCCGAGGCGGACGAGATGCTCGCACGAGACGGCAGGAGCTGGCGCCGGCCATGAAGATCGACCTGACGGACACGAACTCCTCGAAGATCAACGCCGGGCTGATCCACGCCCGGCGGGCGATCGGCACGCCCGCGGTCGGCATGGTGCTGACCCTGGTCATCGTCACCGACGAGGGCAGCGCCTACGACGCGCTGCGGGCCGCCACCGAGGCGTCCAAGGAGCACCCGTCCCGCATCCTGGTGGTCATCAAGCGGCCCGGCCGCTCGCCGCGCGACCGGGCGCTGACCCGGCTGGACGCGGAGGTGCTGGTCGGCTCGGAGGCGGGCACCGGCGAGACCGTCGTGCTGCGGATGCACGGCGAGCTGGCCGGCCACGCCGAGTCGGTGGTGCTGCCGCTGCTGCTGCCGGACGCGCCGGTGGTGCTGTGGTGGCCCGAGGACGGCCCGGAGAACCCGTCGGCCGACCCGCTGGGCCGGCTCGGCCAGCGGCGGATCACCGACGCCGCCGCGTCGGAGGACCCGGTCAGGGCGCTGGGCGTGCGGGCGGACACCTACGCCCCCGGCGACACCGACCTGGCCTGGACCCGGATCACCGGTTGGCGCTCGATGCTGGCCGCGGCGCTGGACCAGAAGCACACCGCGATCGCCTCGGCGGTCGTGGAGGGCGAGGCGTACAACCCGAGCACCGAGCTGCTGGCCCTGTGGCTGGCGGACCGGCTCGGGGTGCCGGTGGAGCGGCGGGTCTCCGACGGCCCCGGCATCACCGCGGCCCGGCTGACCACCGCGGACGGCGAGATCTGCCTGGACCGCGCGGACGGGGCGCTCGCCGAGCTGGCGATGCCCGGCCAGCCGGACCGGCACGTGGCGCTGAAGCGGCGGGAGACCGCCGAGCTGATCTCGGAGGAGCTGCGCCGGCTGGACCCGGACGACATATACCGCGCCACGGTCCAGTTCGGGGTCAAGCACCTGAGCCACCCCGAGAACCCCGGCAGCGGGCCGGAGCCGGCCGCGAAGAAGGCGTCTCCGGCGAAGAAGACCGCGGCGAAGCCGGCGGACGCGCAGAAGGCGCAGGCGAAGTGAGCACGCCGCAGGTGGTCGTGCACCGCGACAAGGAGCTGATGGCCGAGGCCGCGGCGGCGCGGCTGATCACGAAGATCGTGGACGCCCAGTCGGCCAGGGGGTCCGCGTCGATCGTGCTGACCGGCGGCCGCAACGGCAACGGGCTGCTCGCCGCGCTCGCCGGGTCCCCCGCGCGGGACGCGGTGGACTGGGCGCACCTGGACCTGTGGTGGGGCGACGAGCGGTTCCTCCCCGAAGGCGACGCGGAGCGCAACCTCACCCAGGCCCGCGAGGCGCTGCTGGACGCGGTGCCGCTGGACCCGGCGCGGGTGCACGCGATGCCCGCCTCGGACGGCGCCTACGGCTCGGACGTGGAGGCCGCCGCGGCGGCCTACGCGACGGAGCTGGCGGCGGCGGCCGGGCCGGAGGACCACGCCAGGGTGCCGGCGTTCGACGTGCTGATGCTCGGTGTCGGCCCCGACACGCATGTCGCGTCGCTCTTCCCGGAGCACCCCGCGGCGCGGGAGTCGGTGCTGACGGTGGTGGGCGTGCACGGCTCGCCGAAGCCGCCGCCGCTGCGGATCTCGCTGACCTTCCCGGCGATCCGCGCGGCCCGCGAGGTGTGGCTGCTCGCGGGCGGCGAGGACAAGGCGGGGGCGGTCGCCCTGGCCCTGTCCTCCCCCGGCGAGGTGCAGGCACCGGCGTCGGGGGCGTACGGACGCTCCCGCACGCTGTGGCTGCTGGACCGGGCGGCGGCCTCGAAGCTGCCGGCCGACCTGTATCCGGCGGCCTCGTCGTAGGACACGCCGCCGTTGTACCGCCATGCCGAAGGGGGGCGCGGGTCACCGCGCCCCCCTTCGGCGTTCCGCCGCCGGCCGCTGCCGTCAGCGGCCGCGCAGCTCGCGGTACTTGGCGACCAGCGCGACGGTGCTCGGGTCCAGGCCCGGCACGTCGGCGCCCTCGCTCAGCGCGGGCTCGACGCGCTTGGCGAGCACCTTGCCCAGCTCGACGCCCCACTGGTCGAAGGAGTCGATGTTCCAGATCGCGCCCTGCACGAAGACCTTGTGCTCGTAGAGCGCGACCAGCTGGCCCAGCACCGACGGGGTCAGCTCGGTGGCGAGGATCGTCGTGGTGGGGTGGTTGCCGCGGAAGGTCTTGTGCGGGACCAGTTCCTCGGCGACGCCCTCGGCCCGTACCTCGTCCGGGGTCTTGCCGAAGGCCAGCGCCTGGGTCTGGGCGAAGAAGTTCGCCATCAGCAGGTCGTGCTGGCCGGCCAGCGGCCCGAGTTCGGCGATCGGCCGGGCGAAGCCGATGAAGTCCGCCGGGATGAGCTTGGTGCCCTGGTGCAGCAACTGGTAGTACGCGTGCTGGCCGTTGGTGCCGGGCGTGCCCCACACCACCGGGCCGGTCTGCCAGTCCACCGGGTTGCCGTCGCGGTCCACCGACTTGCCGTTGGACTCCATGTCGAGCTGCTGGAGGTAGGCGGTGAAGCGGCTCAGGTAGTGGCTGTAGGGCAGCACCGCGTGCGACTGCGCGTCGTGGAAGCCGCCGTACCAGACGCCGAGCAGGCCGAGCAGCAGCGGCACGTTCTGCTCGGGCGGCGCGGTCCTGAAGTGCTCGTCGACCAGGTGGAATCCGGCGAGCATGTCGCGGAACGCCTCCGGGCCGATGGCCAGCATCAGCGACAGGCCGATCGCCGAGTCGTAGGAGTAGCGGCCGCCGACCCAGTCCCAGAACTCGAACATGTTCTGGGTGTCGATGCCGAAGTCGGCGACCTTCTCGGCGTTGGTGGACAGCGCCACGAAGTGCTTGGCCACCGCTTCGTCGCCGGCGCCGAGCTGCCCGAGCAGCCACTGGCGGGCCGAGGTGGCGTTGGTGATGGTCTCGATGGTGGTGAACGTCTTGGACGCCACGATGAAGAGCGTCTCGGCGGCGTCCAGGTCGCGGACCGCCTCGTGCAGGTCCGCGCCGTCCACGTTGGAGACGAACCGGACCGTCAGGCCGCGGTCGGTGTACGGCCGCAGCACCTCGTAGGCCATCGCCGGCCCGAGGTCGGAGCCGCCGATGCCGATGTTGACGACGTTCCTGATCCGCTTGCCGGTGTGGCCGGTCCACTCGCCGGACCGGACCCGGTCGGTGAACTGCGTCATCTTGTAGAGCACCGCGTGCACGGCCGGCACGACGTTCCGGCCGTCGAGTTCGACGGTCGACGACTGCGGGGCGCGCAGCGCGGTGTGCAGCACCGCGCGGTCCTCCGTGACGTTGATCCGGTCGCCGCGGAACATCGCGTCCCGAAGCTCGGACACCCCCGTCGCGGCGGCCAGTTCGCGCAGCAGCCGCAGCGTCTCGTCGGTGACGAGCTGCTTGGAGTAGTCCAGGTGGAGGTCGCCCACCTGGAGCGTGTAGCGGCTGCCCCGCTCGGGGTCGCGGTCGAACAGCTCCCGCAGATGGGCGTCCGCCAGCTCCTCGCGGTGCTTGGCGAGCGCGTGCCACTCGGGGCGCCGGTCGAGCCTGGGGGTGCCCTGCGCGTTCGTATCGGACATCAGTCCACTTCTCCTCGTCCTCGCTGCGGTTCCCACGCTAATTGATGAGGCGCCAGGACGAGACGCGGGGAGATCAGAAGCCCCCGCGGTGCAGCCGCCCGGCGTAGTGCTCCTCCAGCACCACGTTGCGCTCGTGGCCGCCGGGCAGGTTCGCCGAGACGTAGACGGGCGCGTCCTTGCCCTCGGCGACGAGCAGGCCGACCGCCTCGGCGACGACCATCTGCACCAGCAGCGCGGAGGTGATGGTGGACACCCCGCACAGCGCGTTCCCGTCGGGCAGCGGCAGCAGCGCGTCGCCGGCCGGGGCGCAGTTGTCGAGCACCGCGTCGGCGATGTCGGCCAGCCGCCGGCCGCTGGGGTGCAGCGCGGGCACCGCGCGGGTGTGGGTGAGCGAGGTGAGCGCGACCAGCGGGTGCCCGGCCTCCTTGACGTGCAGCGCCATGTCGACGATCGAGTTGTTGACGCCGGAGTTCGACACGATCACGAAGACGTCCTGCGGGCGCGGCTCGGCCAGCTCGTACAGCCGCCGGGCCAGCCCGGGTGAGCGCTCCAGCAGCGGGTCGCCCAGCACCGAGCGGTCCTCGCCGCCGCGCAGCACCAGGTCGGACAGGCCGATCCGGTTGGTCGGGATGAAGCCGCCGGCCCGGCCGACGATCTCCAGCACGGTGGCCTGCGAGTGGCCCGTGCCGAAGCCGTGGATCACGCCGTCGGCGGCCACGCTGTCGGCGAAGAGTCGGCCGGCCGCGGCCACCGCGTCCTTGTTCGCCCCGATCGCCCGCTCGACGGCCGCCCGGCCCTCGTCGGCGAACGCGGCGGCGCTGATCTGTACGTCGGCCATGGCCGGCCCCTCTGCGAAAGTGGTGATCTTCGGTTGATTGAACCAACCGTATGACATGTCGATGAAACATCGAACCAACGCTGGACGTCAAGGAGGCTGGCGGGCCGGCCGCCGGCGGTCGCCGGCGGTCAGCGCAGCCGGCAGGCGAGTGCGGCGGCGCCCGTGGTGCCGTCGGAGGTCGGATGCAGGTGCAGCGCGTGTCCGGCCAGCCGGGCGGTGACGCGCGAGAGCAGCGGGCCCTCCGGGCCGAGCAGGCCGCCGGTCAGCACCAGCGGCTCGCCGGCCCGCGGGCCCAGCGCGGCGACCGTGCCGGCCAGCAGCCCGGCCGCCTCGTCGAGCAGCCGCAGCGCGGCTTCGTCGCCCTGCCCGGCCGCTGTGACGGCCGCCCGGCTGAGCCGCGCGAGGGCGGCCGGCGGCTCGCCGTAGGCCCGGGTGACGATGCCCTCGCCCAGTTCGTGGCGGCGCTCGAAGCCGGCGGCGGGACCGACGCCCGCGGCCTGCTCCCCCAGGTAGTGCGCGGCGACCAGGCCGACCAGCGCGGTCCACGGCCCGCGCCCGTCGAGCGCCTCCAGCGCGCGGCGCACCGCGTGGCCGCCCAGCCAGTAGCCGCTGCCCTCGTCGCCGAGCAGCCAGCCGTGGCCGTCGACCACGGCGGCCCGACGGCCGCCCGTCAGCCGGGTGCTGATCGCCCCGGTGCCGGCGATCAGCACCAGCCCGTCCGCCGGCGCGCCGGGCGCGGAGGCCAGCGCGACCTCGGTGTCGCCGCCGACGCCGACGGCCGCGCCGGTGATGCCGTTCGCGGCGAGCGCGTCGCGCAGGCAGGACACCGCGAGCCCGTGGCCGCGCTCACCGCCCAGGCCCTCGGCGGCGCCGGCGAAGCCGCCGAAGACCGCCGCCACTTGGCCGCGAAGGCCGGGCGGCACCGCGCCGGCGACCGCGTCGGTCAGATGCCGGGTCAGGTCGGCGCGGCCGACGGTCAGCGCGTTCCCGGGGCCGCCGGCGCCGCGGCCGAGCACCGCGCCGCCGATCCGCGCCTCGGCCAGGCAGGCCCGGCTGCTGGTGCCGCCCGCGTCGATGCCGATCACCAGCGGCCGGTTGTAGATTTCACTCATCACCCCGCATGGTGGTTGAAGTATTCACCGCGCACAAGCCCGAACGGGACCACCCGAGGAGACGAGCCGTCATGATCACCGCCCGGATCCGCTCCGAGCTGCCCCGGATGTCCGGGTCGCTGCGCAAGGTGGGCGAGCTGGTGCTCGCCGACCCGGCCGCGGCCACCCACGGCTCGGCGGCCGAGCTGGGCCGCCGCACCGGCACCTCGCAGGCCACCGTGACCCGGTTCTGCCGCGCGCTGGGCCTGGAGTCCTACCAGCAGCTGCTGATCGAGCTGGCGCAGGAGCAGGGCAGGGCCGAGGCGGAGGAGCCGCCGAGCGCCGCGCTCGGCCCGCAGATCGGCCCCGACGACGCTCTCGACCAGGTCATCGGCGTGGTCGCGGAGGCCGATCTGCGGGCGCTGCGGCACACCGCGGAGCTGCTCGACCGGGAGGCGCTGGAACGGGCCGCCCAGGCGCTGGCCAGGGCCCGCAGGATCGACGTGTACGGGGTGGGCGGCTCGGGGATCGTCGCCCACGAGATGCAGGCCCGGCTCTTCGGCATCGGCTGCGCCGCCCACGCCTGGACCGAGGTGCACGCCGCGGAGACCTCAGCGGCGCTGCTGACGCCCTCGGACGCGGTCGTGGCGGTCTCCCACTCCGGCGCCACCCGCGAGGTCCTGGAGCCGCTGCTGCTGGCCGCGGAGCGCGGCGCCGCGACCGTGGCCGTCACCGGCGACCTGCGCTCGCCCGTCGCCCAGGCCGCGGACGTGAGGCTGACGTCCTTCTCCGGCGAGACGAGCTTCCGGCGGGGCAACTTCGGCACCCGGCACTCGGTGCTGCTCATCGTGGACTGCCTGTACGCGCGCGTGGCCCAGCTCACCTACGAGCGCGCGACCGCGTCCATCGCGTTGACGTCCCACATCGCCGACGGCCACGCGGCCCGCCCCCGCCGGCGCTGAGCCGCCGGACCGGCTCCGGCGACCCTTCGGCGGCCGACCGGCGACCCGTGCGGCCCGTGGAAGCCGAAAAGGCCGGCGTCCGCGCGGAAGGGCGCGGCTGCCGGCCGTCGGTCGCTAGATCTCGCCGCGGAGCTTGGCGAGCGCCTCGGCGAGGATCGCCTCGCCGTCGGCGGCCGAGCGGCGCTCCCGTACGTACGCCAGGTGCGTCTTGTAGGGCTCGGTCCGCGGCGGCGCCGGCGGGTTCTCCTCGTCCTGCCCGGCCGGGAAGCCGCAGCGGGGGCAGTCCCAGGTCTCCGGGATCTGCGCGTCGCTGGCGAAGCTGGGCTGGGTCTCATGCCCGTTGGAGCACCAGAAGGAGATGCGCAGCCGCGGCGCGGACTCGCCGCGCTCGGCCTCTCCCATCGGCCCCGCTCCGACCCGACTGCCTCGGATCGCGTTGCCACTTGCCACGGTCGTAACTCCCTGCGTGATGGTGCTGCGTCGTGCTGCGAGGTCGCCCCTACGGAGACCGTTCGTACCCCCCGCGCGAAGCGGGGAAAGGGCACGGTATCCCAAGACGCGCTTCCATGATAAGTCCTGGATAAGTCGCGTTCACGACGGGGCGTCAATTCTCCCCGAAAGGGCGGGAATCGGACCTCGCGCGCAGCACGCTCCCGCCTACTTCTGGAACTTCATCACCAGGCCGAGCGTGATGATGCAGGCGAACCAGAGCAGCCCGATGACCACCGTGATGCGGTCGAGGTTGCGCTCGGCCACCGAGGAGCCGCCGACGGAGGACTGCATGCCACCGCCGAACATGTCCGAGAGGCCGCCGCCCTTCCCCTTGTGCATGAGCACGAGCAGCAGGAGCAGCAGGCTGAAAACGATGAGGGCGATGGAGAACCCGATGACCACGGCTGGACCAACTCTCTCGACTGCAAGGACGGCACTACACGGATACGGCACGGGGCCGGGCGGCACGGTGACGCCGTCCGGCCCCGCCAGGGTACTTCACTGTCCGGCGGAGTTCACTGGTCGCGGAAGCGGACGATCTTGACGAACTCCTCGGCGTCCAGCGCGGCCCCGCCCACCAGGGCGCCGTCCACGTCCGGCTGGGCCATGATCGCGGCCACGTTGCCGGCCTTGACCGAGCCGCCGTACTGGATGCGAACGCCGTCGGCCAGCGCCTGGTCGTACAGCTCGGCCAGCCGGCCGCGGATCGCCCCGCAGACCTCCTGGGCGTCCTCGGGGGTGGCGACCTCGCCGGTGCCGATCGCCCAGACCGGCTCGTAGGCGACCACGACGGTCGCGGCCTGCTCGGCGGCCACGCCCTTGAGGGCGCCGTCGAGCTGGGCGAGGGTGTAGGGGACCTGCTGGCCGGCCTTGCGCACGTCCAGGCCCTCGCCGACGCACAGGATCGGGGTCAGGCCGTGCTTGAAGGCCGCCTTCACCTTGGCGTTGACGACGGCGTCGTCCTCGGCGTGGTACTGGCGCCGCTCGGAGTGCCCGACGGCGACGTACGCGCACTTCAGCTTGGCCAGCATCGGGCCGGAGGTCTCACCGGTGTAGGCGCCGGAGTCGTGCGCGGAGATGTCCTGCGCGCCGTACTTGATCTTCAGCCTGTCGCCGTCGACGAGGGTCTGCACGGACCGCAGGTCGGTGAAGGGCGTCAGGACGGCCACCTCGACCTCGGCGAAGTCCTTGTCGGTGAGCGCGAAGGCGAGCTTCTGGACGTGTGCGATGGCCTCGAGGTGGTTGAGGTTCATCTTCCAGTTGCCCGCCATCAGCGGGGTGCGGGTGCTCTCAGTCATGGCTGCTGTCACTTCTCCAGTGCGGCGAGACCGGGCAGGGTCTTGCCTTCGAGGTATTCCAGGCTGGCGCCGCCGCCGGTGGAAATATGGCCGAAAGCGTTCTCGTCGAAGCCGAGGATGCGCACCGCCGCGGCGGAGTCGCCGCCGCCGACCACGGTGAAGCCGGGGCTGTCGATCAGCGCCTGCGCGACCGCGCGGGTGCCGTCGGCGAAGTCGGGGTGCTCGAAGACGCCCATCGGGCCGTTCCAGAACACGGTGGCGGCGTCGGCCAGCTTCTCGGCGAAGAGCGTGCGCGACCGCGGGCCGATGTCCAGGCCGATCAGGTCCGCCGGGATGGCGTCCGCGGCCGCGGTGACCGGCGAGGAGGGCGCCTTGGTCTTCAGGTCGGGGAACTCCGTGGCGCCGATCACGTCGACCGGCAGCACGAACTCCACGCCCTTGGCCTTCGCCCGCTCCAGGTACTCGCGGACGGCCGGCAGCTGGTCCTCCTGGAGCAGGCTCTTGCCGACCTCGTGGCCCTGCGCCTTGAGGAAGGTGAAGACCATGCCGCCGCCGACCAGGATGCGGTCGGCCTTCTCCAGCAGGTGGTCGATGACGCCGAGCTTGTCGGAGACCTTCGAGCCGCCGAGCACCACGGCGTACGGCCGGGCGACGTCCTCGGTGAGCTTCTTCAGCACCCCGACCTCGGTCGCGATCAGACCGCCCGCGGCGTGCGGGAGCCGGGCCGGGAGGTCGTAGACGGAGGCGTGCTTGCGGTGCACCGCGCCGAAGCCGTCGCCGACGTAGGTGTCGGCGAGCGCGGCCAGTTCGTCGGCGAAGGCGCCGCGCTCGGCGTCGTCCTTGGCGGTCTCCCCGGCGTTGAAGCGCAGGTTCTCCAGCAGCGCGACCCGCCCCGCGGGCAGCGCGTCGACCGTCGCGCGGGCGCTGTCGCCCACGGTGTCGGCGGCGAAGGCGACCTCGGCGCCGAGCAGTTCGCCGAGGCGTGCGGCGACCGGCGCGAGCGAGAACTGCGGGTCGGGCTCGCCCTTGGGGCGGCCCAGGTGGGAGGCGACGATCACCTTCGCGCCGGCCTCGGCGAGCCGGGTGATGGTGGGGACGGCGGCGCGGATGCGCCCGTCGTCGGTGATCTCGCCGCCCGACAGCGGCACGTTCAGGTCGGCGCGGACGAACACCCGCCGGCCTTCGACCTGCCCCTGCGCGATCAGGTCGTCGATCGTCTTCATCTTCACGGTCTCCTGTGGATGCGGGTACGACTGGGGTGTGCGGACGCGGCATGCGAACAGGGCCCGGTGGGCGCGCCCTCGCGCCCGGTCCGGACCCTGTCACTCACCTCGCTGTGCGGTGTCTGCTGCGGTGCCGCGCGATCAGAGCTGACCGCCGACGTAGACCGCGAGGTCCACGAGGCGGTTGGAGTAGCCCCACTCGTTGTCGTACCAGCCGATGACCTTCACGGTCTTGCCCTGGACCATGGTCAGGGAGGAGTCGAAGGTGCACGACGCCGGGGTGTTGACGATGTCCGAGGAGACGATGGCGTCCTCGGTGTACTCCAGCAGGCCCTTGAGCTGGCCCTCGGCCGCCTTCTGGAAGGCCGCGTTGACCTCGTCCTTGGTGACCTCGCGCTCGAGGTCGACCACCAGGTCGGTGACCGAGCCGGTCGGCACCGGCACCCGCATGGCCATGCCGTCGAGCTTGCCCTGGAGCTCGGGGATGACCAGCGCGGTGGCCTTCGCGGCTCCCGTGGTGGTCGGGATGATGTTCTCCGCGGCGGCGCGGGCGCGGCGCAGGTCCTTGTGCGGGAAGTCCAGGATCCGCTGGTCGTTCGTGTACGCGTGGACCGTCGTCATCAGGCCCTTGACGATGCCGAAGTTCTCCAGCAGCACCTTCGCCATCGGCGCCACGCAGTTCGTGGTGCAGGAGGCGTTGGAGATGATGTTGTGCTTGGCGGGTTCGTACTTGTCCTGGTTGACGCCCATGACGATGGTGATGTCCTCGTCGGTGGCGGGCGCCGAGATGATGACCTTCTTCGCGCCGCCGGCGAGGTGCTTGCCGGCGTCGGCGGCCTTGGTGAAGATGCCCGTCGACTCGATCACCACGTCGACGCCCAGCTCGCCCCACTTGATGGCGGCGGGGTCGCGCTCGGCCAGCACCTTGATGGTGCGGCCGTCGACGGTGATGGTGTCGGCGGTGTGGGTGACCTCGGCCTTGAGGCGCCCCAGGATGGTGTCGTACTTCAGCAGGTGCGCCGTGGTCGCGGTGTCACCCAGGTCGTTGACCGCCACGATCTCGATGTCCGCACCCTGCTCCAGGATGGCGCGGAAGAAGTTACGCCCGATGCGGCCGAAGCCGTTGATGCCTACCCGGATCGTCACGAACCGATCTCCTCGCTCATTCGCCGGAGTCCCTCTCCGGCTGCGAAATATGGGATGTCCCCGACCACTGCTGACCCTACCTCGCCGAGGTGCGCGGGGTGACATCGGCCGGCCACCCCCCGGGCGGCGCCGGCGGCCCGGTCCGGGACCGGGCCCCGAGGCCGCGGGCGACCGGGGGCGGCGCGGCGTCGCTGCGGTGCGGTGCGGGCCGCAGGGGGGCGCGGGGGTCGCAGGGGGGCGGTCAGCCCACCATCTCCTCGGTGAGGCTCGCCTCGGTGCCCGGCATCCCGAGGTCGGAGGCCCGCTTGTCGGCCATCGCGAGCAGCCGCCTGATCCGGCCGGCCACCGCGTCCTTGGTCAGCGGCGGCTCCGCGAGGGAGCCCAACTCCTCCAGCGACGCCTGCTTGTGGTCCATCCGCAGCCGGCCGGCCGCCGCGAGGTGCTCGGGCACCTCCTCGCCGAGGATCTCCAGCGCGCGCTGTACCCGGGCGCCCGCGGCGACCGCGGCGCGCGCGGAGCGGCGCAGGTTCGCGTCGTCGAAGTTGGCCAGCCGGTTCGCGGTGGCCCGCACCTCGCGGCGCATCCGCCGCTCCTCCCAGGCCAGCACCGAGTCGTGGGCGCCGAGCCGGGTGAGCAGCGCGCCGATCGCGTCGCCGTCCCTGACCACCACCCGGTCCACGTTGCGCACCTCGCGGGCCTTGGCCGGGATCTGCAGCCTGCGGGCCGCGCCGACCAGCGCCAGCGCCGCCTCAGGGCCGGGGCAGGTCACCTCGAGCGACGACGAGCGGCCGGGCTCGGTCAGCGAGCCGTGGGCGAGGAAGGCGCCGCGCCAGGCCGCCTCCGCGTCGCACGTCGCGCCGGAGACCACCTGCGGGGGCAGCCCGCGGATCGGGCGGCCGCGGCCGTCCACCAGGCCGGTCTGCCGGGCCAGCTGGTCGCCGCCCGCGACGACCCTGACCACGTACCGGCTGCCGCGGCGCAGCCCGCCGGGGGCCATCACCACCAGGTCCGAGGCGTGGCCGAAGATCTCCAGGATGTCCTTGCGCAGCCGTCGCGCCGCGATCCCGGTGTCCAGCTCCGCCTCGATCACGATCCGGCCGCTCACCAGGTGGAGGCCGCCCGCGAAGCGCAGGATCGACGAGACCTCCGCCTTGCGGCAGCAGGTCCGGGTGACGGGAAGCCGGGAGATCTCGTCCTTCACCGCTGCCGTCATCGCCATGGGCCGATCCTTCCACGCATACGAAAAATCCGGTCATACGCGGCGGCCAACGACTCCGGGTCGTGCCGCGGCCCGTCGGGGGCGGCGACCGGCGCGAGCTCGACCGTGGCGCCCAACCGCTCCGCGGCCTCTTCGAGGCTGGATCGGTCGGGTACGGCGGCCTCGTCGGCGAGAACCACGTCGATGGTGAGTTTAGGGGCGTGTCGGCCCAAAACCTCCAAGTGACGCTGCGGAGAAAATCCTTCGGTCTCGCCGGGTTGCGGCGCGAGGTTCAGCGTGAGCACCCGGCGCGCCCTGGTCGTCATCAGCGCGTCGGCCAACTCCGGGACCAGCAGGTGCGGGATGACCGAGGAGAACCAGGAGCCGGGGCCGAGCACCACCCAGTCGGCGTCCAGCACCGCCTGGACGGCCTCCGGCACCGCCGGCGGGTCGGCCGGCACCAACTGGACCTCCTGCACCTCGCCGGGGGTCAGCGCGACCGTCGCCTGGCCGCGCACCGTCGAGACGGCGTCGGGGTCGGCCGGGTCGTGGCCGCGGACGATGGCGTGCAGGTCCAGCGGCACCGCGGACATCGGCAGCACCCGGCCGTGCGCGCCGAGCAGCCGGCCGACCCACTCCAGCGCGGCCACCTCGTCGTTGAGCTGTTCCCACAGGGCGACGATGAGCAGGTTGCCGACCGCGTGGCCGTGCAGGTCGCCGCCGCTGACGAAGCGGTGCTGGACGACCTTGGCCCAGGTGCGGCCCCACTCGTCGTCGCCGCACAGCGCGGCCAGCGCCTTGCGCAGGTCGCCGGGCGGCAGCACCCCCATCTCGGTGCGCAGCCGCCCGCTGGAGCCGCCGTCGTCGGCCACCGTGACCACCGCGGTCAGGTCGCCGGTGATCCGGCGCAGCGCGGCGAGCGAGGCGGCGAGGCCGTGGCCGCCGCCGAGGGCGACCACCTTCGGCGGCACCCCGGCGCGGCGGCCCGTACCGGTACGTCCCGTACGGCGCCGCCGCCGACCCGTCATGATCACTCGCGCCCCATGTCCCTGTGCACCGTCACCGTCTCCACTCCGTCCGCCGCCAGCCGCGCCGAGAGCCGTTCCGACATGGCCACGCTGCGGTGCTTGCCGCCGGTACAGCCGACCGCGATGGTCACGTACCGCTTGCCCTCGCGACGGTAGCCCGCCGCGATGATGTGCAGCAGCTCGGCGTACCGGTCCAGGAACTCCTTGGCGCCGGGCTGGTTGAACACGTACGTGGCGACCTCGTCGTTGAGCCCGGTGAAGGGGCGCAGCTCCGGCACCCAGTGCGGGTTGGGCAGGAAGCGGCAGTCCACCACCAGGTCGGCGTCGACGGGCAGCCCGTACTTGAATCCGAACGACATCACGGTGGCCCGGAGTTCCGGCTCCTCCTCGCCGGCGAACTGCGCGTCGAGCTTGGCCCGCAGCTCGTGCACGTTGAGGCTGGAGGTGTCGATCACCAGGTCGGCGTCGCCGCGCAGTTCGCGCAGCAGGTCGCGCTCGGCGGCGATGCCGTCCACGATCCGGCCCGAGCCCTGCAGCGGGTGCGGGCGGCGGACCGACTCGAACCGGCGGACCAGCGCGTCGTCGGACGCCTCGAGGAAGATCACCCGCCGCTTGACGCTGCGGGTCGCCAGGTCCGCGAGGGACTCGCGGAGGTTGTCGAAGAACTGCCGGCCGCGGACGTCCACGACCACCGCGATCCGCGCCACGTTGCCCTGCGAGCGGGCGCCGAGGTCGACCATGGTGGGAATGAGCGCCGGCGGGAGGTTGTCGACCACGAACCAGCCGAGGTCCTCCAGGCACTTCGCCGCGGTGCTGCGGCCGGCTCCGGACATGCCGGAGATGATCACCAGTTCGGGGATGGCCTCCGCGGCCTCGCCCGCTCCTCCGCCGGTCATATGGGTGACGTCCTGTTCGTCCTGCTCGCTCATGTGCTGTTCCCCCGATGGTCGGACGGGGTCGCCGTGGGGGTCGCCCCGTCGCTGTCCTCGATGATCTCGCCGGTCGCGGTGTTCACCGCGGGTGCGGCCGGAGCCGCGGACGCCAGGGCCGCGGCGACCGTCTCCGCCGTGTGGCGGCCGATCCCGGGGACCTGGCAGATCTCCTCGACGGTCGCCGCGCGCAGCCGCTTGAGCGAGCCGAAGTGCTTGAGCAGGGCCTGCCTGCGGGTGTCGCCGAGTCCGGGCACCGCGTCCAGCGCGCCGGCCTTCATCGACTTGGAGCGCTTGCTGCGCTGGTAGGAGATGGCGAAGCGGTGGGCCTCGTCCCGCACCCGCTGCAGCAGGTACAGGCCCTCGCTGGTGCGGGGCAGGATCACCGGGTCGTCCTCGCCGGGCACCCAGACCTCCTCCAGGCGCTTGGCCAGGCCGCAGACGGCGACGTCGTCTATGCCCAGCTCCTCCAGCGCCCGGCGTGCCGCGGCGACCTGCGGCTGCCCGCCGTCGACCACCACGAGCTGCGGCGGGTAGGCGAACTTGCGCGGCCGGCCGGTGTCCGGGTCGATGGGCCCGCCCACCGCCTCCACGGCCTCGCCGCTCGGCGCGGCCTCCCGGTCCGCCGCGGGCGCACCGTTCGCCGCGACCTCGCCGGTCGCCGCGGGCTGCTGCTCCCACTCGCTGGTCCGCTGCTTCTCCTGGAGGTAGCGGCGGAAGCGGCGGGAGATCACCTCGTGCATGGACCGGACGTCGTCCTGGCCGGCGAACGACTTGATCTGGAAGCGCCGGTACTCGCTCTTGCGGGACAGCCCGTCCTCGAAGACGACCATCGAGGCCACCACGTCGTCGCCCTGCAGATGGCTGATGTCGTAGCACTCGATGCGCAGCGGCGCGGTGTCCAGGTCCAGGGCCGCGGCGATCTCCTCCAGCGCGCGCGAGCGCGTGGTGAGGTCGGAGGCGCGCTTGGTCTTGTGCAGCGCGAGCGCCTGCTGCGCGTTGCGCTGCACGGTGGCCATCAGGTCCTTCTTGTCGCCGCGTTGCGGCACCCGCAGGCTGACCTGCGAGCCGCGCCGCTCGGAGAGCCACTGGGCGAGCGGCTCGACCGGCTCGGGCAGCGCCGGGACCAGCACCTCGCGGGGCACGCCGCCACTGCCGCCGGACTGCTCGGCGTCGCCGCTCTCGTCGCCGTAGAGCTGCTGGACGGCGTGCTCGACCAGGCCCGCGGTGTCGACCGCCTCGACCTTGTCGGTGACCCAGCCGCGCTGGCCGCGCACCCGGCCGCCGCGGACGTGGAAGATCTGCACGGCCGCTTCGAGTTCGTCCTCGGCGACCGCGATCAGGTCGGCGTCGGTGGCGTCGGCGAGCACCACCGCGTTCTTCTCCATGGCGCGGCGCAGCGCCTCCAGGTCGTCGCGCAGCCGCGCCGCCTGCTCGTACTCCATGGCGGCGGCCGCGTCCTTCATCCGCTGTTCCAGCCGGCGCAGGTACGTGCCGGCGTGGCCGGCCATGAAGTCGCTGAACTCCTCGGCGAGTTCACGGTGCTCCTCGGGGCTGACCCGGCCGACGCAGGGCGCCGAGCACTTGCCGATGTAGCCGAGCAGGCAGGGGCGGCCGATCTGCGCGGAGCGCTTGAACACCCCGGCGGAACAGGTGCGGACCGGGAAGACGCGCAGCAGCAGGTCGACCGTCTCCCGGATGGCCCACGCGTGCGCGTAGGGGCCGAAGTAGCGGACGCCCTTGCGCTTGGGGCCGCGCATCACCTGGACCCGCGGGAACTCCTCGTTCATCGTCACGGCCAGCGACGGATAGCTCTTGTCGTCGCGGTACTTGACGTTGAACCGCGGGTCGAACTCCTTGATCCAGGAGTACTCCAGCTGCAGCGCCTCGACCTCGGTGGAGACCACCGTCCACTCCACGGAGGCCGCGGTGGTGACCATCGTGGCGGTCCGCTGGTGCAGGTTGGCGATGTCCTGGAAGTACGAGGACAGCCGCGCGCGCAGGCTCTTCGCCTTGCCCACGTAGATCACCCGGCGGTGCTCGTCCCGGAACTTGTAGACCCCGGGAGAGTCGGGGATCTGGCCCGGCTTCGGTCGGTACGTGCTGGGGTCTGCCATGTCTCCCACCCTACTGGCGAGGCGCGACATCTCCGGTCCCGCCGCCGGTCGCCCAGGGGTACGTCGGGGTCGCCCGGCGGTGCGCGGCCCGGGTCAGCCCGCGGTCAGCCGGCCGCCCGCCTCGGCCACCTTCACGGTGGGCAGCGCCCTGGTCGCCGGGCCCTGGACCACCGCGCCGGTCTCGGCGTCGAACTGGCTGCCGTGGCAGGGGCAGGAGACGGTGGTGCCGTCCACCGAGTCCAGCACGCAGCCCTGGTGGGTGCAGACCGCGCTGAACGCCTTGAAGCTGCCCTGCGTCGGCTGCGACACCACGACCTTGTCCTCACGGAAGATCCGGGCGCCGCCGACCGGGACCTGCGTCGCCGCGCCGAGGTCGGTGGCCGCGGTCGGACCGTCCGACGATCCGCTCTTCTTGGCGCCGCAGGCGGTGAGACCGGCGCCGGCGGCGCCGGCGACCGAGGCGAGGGCGGCGCCGCGCAGGACGGTCCGGCGGCGGGCGGGGAGTTCGGTGGACATGTGCACTCCAGGAGGTACGGGGCGGGCGGCGGAGCCGCCCGGATCTTGCCCCCCGACTCTATGCGCCGACCCTGCCGGTCCCCTCGGAGCCCCACCCGCCCGCGGCCGGCGAAGGGCCGGCCGGTGCGGCGGCCACCATGGTGCCCGGCGGCCGCCGTCCGGCGGTCATGACGCCTTGCCGGCCGCCCGCTTCCTGGGCGCCGCGGTCTTCTTCGCCGACTTGGCGGTCGCGGCCTTGGCGGCCGTGGTCCTGGCCGTCGCGGCCTTCGCGGCCGCCGCCTTGCCGGTCGCGGTCTTGGCCGTGGTCGCCCGCTTGCGGGGCGCGGGCACCGCCGCGTCACTGACCGCGTCGGGGCTCAGGATGTCCCGCAGGAACTTGCCGGTGTGGCTGGCCGGGACGCCGGCGATCTGCTCCGGGGTGCCCTCGGCGACCACGAGACCGCCGCCGCCGCCGCCCTCGGGGCCCATGTCGATCACCCAGTCGGCGGTCTTGATGACGTCGAGGTTGTGCTCGATGACGACCACCGTGTTGCCCTTGTCGACCAGCCCGGACAGCACCCTGATGAGCTTGCTGATGTCCTCGAAGTGCAGACCTGTGGTCGGTTCGTCCAGCACGTAGACGGTCCGGCCGGTGGAGCGCTTCTGCAGCTCGGAGGCGAGCTTGACGCGCTGCGCCTCGCCGCCGGACAGCGTCGGCGCGGACTGGCCGAGCCGGACGTACCCGAGCCCGACCTCGTGCAGGGTGCGCAGGTGGCGGGCGATGGTCGGGACCGCCTCGAAGAAGTCGAGCGCCTCCTCGATGGGCATGTCCAGCACCTCGGCGATGGACTTGCCCTTGTAGTGCACCTCCAGCGTCTCCCGGTTGTACCGGGCGCCGTGGCACACCTCGCACGGGACGTAGACGTCCGGGAGGAAGTTCATCTCGATCTTGATGGTGCCGTCGCCCGCGCAGTTCTCGCAGCGGCCGCCCTTGACGTTGAAGGAGAACCGGCCGGGCAGGTAGCCGCGGACCTTGGCCTCCATCGTCTCGGCGAACAGCCGCCGGACGTGGTCGAAGACACCGGTGTAGGTGGCCGGGTTGGACCGCGGGGTGCGGCCGATCGGCGACTGGTCGACGTGCACGACCTTGTCCACCAGGTCGTCGCCGTCGACCCGGGTGTGCCGGCCGGGGACGGCGCGCGCGCCGTTCAGCTCGCGGGCCAGGTGGGTGTAGAGGATGTCGTTGACCAGCGTGGACTTGCCGGAGCCGGAGACGCCGGTGACCGCGGTGAGCACACCGAGCGGGAAGGCCACGTCGATGTCCTGCAGGTTGTGCTCGCGGGCGCCGTGCACGGTCAGCCGCCGCTTGCGGTCGATCGGCCGGCGCAGCTCGGGGGTGGGGATGGACCGCTTGCCGGCCAGGTACTGGCCGGTCAGGGACTCCTCGTTGACCAGCAGCTCCTTGAGCGAGCCGGAGTGGACGACCTTGCCGCCGTGCTCGCCGGCGCCGGGGCCGATGTCCACCACCCAGTCGGCGGTCTTGATGGTGTCCTCGTCGTGCTCGACGACGATCAGCGTGTTGCCGAGGTCGCGCAGCCGGACCAGGGTCTCGATCAGCCGGTGGTTGTCGCGCTGGTGCAGGCCGATGGAGGGCTCGTCCAGCACGTACAGGACGCCGACCAGGCCGGAGCCGATCTGGGTGGCCAGCCGGATGCGCTGGGCCTCGCCGCCGGACAGGGTGCCCGCGGCGCGGTTCAGCGAGAGGTAGTCCAGGCCCACGTCGACCAGGAACCGCAGCCGCTCGTTGACCTCCTTGAGCACCCGCTCGGCGATCTTCTTGTCGCGGGCGTCCAGCTTCATGGCGCCCAGGAACTCCGCGCAGTCGCTGATCGACATCGCGGAGATGTCGGCGATCGAGCGGTCCATCACCGTGACGGCCAGCACGATCGGCTTGAGCCGGCTGCCGTGGCACGTCGGGCAGGGCACCTCGCGCATGTACCCCTCGAAGCGCTCCCGGCTGGAGTCGCTCTCGGAGTCCTGGTGGCGCCGCTTGACGAACGGGATCGCGCCCTCGAACTGGGCGTTGTAGACCCGCTCGCGGCCGTACCGGTTCTTGTACGCGACCCTGACCTCGGACTTGTGGCCGTAGAGCAGGGCCTTCCTGGCGCGGGCGGGCAGCCCGGCGAAGGGGATGTCGGTGCGGAAGCCCAGCTCGGTGGCGAGGCCGTCCACCAGGCGGTCGAAGTAGCCCTTGGACATGCCGCCGGTCCACGGCGCGATGGCGCCCTCGTCGAGCGACTTCTCCTCGTCCGGCACGATCAGCTCGGGGTCGACCTCCATGCGGGAGCCGATGCCGGTGCAGTCGGGGCAGGCGCCGAAGGGCGAGTTGAAGGAGAAGGAGCGCGGCTCCAGCTCCTCGAACGACAGGTCGTCGTACGGGCAGTACAGGTGCTCGGAGAACATCCGCTCGCGCTGCGGGTCGTCCTCCGCCAGGTCGACGAAGTCCAGGATGACCATGCCGCCGGACAGGCCGAGCGCGGTCTCCACCGAGTCGGTGAGCCGGCGCTTGGCGCTCTCCTTGACGGTGAGGCGGTCGATGACCACCTCGATGGTGTGCTTCTCCTGCTTCTTCAGCTTCGGCGGGTCGGTGAGCTGTACGGTCGCGCCGTCCACCCGGGCCCTGCTGTAGCCCTTGGTCTGCAGGTCGGCGAAGAGGTCGACGAACTCGCCCTTGCGCTCGCGGACCAGCGGGGACAGCACCTGGAAGCGGCTGCCCTCCTCCAGCTCCAGCACCCGGTCCACGATCGCCTGGGGCGACTGCCGGGCGATCGGCCGGCCGCACTCCGGGCAGTGCGGCTTGCCGATGCGGGCGAAGAGCAGCCGGAGGTAGTCGTAGACCTCGGTGATGGTGCCGACCGTGGAGCGCGGGTTGCGCGAGGTGGACTTCTGGTCGATCGAGACGGCCGGCGACAGGCCCTCGATGAAGTCGACGTCGGGCTTGTCCATCTGCCCGAGGAACTGCCGGGCGTACGAGGACAGTGACTCCACGTAGCGGCGCTGGCCCTCGGCGAAGATCGTGTCGAACGCCAGCGAGGACTTGCCGGAACCGGACAGGCCGGTGAACACGATGAGCGAGTCCCGGGGCAGGTCGAGCGACACGTTCTTCAGATTGTGCTCGCGAGCGCCACGGACGGTGAGTCGATCGGCCACGCCAGTGCGCACCTTTCATAGGAGTGGGGGACGGCACCCCCCAGTCAGCCTAAACGGGGTGGCGTCGGCATTTCTTCCACTTGCGGTTCCCGCTGCCGTCCGGCCCGGCGAGGGCGGTCGTACTGCGGCAGCACGGTCGAGCGTATAGCACGCGCTTTCGATTAACGGACTCGCGCCGCCATGTTCACCCGATCGTGTGCCGCGCGCTAGCGTCGGTGGGGATCACCTGCGACCATCCCCACCGGCACCCACCAGCATCCATCGGCACCCATCCGGTGCTCCATCCGTTCTGCGGCCAGCGCGGGAGGCCCTGTGACCGTCCAACGACCCGATCCGGTCCACGACACCGCCGCGGTGGCCGAAGCCACCGCGCACGCCATCGACACGGTCGCCGCGCTGCCCGAGGGCGCGCTCGCCGGCCCCTCCCTGCTGCCCGGCTGGACCCGCGGCCACGTCCTCACCCACCTGGCCCGCAACGCCGACGGCTTCGTGAACCTTCTCACCTGGGCCCGCACCGGCGACGAGACGCCGATGTACGGCGAGGCGGGCGCCCGCGACCGCGCCATCGAGCAGGGCGCGGGCAGGCCGCGGGAGGAGCAGCTCGCCGACCTGCGGGCGGCCGCCGACCGGCTGGCGCAGGCGGTCGCGGCGCTGCCGCCGTCGGCGTGGGCGGCGCAGGTGGCGCTGCGCGGCGGGCGGGTCGTCGCCGCCGCCGAGATCCCCTGGCGGCGGCTGATCGAGCTGCGGCTGCACACCGTGGACCTGGACGCCGGGGTCGGCTGCGCCGACCTGCCCGCGGACTTCGCGGCCCGCGAGCTGGCCTGGGTGCTGGACGGGCTGTGCGGCCACGAGGGCGTCGCGGCGGTGCGGCTGCACGACACCTCCAGCGGCGAGAAGTGGACCGCGGGGGCGGCGGCGGAGCCCGAGGTGACGGTGGCCGGCGACACCGCGGCGCTGGTCGCGTGGGTGACCGGGCGCAGTGCGGGCGAGGGCCTGACGGCCGACCCGCCGGGGCCGCTGCCGGTGCTGCCGCCGCTAGGCTGACGGCATGGGGTACACGGGAGAGGTCTCCGTCGGCGGCACGCCCGACGTGCACGAACTGCCGGATCTGATCATCACCAAGGTGGCGGTCGGCGCGATGGACAACAACGCGTACGTGCTGCGCTGCCGCGCCACGGACGAGCAGCTGCTGATCGACGCGGCCGCGGAACCGGCCACCCTGCTGGAGGTGGTCGGCGGCGACGGCCTGGTCGCGGTGGTGACCACCCACCGGCACGGCGACCACTGGCAGGCGCTGCGCGCGGTGGTCGACGCGACCGGCGCGCGCACCCACGCGGGCCGCGACGACGCGGAGGGCATCCCGGTGGCCACCGACGTGCCCCTCGGCGACGGCGACACCGTCCAGGTCGGCCGGGTGCGGCTGACCGCCCGCCACCTGGTCGGCCACACGCCGGGGAGCATCGCGCTGGTCTACGACGACCCGCACGGCCACCCGCACGTCTTCACCGGGGACTGCCTGTTCCCCGGCGGCGTCGGCAACACCGGCGGCGACCCGGCCGCCTTCGCCGCGCTGCTGGGCGGCGTCACCACGAAGCTCTTCGACGTGCTGCCGGACGAGACGTGGGTCTACCCGGGCCACGGCAACGACACCACGCTGGGCGCCGAGCGCCCGCACCTGGCGGAGTGGCGCGAGCGCGGCTGGTAGCCGGCCGCCGACGCGCTCGGGGCGGGGCGAGCTAGCCGCGCATCCCCGTCTCGGCGCGGGCCGCCCTGAGGCCGTCCACGAACTCGCGCAGGTCCGCCGTCACCCGGTCGGCGCCGGCGTCCTCCGCGGGCGGGCCCGCCGGCAGCGGACGGAGGTGGTCGCGGATCAGCATGAGCAGCGCCGCCATGTGGGCGGCGTTGTTCTCCGAGAGCCTGCCGTCCCGCAGGTTCTTGTCGAGGACGGCGGCCAGGTTCATCACGGCGTCGAGGGCGTCCTGCTCCTCGACGACGCCGCGGGGCTCCGCGGAGGGGGCGGGGGCCTTCTGCGCGTACGCGGCGAGCAGCGCCTGCATCACGCCGTACAGGCGCTCGCTGGGAGGGTTCACGTTCTGCATGCGGGCCAATTTATGGGCATTCCGGGCAAAGTACCGCGACGCCGCGCACCATCCGTGACGGCACGGTGCAGGAGCGCGGGAGACCCGCCGGGCCAGGGACCGCCGCTACGGAATCACTCGGACGAGTGACGCCTCACTTCCGGCCGCGCATGCGCATGCCGACCTCGCCCTGATCGGTCTCCCACCAGGGGCGGGTCATCTCCGGCGGCTCGGGCCGGGCGCCCGCTGGCGCGGCCTCGGGTGCGGCCGCGGCAGCCGGCACGGACGCGGCTGCGGCTGCGGCCGGGGACGCGGACGTGGGAGGCGCGAAGGACCGGGACGCCTCCTCGCGGTCGAGCTGGGCGTCGAGCGCCGCGGTCCTGGCCCGTTCGGCGCGGGCCCACTCCAGGAACACCAGCAGCAGGAAGGGCAGCGCGACCAGCTCGGCGAGCATCAGCATCAGCCCGCCGCCGAGCATCTGGTCGTGGCGGACCGACGGTCCCCAGGTCCGCGGGTGCCCGGTGTACCAGTGGCCCGCGACCAGGGTGCCGCTGGTCATCACGACCAGGCCGGGCACCGAGTCGAAGAGCCCGTCGAAGAAGACCAGCGCGGCCCGCACCGGATGGCTGCACCAGGACGGCAGCAGTTCCTGGCGGCTGAGCATCGGCAGCACGAACAGGCAGCCGGTCAGCAGCAGTTGCAGGTGCATCAGCTGGAGGACGAAGCCGTTGCCGAGCGCGGTCGCGAAGTACGGCGTGAAGTAGATGGTCAGCTCGGAGGCGAGCACCAGCACCGAGCTGACCAGCGGGTACGTCAGGGCGCGCACCGCGCGGGAGCCGAAGGCGCGGCGCAGCCGCCCGTCCGGGGCGGCGAGCGCGAGCGGGTCGCCGAGGGCGAGGCCGAGCGGCGCGAACAGGTCGAGCAGGATGTTCTGCACGGCGGCCGGCCAGAAGAGCACCTTGTCGTACACCGCGAGCGAGGACATCGTGGCGACCACCAGGGTGCCGAGGCCGAGCAGGGAGAAGGCCGCCGTCCGCCACAGCGGCCACCGCTCGCCCGCGCGCGATCTGCGCCGCACCCCGTACGCGTAGAGGGCGCCGAGCAGCACGATCACGGCGAGCGCGGGAGCGTCGAGCCGCCAGGAGTCGAAGAACCGGGAGCCGGTCAGCTCGGGCAGGGCCAGGGGGCTCGCCACATCCGCGCCTTTCCACGTGAACCGTCCGCTTCGGGGGCCACGCTAGCCCCTCGGCGGGCGCGGCCTGCGCGCAGGGTTGCGGCGCGGTGTCGGATGCGGGCGTCGGGCGCGGGTGTCAGACGCGGGTGTCGGAGGTCGGCGCGTCCTTCGGCTCCTGCGCGCGCTCCTCCGCCTCGGGTGCGGCGGGGGCGCGGCGGGCGGCGACGAGGCTGGTCGCGGTGGTCACCGCGAGGACGGCCACGATCACCCCGAGGGAGACCGGGATGGAGATCTCCGGGACGTGCACGCCGGACTCGTGGAGCGCGTGCAGCACCAGCTTCACGCCGATGAACCCGAGGATCACCGAGAGGCCGTAGGAGAGGTGGACCAGCTTCTTCAGCAGGCCGCCGATGAGGAAGTACAGCTGCCGCAGGCCCATCAGCGCGAAGGCGTTCGCGGTGAAGACGATGTAGGGGTCCTGGGTGAGGCCGAAGATCGCCGGGATCGAGTCGAGCGCGAAGAGCACGTCGGTGGTGCCGATGGCGAGCATCACCACGAGCATCGGCGTCATCAGCCGCTTGCCGTTCTCCCGGACGAACAGCCGGGTGCCGTGGTAGCGGTCGGTGGACGGCACCCGCCGCTCGACCGCCTTGAGCAGCCGGTTCTCCTCGTAGTCGGTCTCCTGCTCGTCGGAGCGCGCCTCCTTGATCAGCTTCCAGGCGGTCCAGATCAGGAAGGCGCCGAAGAGGAAGAAGACCCAGGAGAAGGCGGCGAGGACGGTCGCGCCGGCCGCGATGAAGACCGCCCGCAGCACCAGCGCGATGAGCACGCCGACCAGCAGGACGCGCTGCTGGTACCGGCTGGGAACGGCGAACTTGCCCATGATCAGCACGAAGACGAAGAGGTTGTCGACGCTGAGCGACTTCTCCGTGACGTATCCGGCGAAGAACTCCCCGGCGGGCTTGCCACCGGAGAAGAAGAGCAGGCCGAGGCCGAAGAGCCCGGCCAGCACGACCCAGACCACGGTCCAGATCCCGGCCTCCCGCACGGACACGTCGTGCGGGGTGCGGCCGATGACGAAGTCGGCGGCGATCAGGGCACACAGTCCTGCGATGGTGAGCGCCCAGAGGGAGAGGGAGACGTCCACAGATCCTCCGGCTGATTCGGTACGTCCACAAACGGTACACGAATCACCAAGGAACGGTAAAGGCCAACCCAAAAGCCCAGCTCACGACCCTAGGGGAACGGCCTGCCCTGCTCGGCGGGCCCGGCGGCGGCGAGCTGCCGCAGCACCTGCGCGAGCACCTGGCTGCCCGTCGGCACCGGGGACGGCTCGTACGTCCAGGCGTGGCCCACCCACGGATCGGCCAGGTGGTCGCTGGGCAGCGGGGTCAGCCGCAGCATCGACCGCCACAGCGGGTCGAGCACCGGCCCGTACGCGGCCGCGTCCTCGCGGTCCGCGACCAGCAGCAGGTGGACGCCGGCGGCCGGCCCCTCGTCGGCGAGATACCGCAGCTGGTTGACCGCCCGGTCGTCGAAGCCGTACGGGAACTCGTTGACGATCAGCAGCTGCTCGGCGGTGTCGAAGCCGGGCGGCAGCGCGTCGGCGGCGCCGCCGCGCATCGCCATCTGCAGCAGGTCGACCCGCTCGGTCAGCCGGTTCAGCACCTCGCTGACGCCGGCCGCGCCCATCGTCGCCGGCGGCAGCGCCAGCGCCCCTCCGGTGTGCAGCGGCGCGAGCGCGGCGGCGCCCGAGCCCGCCGGGTCCAGCGCGCTCAGGGCGAAGCCGCCCGCGGGGTGGGACGCCAGCAGCCGGGCGGCGATCGCCACCGCGGTGTCCAGGGCGAGCCGCCGGTCCTCGGCGGCGTCGACCCACAGACCGCGCTCCAGCGGCAGCCGGGCCAGCAGCGGAATGCGCAGCTCGGGCGCCTCGGGCAGGTTCAGCGAGCCGAGCCGGACCGCCAGCGGGCGCTCGGCCGGCACCTGGTAGGCGTGCCAGCACGGGTTGTCCCAGCCGGCGAAGGGCGGCGGCAGCGCCGGCTCGACGACCTCCGCCTCCGCGGTGAGCTGGGCCAGGTCGCGGTCCAGCACCGCGCGGGCCTGGTCGACCAGTGCCATCTGCTTGAGCTGTGCCTGGTCGCGCGCGGCGTCGGCCTCCGGGCCGCCGCGGGTGCGCGGGTCGGCCAGCAGCCGGTCGAGCTCCTGCTCGTAGCGGGACGCGGCGAAGTCCTCCGCGCTGCGGTAGGCGGCGACGCTGCGGGTCAGGTCCTCGAACATGCCCCAGATCTGGTTGTGCAGCCGCTCCTCCATCGTCCAGCCGCTCGCGTCCCCCGCGACGGGCGCCGGCGGAGCGGGCGGCGGGGGCAGCGGCGGCGGGGGCGCGGCGCCGCGCCGCGGGTGCCGGTAGTCGACGCCTGCCGCGTCCGGCGCCGCCGCGTCCGAGACGGTGCCCGACGCGGCGGCCGGGTCGGCGGTGCGGTCGGCGCTCGCGGCGGCGCCGGTGTCGGCCGGGCCGTCCACCGAGCGGGACTGCGCGCGGGCCACCGCCTGGTCGATCAGCCGCGCGGTCGCCGCGGGGCGGGCGGCGCCCTGGTCGGCGAGGAGCGCGGACAGGCCGCCCTCGTAGCCCTGGCCGACCGCGCGCACCTTCCACGTGCCCTGCCGCCGGTACAGCTCCACCGCGAGGAGCGCGGTCTCCGCGCTCAGCCCGGTGATGGTGAACCCGGCGGCCTCGGCGCCGTCGGGCGTGGTGACCGTCAGATGCGGGGCGGGGGCGGCGCCGAAGACCGCGGGGCCGTCCGGGCAGTCCGCCGGCAGCGCCAGCAGCACGTGGACGCGGTGCACGGTGTCCGGCAGCGCGCCGAGGTCGAGGGCCAGCCGGTGGTCGGCGGCGGCCTGCCGCGGCACCTCGACGCCGGGCAGCCGCGGCGCGCCGGGGTGGGCCAGCCAGCCCTCCCCGGGCTGCGCGGACGCGTCGCCGTCGGCGGCGACCCGGCCCTGCTCGTCGCCGAGGGTGACCGCGGCGACCACGGGGGTGCCGGCCGACACCCGTATCTCCAGCCGGTTGCCCGGCAGTGGATGGTTCTGTCCGCGGACCAGTTCGGCTGACATGCCCGCCGCCCCCGTTCCCGTCGTCCTCGGTGGTTCTCGTGGTGCCTGGCGCACCGGGCCGGTCCGCTACAGGGCGGGCAGGATGGCCGGGATCAGGTCCTGGAAGGTGCGCCCGTTGGCGGGTGTGCCGATCGCCGTCATCGACCAGCCGCCCTGGCCGCGCTGCACCTTCGCCATGATCTGCGCGGTGTAGGTGCCGCCTCCGGTGAGCGTGTAGCGGGCCAGCTCCTGGCCGTTGGTCTCGTCGACCAGCCGGCAGAAGGCGTTCTGCACCTCGGCGAAGGTCTGTCCGGTGAAGGAGTTGACGGTGAAGACGATCTGGTCGACGTGCACCGGGACCCGCTGGAGGTCGACGAGGATCGACTCGTCGTCGCCGCCCTGGCCGGCGCCGCCGACCAGGTTGTCGCCGGTGTGCCGGACGGAGCCGTCGTCGCTGGTGAGGTGGCGGAAGAAGACCACGTCCACCGGCTGCTTGTCGGCGAAGAGCACCGCCGAGGCGTCCAGGTCGATCTCGCGGGTGCGGCTGCCGAAGAGCCCGCGGCGAGGCGCGGCCTGCCAGCCGAGGCCCATCCTGACCGCGGTCAGCGATCCCCCGTCCGCCTTGCTCAGGCTGATCTTCTGACCCTTGGTCATGTTGACCGTCACGCGCTGTCCCCTCTCACCCGTCACTTCGTGTGCGGTGGTGTGTCCCGCACCCTAACAAGACGCGAGGGATGCGCATCCCGGTTCGTCAGCGGGAGATTCCGGCTGATATCCGCGAGGTTCCCTTTTCCGCGGCCCCGGTGGGCGCCGCGGGGAGCCTCAGGAGCGGGCCTAGGCCACCCCTGCCTCACGCATCTGGCGCAGCTCCTTCTTGAGGTCGCCCAGTTCGTCCCGCAGCCGGGCCGCGACCTCGAACTGCAGCTCGGCGGCGGCGGTGTGCATCTGCTCGGTGAGCTGGGCGATCAGCTCGGCCAGCTCCTCGGCGGGCAGCCCGCCCGACGCCCGCTTGCCGCCGGCCTTCGCGGACAGGCCGGGCACCGGCGCCTTGCCGCGCGAGCGCTGCCGGCCGGAGCCGAGCAGCTCCTCGGTGTCGGCGTCCTCGCGGGCGATGTAGTCGAGGATGCCGGCGATCTTCTTGCGCAGCGGCTGCGGGTCGATGCCGCGCTCGGTGTTGTAGGCGACCTGCTTGACGCGGCGGCGGTTGGTCTCGTCGATGGCCTTCTCCATCGCCGGGGTGACCCGGTCCGCGTACATGTGCACCTGGCCCGAGACGTTCCGGGCGGCGCGGCCGATGGTCTGGATCAGCGAGGTGCCGGAGCGCAGGAAGCCCTCCTTGTCGGCGTCCAGGATCGCGACCAGCGACACCTCGGGCAGGTCCAGGCCCTCGCGGAGCAGGTTGATGCCGACCAGCACGTCGTACTCGCCGGCCCGCAGCTCCTGCAGCAGCTCGACGCGGCGCAGGGTGTCGATGTCGCTGTGCAGGTAGCGGACCCTGATGCCCAGTTCGAGCAGGTAGTCGGTGAGGTCCTCGGACATCTTCTTGGTCAGGGTGGTGACCAGGACCCGCTCGTCCCGCTCGGTGCGCAGACGGATCTCGTGCACCAGGTCGTCGATCTGGCCCTCGGTGGGCTTGACGACCACCTCGGGGTCGATCAGGCCGGTCGGGCGGATGATCTGCTCGACCTGCCCGTCGCCGCGGGACAGCTCGTACGGGCCGGGGGTCGCCGACAGGTACACCGTCTGGCCGACCCGCTTCAGGAACTCCTCCCACTTCAGCGGGCGGTTGTCCAGCGCCGACGGCAGCCGGAAGCCGTGGTCGACCAGGGTGCGCTTGCGGGACGCGTCGCCCTCGTACATCGCGCCGATCTGCGGGACGGTGACGTGGGACTCGTCGATGACCAGCAGGAAGTCCTCGGGGAAGTAGTCGATCAGGGTGTCGGGCGCGGAGCCCTGCTCGCGGCCGTCGATGTGCCGCGAGTAGTTCTCGATGCCGGAGCAGGTGCCGATCTGGCGCATCATCTCGATGTCGTAGGTGGTGCGCATCCGCAGCCGCTGGGCCTCCAGCAGCTTGCCCTGCTTCTCCATCAGCGCGAGCTGCCCCTCCAGCTCCTTCTCGATGCCGGCGATGGCGCGCTCCATGCGCTCGGGCCCGGCGACGTAGTGGGTGGCGGGGAAGACGTAGATCTGCTCGTCCTCGGTGATCACCTCGCCGGTGAGCGGGTGCAGGGTGTAGAGCGCCTCGATCTCGTCGCCGAACATCTCGATGCGGACCGCCAGCTCCTCGTACACCGGGAAGATCTCCACGGTGTCGCCGCGGACCCGGAAGGTGCCGCGGGAGAAGGCCACGTCGTTGCGGGTGTACTGGATCTCGACGAACTTGCGCAGCAGCTGGTCGCGGTCGATGACGTCGCCGACCTTGAGCCTGACCATCCGGTCGATGTACTCCTGCGGGGTGCCCAGGCCGTAGATGCAGGAGACCGAGGCGACCACCACGACGTCCCGCCGGGTGAGCAGCGAGTTGGTCGCGGAGTGGCGCAGCCGCTCCACCTCCTCGTTGATCGAGGAGTCCTTCTCGATGTAGGTGTCCGTCTGCGGGACGTACGCCTCCGGCTGGTAGTAGTCGTAGTACGACACGAAGTACTCGACCGCGTTGTTGGGCAGCAGCTCGCGGAACTCGTTGGCGAGCTGTGCGGCCAGCGTCTTGTTCGGCGCCATCACCAGGGTGGGGCGCTGGAGCCGCTCGATCATCCAGGCGGTGGTGGCGGACTTGCCGGTGCCGGTCGCGCCGAGCAGCACCACGTCCTGCTCGTCCGCACGGATACGCCGCTCGAGGTCGTCGATGGCCGTCGGCTGGTCGCCGCTCGGCTGGAAGGGGCTGACGACCTCGAAGGGCGCCACAGTGCGTTCGATGTCAGATACGGGCCGCATGACGACAACGGTACGACCCGCCACCGACAATCGGCCGCAGACCGGGAATCGCGGGCCCCGCCGTCCCCGCCGCGGCGGCCTGACGCGGTGGCCGTACGCCGCGGTCCGGGCCGCCCGGGGCCCGCTGTCACACCCCTCGTCTAGCGTGGGCGCCGTGACGAACGCTGCATGGACGGTGACGGACACCCCGATCGGGCCGCTGCTGGTGGCGGCCACCGGCGAGGGGCTCGCCCTGGTGGCCTTCCGGGCCGATCCGGGCACCGCGGCGCGCGCGGTGGCGTCGCTCGGGCGGCGGCTGGGCTGCGAGCCGGTGGAGGACGCCGACCGGCTCGCCCCGGTCACCCGGCAGCTCGACGCCTACTTCGCCGGCGGGCTGCGCGCCTTCGACCTGCCGCTCGACTGGTCGCTGATCACCGGCTTCTCCCGGCGGGTGCTGCGCGAGCTGGCCGCCGGGGTGCGGTACGGCAGCGTCGTCGGCTACCAGGACCTGGCGGACCGGGTGGGCGAGCCGGGCGCGGCCCGCGCGGTCGGCGTCGCGATGGGCGCGAACCCGCTTCCGGTGGTGGTGCCCTGCCACCGGGTGATCGAGAGCGACGGCGGCATAGGCGGCTTCGGCGGCGGCCTGGAGATCAAGCGCCGGCTGCTCGCCCTGGAGGGCGTGCTGCCGGCGCCGCTGTTCTGACCGCCGCCCCTGATGCTCCCGGCGGGCCCGGGGCCTCTGGCCGCTCAGGACCCCGCGCTCACTGCGCGCTCACTCCTCGGGTGTCCGGGGTTCCGGTATCTGTGGCGTGGCGGCCTGCGGCAGCTCGGCCCGTTCGGCGCTCTCGATGCCCTCGTGGCGGTCGGCGGCGGCGACCTCGGGCGAGCCCGCGGAGTCGGCCGCCTCGGCCGGCGGAGCCGGCTGCGGCGGCGCCTGGGCGGGGCCGCCGGCCGGCGGGTCCTGGCGGCCGGCCGCCGCCCGGTCGAAGAACCGCAGCAGCTCCACCGGGAAGGGCAGCACCAGCGTGGAGTTCTTCTCGGCGGCGACCTCGACCACCGTCTGCAGCATGCGCAGCTGCAGCGCGGCGGGGTTGGCGTCCATCGCCCGCGCCGCCTCCGACAGCTTGTGCGACGCCTGGAGCTCACCGTCCGCGGTGATGATCCGGGCCCGCCGCTCGCGGTCGGCCTCCGCCTGCCGGGCCATCGACCGCTTCATCGACTCCGGCAGCGCCACGTCCTTGATCTCCACCCGGTCGATGTGCACGCCCCAGCCGGTGGCCGGGGTGGCCAGCATCAGCTCCAGTCCCTCGTGCAGCTTCTCCCGCCCGGACAGCAGGTCGTCCAGCTCGCTCTTGCCGATGATGGAGCGCAGCGAGGTCTGCGCCACCTGCAACATCGCGAACTGGTAGTTCTGCACGTCCACGGTGGCCCGGATCGGGTCGATGACCCGGAAGTAGAGCACCGCGTCGACGCGGACCGAGACGTTGTCCTTCGTGATGCCCTCCTGGGAGGGCACGGGCATCGTGACCACCTGCATGTTGACCTTCGTCATCCTGTCGACGAAGGGCAGCAGCAGCCGCGGGCCGGGCTCCTTGGGCAGCCGGTTGACCCGGCCGAAGCGGTAGACGACCCCGCGCTCGTACTGCTTGATGACCCGCATGCTGCTGGGCAGCACGATCACCGTGAGTACGGCCAGAACGACCAGCAGTACGACGACGACTTCCATGTCCCCGGTCCCCCTTCGACAGCAAGGACAGTTCCTTGACAGAGGTCCGACGCCCGGCGGTGCCCCGCCGGTTCCCGGTCAGGGCGCGTCGAAGCGGGCCGCGGCGAGGTAGTCGGGGCGCGGGTCGAGTGCGGCGGCCAGCCGGAAGTGACGCTGGGCCTCACCGGGCCGGTTGGCCCGTTCCAGCGTACGGGCGAGGGCGAAGTGCGCGAAGGCGTTGTCGGGTTCGCGTTCCAGCACGATCTGGAACTCCAGCTCGGCCGGGCGCAGCTGCGCGGCCAGGAAGAACGCGCGGGCGCGCAGCAGGCGGGCCGCGGTGTTCTCCGGGTGGGCGGCGATCACCGGGTCGAGCAGCTTGACCGCGCCGCGCGGGTCGCGCGCGGCGAGCAGCTGCTCCGCCGCGCGGAAGTCGATGACATGCGTCTCGGGTGTGCGCTCGTGCATGCCGCCTCCCTGAGATGGGGCACGGGTGACGACGGGTCGTCCGGTCAGACATACCCAACGCGGGCCGGAGCGACACCATTCCCCCCGCCGAGGCGCACCGGCGCCGGCGGGGGGAAGTCCCTCGGGTCCGATCGACAGGCCCTAGGGTGAGGGCATGCTGACAGTGGGGCTGACCGGTGGTATCGGGGCCGGCAAGAGCGAGGTGTCGCGGCTGCTGGTGTCCTACGGCGCGGTGCTGGTGGACGCCGACCGGATCGCCCGGGAGGTGGTCGAGCCGGGGACCGAGGGACTGGCCGCGGTGGTCGCGGAGTTCGGACCCGGGGTGCTGGCCGCGGACGGCAGCCTGGACCGGCCGAAGCTCGGCGCGATCGTCTTCGCCGACGGCGAGCGCCGCACGGCGCTGAACGCGATCGTCCACCCGCTGGTGGGCCGCCGCTCCGCGCGGTTGCAGGAGGCCGCGGGGCCGGACGCGATCGTGGTGCACGACGTGCCGCTGCTCACCGAGAACGGGCTCGCGCCGCTGTACGACCTGGTGGTCGTGGTCGACGCGTCCACCGCCACCCGGCTGGACCGGCTGGTGCGGCTGCGCGGGATGAGCGAGGACGAGGCGCGTGCGCGGATGGACGCGCAGGCCACCAGGCGGCAGCGGCTCGCCGCGGCCGACCTGGTGATCGACAACGACGGGCCGCTGGAGGAGCTGGAGCCGCAGGTGCGGAAGGTCTGGCAGAAGCTCACCGAGCGGGTCGCCGCCCGCGACTGACCGCGCGCGGCCGGCCCGCGCGCCGGTGCGCCAGAGGCCGGTACGCCCGCGCACCGGTGCACGGCGTCCGGGCCGGGTACGGCGCTAGCGGCCGTCCTCCTCGCGGTCGGCGAGGAACCGCTCGAACTCCGCGGCGAGGTCGTCGGCCGAGGGCAGGTCGACGGGCTCGGCGATGAGGTTCTCCCGGCTCTGCGCGCCGGCCACCGCGTCGTACTGGCTCTCCAGACCGCGGACCACGGAGACCAACTCGCCGTCGCCGTCGGCGACCTGACGGTCGATCTCCACCCGGACGGTGTGCGCCTCGTTCCGCAGCGCGTGGGCGATCTCGGGGAGCACCAGGCCGGTGGTGGAGGTGACGGCCTCCAGCACGGCGAGCGCCGCGTCCGGGTACGGGGAGCGCGCCAGGTAGTGCGGCACATGGGCGGCGATGCCCAGCGTGTCCCGGCCGGACTCGGCGAGCCGCAGCTCGATCAGCGACGCCGCGCTGCCCGGGACCTGCGCCTCCTCGAACCAGGCGCGGTGGCCGGGGATCAGGTCCACCCGGTTGCCGTGCGGGGTCAGCCCGACCGGCCGGGTGTGCGGCACACCCATCGGGATGCCGTGGAAGTTGATGGCGAGCCGGACGCCGAGGCGCTCGATCACCTGCAGCACGGCGCTGCTGAAGCGCTCCCACTCCACGTCCGGCTCCTGCCCGGTGAGCAGCAGGAACGGAGTTCCGGTGGTGTCCCGGACCAGGTAGAGGTCGATCTCGGGCGCCTCGTACGACGTCCAGTGGTCGCGCTCGAAGGTCATCAGCGGGCGGCGGGCCCGGTAGTCGACCAGCCGGTCCGCGTCGAAGCGCGCGACGAGCTGGTTGTCGAGCCGGTCGAGCAGCTGCTGGGAGATCTGGGCGCCGGTCTCGCCGGCGTCCATGAACCCCTCGAAGTGGTAGAGCAGCACGGGTCCGGCGTCACCGACCGCCTCGTCGACGGCCTCGGCCCCGCCCGGCACGTACGCGTACAGTCCCTGGGGATCCAGCACGGTGATCGTCCTCCTCGCTCTCTGTGGTCCTCAACGAACGGAAACGGCCCGCCATTCCCATCGGCGGCAATTCCCACCGGCGCCACCCGAACCGGTGACCGGTTCCGCGCCGCCGCCCGCGGTGACGGTCCGTCGGCGGGCGCCCGCGAGCACGCAAAGGCGGTGGGCCCGCCTCCCCTAGGGAAGGCGGGCCCACCGCCGTGCTTGCCGTACCGGTCGTCGCCTCAGCGGCGAGCGATCAGCTCTGGCCGCCCGCGAGCTTCTCGCGGAGCGCGGCCAGCGCCTCGTCGGAGGCCAGGGCACCGGAGGTGTCCTCGGACTCGGACGAGTAGGAGCCGCCGCCGGCTCCGGCGCCACCCGCGGACGGCGTCGCGCTGCCGGCCTCGGCGGCCGCCTGCTCGTCGGCCTCGCGGGACTTGATGACCTGCGCCTGGTGCTGCTCGAAGCGGGTCTGGGCCGTGGCGTACTGGCCCTCCCACTCCTCGCGCTGCTTGTCGTAGCCCTCGAGCCAGTCGTTGGTCTCGGGGTCGAAGCCCTCGGGGTAGATGTAGTTCCCCTGGTCGTCGTACGACGCGGCCATGCCGTAGAGCGTCGGGTCGAACTCGACCGAGGCCGGGTCGGCGCCGAAGGACTCGTTGGCCTGCTTGAGCGACAGCGAGATGCGGCGGCGCTCCAGGTCGATGTCGATGACCTTGACGAAGATCTCGTCGTTGACCTGGACGACCTGCTCCGGGATCTCCACGTGGCGCTCGGCCAGCTCGGAGATGTGCACCAGGCCCTCGATGCCCTCGTCCACGCGGACGAACGCACCGAACGGAACGAGCTTGGTGACCTTGCCGGGAACGACCTGCCCGATCTGGTGGGTCCGGGCGAACTGCTGCCACGGGTCTTCCTGGGTCGCCTTCAGCGACAGGGACACGCGCTCGCGGTCCATGTCGACGTCCAGGACCTCGACCGTGACCTCCTGGCCGACCTCGACGACCTCGGAGGGGTGGTCGATGTGCTTCCAGGACAGCTCGGAGACGTGCACCAGACCGTCGACGCCGCCGAGGTCCACGAACGCACCGAAGTTGACGATGGAGGAGACGACGCCGGAGCGCACCTGGCCCTTCTGCAGGGTGGTGAGGAAGGTCTGGCGGACCTCGCTCTGGGTCTGCTCCAGCCAGGCGCGGCGGGACAGGACCACGTTGTTGCGGTTCTTGTCCAGCTCGATGATCTTCGCCTCGAGCTCCTTGCCGACGTACGGCTGGAGGTCGCGCACCCGGCGCATCTCGACGAGCGACGCCGGCAGGAAGCCGCGGAGGCCGATGTCGAGGATGAGGCCACCCTTGACGACCTCGATGACGGTACCGGTGACGATGCCGTCCTCTTCCTTGATCTTCTCGATCGTGCCCCACGCGCGCTCGTACTGCGCACGCTTCTTCGAGAGGATCAGGCGGCCCTCCTTGTCCTCCTTCTGGAGGACCAGCGCCTCGATCTCATCGCCCACCTTGACGACCTCGTTTGGGTCGACATCGTGCTTGATGGAGAGTTCGCGGGAGGGGATGACGCCTTCGGTCTTGTAACCGATGTCGAGCAGGACCTCGTCCCGGTCGACCTTCACGATGACGCCGTCGACGATGTCGCCGTCGTTGAAGTACTTGATCGTCTCGTCGATCGCGGCGAGGAAGGCTTCCTCGTTGCCGATGTCGTTGACCGCCACCTGCGGGGTGGTACGAGGGGCCTCGGTGCTGCTCGTCATTAGGGAAAGGACTCCGGTACGGACAGTAAGTCGTAGGTACTGCTACGCCGGGAACCTTTTTCGTCCTGCCGCTGTCCTTGGATTCCGGGGGCCGGCTTCCGGAAGCCGGAAACCGCGGGGCCAAGAACTCTGCGACGAGGTCGAGCGTGGCCTGCTCCGTCTGAGGCGCGCAGGCTCGCAGCGCAACTTGTAGCATACGGGGGCAGCCGGGCAGGGTCAATGCACGAAGAGCGCACGACGCGCGTAACGAACCAAACCGGCGCAAGCCACCCTTCCGCAGGTCTTCTCAGAGAGTACGACGACAGCCGCGATGATCCAAGGACCCGAAGACCCCCAGGAACCGGAGGCCACGCGCCGCAGGGCCGGCGTCGCGGAGAGCGCCCGCGCCAGTCGCCGCTGGTGGGACCGGAACGCCGACGAGTACCAGCTGGAGCACGGCGGCTTCCTCGGTGACGCCCGGTTCGTGTGGGGGCCCGAGGGCCTGGACGAGGAGCAGGCCGGCCTGCTCGGGCCGGCGGCCGGCCTGAAGGACCTCGACGTGCTGGAGATCGGCGCGGGCGCCGCCCAGTGCTCGCGCTGGCTGGCCGCCCAGGGCGCCCGCCCGGTGGCCCTCGACCTGTCCCACCGGCAGCTGCAGCACGCCCGGCGGATCGACCAGGACGCGTACGAGGCCGGCGGCACCCGGCTGGTGCAGGCCGACGCGGGGGTGCTGCCGTTCGCCGACGCCTCCTTCGACATGGCCTGCTCCGCGTACGGCGCGCTGCCGTTCGTCGCGGACAGCGCGGCCGTGCAGCGCGAGGTGCGCCGGGTGCTGCGGCCCGGCGGCCGCTGGGTCTTCTCGGTCACCCACCCGCTCCGCTGGGCCTTCCCCGACGAGCCGGGCCCCGACGGGCTGACCGCGGTCGCCTCCTACTTCGACCGCACCCCCTACGTGGAGCAGGACGAGCGGGGCCTGGCCGTCTACGTCGAGCACCACCGGACGGTCGGCGACCGGGTCCGGGAGATCGCCGCGGCCGGGCTCCGCCTGGTCGACCTCGTCGAACCCGAGTGGCCGGAGTGGAACGACCAGGAGTGGGGCGGCTGGTCCCCGCTGCGCGGCCGGCTGCTGCCGGGCACGGCGATCTTCGTCTGCGTGGCGGCATGACCGCCGGCCCGGCCGAGGGCCGGGTCGCACGACCGGCCCCGGCGGCGGGTCCGGGCGAAAGGCCGGTGGCGGGCCCAGGCAGCGTGTCTGGCCCCGGCGAAGGGCCCTGGGCAGGCACAGGCATGGGGACGGGTCCGGCCGAAGGCCGGGAGGCGGGTCCGGGCGAAGGCCCGGTGGCGGGCCCCGGCACGGGATCGGGTGCCGGTCGGGCGGCGGGGTCGGCGCGGTGAGTGGGCTGCGGGTCAGGGAGGAGGGGCGGGGTCTGCCGGTCGGCGCGGTGGTGCCGGAGCTGCTGGCGGCGCTGCGCGGGCCGGGGTGCGCGGTGCTGGCCGCGCCGCCCGGCACGGGCAAGACCACCCTCGTCCCCCTGCTGCTGGCCGCGGAACCCGGCGGCACCGTGCTGGTCGCCGAGCCGCGGCGGATGGCGGCGCGCGCCGCGGCCCGCCGGATGGCGTGGCTGCTGGGCGAGCGGGTCGGCGAGAGCGTCGGCTTCACGGTGCGCGGCGAGCGCCGCGTATCGGCCCGCACCGTCGTGGAGGTGGTCACCACCGGCGTACTGCTGCAACGGCTGCAACGCGACCAGGAACTGCCCGGCGTCGGCACGGTGATGCTCGACGAGTGCCACGAGCGGCATCTCGACGCGGACACCGCGATGGCCTTCCTGCTGGACGTGCGGGCCCTGCTGCGGCCGGAGCTGCGCCTCGTGGCGGCGTCGGCGACGACCGACACCGCGGCGTGGGCGGCGCTGCTCGGCGGCCCGGTGGTCGAGGCCGCGGGCATCCTGCACCCGGTGGCCGTGCGGTGGGCGCCGCCGCCCCGGCCGGTCTGGCCGCCGCACGGGATGCGGGTGGACCCCGCGCTGCTCGACCACGTCGCGGCGACGGTGCGGCGGGCGCTGCGCGACGGCGAGGGCGACGTGCTGTGCTTCCTGCCCGGCGTCGGGGAGATCGCCCGGGTCGCCGGGATGCTGGGCGCGCCCGACGGCGCGGAGGTGCTGCACCTGCACGGCAGGGCGCCGGCCGAGGTGCAGGACGCCGCGCTGCGGCCGAGCGAGCGCCGCCGGGTGCTGCTCGCCACCTCCGTCGCGGAGTCGAGCCTGACCGTGCCGGGCGTACGGGTCGTGGTGGACGCGGGGCTCGCCCGCGAACCGCGGATGGACCACGCGCGCGGGCTCGGCGCGCTGACGACCGTACGGGTCTCGCGCGCCGCCGCCGAGCAGCGGGCCGGGCGGGCCGGCCGGGAGGCGCCGGGAACCGTCTACCGCTGCTGGACCGAGGCCGACCACGCCCGGCTGCCGCGGCGGCCCGCGCCGGAGATCGTCCAGGCCGACCTGACCGGCTTCGCCCTCCAGGCGGCCTGCTGGGGCGACCCCGGCGCGACCGGGCTCGGCCTGCTCGACGCCCCTCCCCCGGGCGCGCTCGCCGCGGCCCGCGCGACGCTGCGCGACCTCGGCGCCGCCGACGGTTCCGGGCGGGTCCTGCCGCGCGGCCGCCGGCTCGCGCTGCTCGGCCTGCATCCGCGGCTGGCCCGCGCGCTGCTGGACGCCGCCCCGCTGATCGGCCCGGTCCGCGCCGCCGAGGTCACCGCGCTGCTCAGCGAGGAGCCGCCGGCCTCCTACGGCCGCGACCTGGCCGCGGCGTGGCGGGCCGCACGCCGCGGCGGCGACCCGTACGCCGGCCGCTGGCGCGCCGAGGCGCAGCGGCTGCGGGGCGCGCTGGAGCCGGCGCCGCCCGCCGCGGGCGGCGCCGGGCGGGGCGACGACGCGGCGGCGGGGCTGGTGGCGGCGCTGGCGTTCCCCGAGCGGGTGGCGCGGCGGCGCGCGGCCTCCGCGGACGGTGAGTACCTGATGGCCGGCGGGACGGCGGCGCAGGCCGGCGAGGGGTTCGGCGGGGCCGAGTGGATCGCGGTGGCGGTCGCCGACCGCGCCGCGACGGCCACCGAGGCGCGCGTCCGGCTGGCCGCGGTGGTGGACGAGGACACCGCGCGGCTCGCCGCGGGCGGCCTGCTCACCGCGTACGAGGAGGTGCGCTGGGCGCGGGGCGACGTGGTCGCGCGGCGGGTGGAGCGGCTGGGCGCGGTCGAGCTGAGCGCCGCGCCACTGCGCTCGCCCGATCCGCAGGCGGTGCGCGCCGCACTGCTCGACGGCCTGCGGGCCGAGGGCACCGGGCTGCTGCGCTGGTCGCGTGAGGCGCGCGAGACCCGGCAGCGCCTCGCGTTCCTGCACCGGGTGCGGGGCGAGCCCTGGCCTGACGTCTCGGAGCAGGCGCTGCTGGCGCGGGCCGAGGAGTGGCTCGGCCCGGAGCTGTCGCGCGCCCGCAGGAGAGCCGACCTCGGACGCGTCGAGGCGGGCGGCGCGCTGCCGCGGCTGCTGCCCTGGGCGACCGGCGAGGCGGCGCGCTTCGCCGAGCTGGCCCCGGAGCGCCTGGAGGTGCCCACCGGCTCACGCGTCCGGCTCGACTACGGCGGCGAGCAGCCGGTGCTCGCGGTGAAGCTCCAGGAGTTGTTCGGACTGACCGAGACGCCGCGGGTGGCGGGCGTGCCGGTGCTCATCCATCTGCTGTCGCCCGCGGGGCGTCCCGCGGCGGTCACCGCCGACCTGGCGTCCTTCTGGCGGGAGGGCTACCGCGCGGTCCGGGCGGAGTTGCGCGGCCGCTATCCGCGCCACCCGTGGCCCGAGGACCCCTCGACGGCCACGGCCACCCGCCGTACCAACACGCGACGGGCGTGACCCCCTCGCGGAGAGGTGATCACGCCCGTCGGTCGTCGCGTCCGCCGCGTTCGGCGGATTCGGTGCGCTCAGCCGGCAGCCGGGTTCAGAGCGCCGCGCCGGTGGCCGCGCCCGCCGTGTCGCTCGGCGACGGCGTGGCCGTCCCGCCGTCGGAGCCCGAGCCGGGGTCGGTGGCGCACGGGTCGGGCGTCGCCGTCGGGTCGGGGGTCGGGGTGTCGGTCGGCGAGGGGCTGACCGTGCCGCTGCCGGTGGGCGTCGGCGTCGGGGTGTCCGTGCAGCCGGGCGTGGTCGGCGGGGTCGTCGGCGGGGTCGTCGGCGGGGTCGTCGGCGGGGTGGTGGGCCCGGTCGAGGGGGCGCCGCTGGTGGGCGGCCGGCTCGGGACCGTGGTCGGGCCGCCGGTGGGGCCGGTGGTCGGCGAGCCGGTCGGACTGGTGGTCGGGCTCGGCGTCCCGCCCGGCGGCGGCGACACGGTGCCGCTGCCCGTCGGGGTCGGCGTGGGCGTCGCCGAAGGGGACGAGCCCGGCGTCGGGGTGCCGGCCGGCGCGGGCGGCGGGACGATCCCGGGGCCGGGGGCGCCGCCGCGGTCGGGCACGCTCACCGGGCCGCCCTGGCGGAAGTGCCGGTACCACGACGTGACGAGGTCGAGGTACGCCTGCGAGTGGTTGTAGCCGAGGATCGCCCGGTCCATGTCGTGCGGCACGGCGAGGTCGCGGCCGTCGGCGCACAGGTAGCCGGCGGCGGCGAGCGCGGCGTCGTACACGTTGTTGGGGTTCTTCACCCCGTCGCCGTTGCCGTCCGCGCCCCAGGTGCGCCATGTGGACGGGATGAACTGCATCGGCCCGACGGCACGGTCGTGGATCGCGTCGCCGTCGTAGGCGCCGCCGTCGGTGTCGCTGATGTTCGCGAAGCCGTTGCCGTTGAGCACCGGCCCGAGGATCGGCCGGATGGTGGTGCCGTTCGCGTCGACCTCGCCGCCGCGCGCCTGCCCGGACTCCACCTGGCCTATCGCGGCGAGGAGTTGCCACGGCAGATGGCAGCCGGGCTCGCTCTGCGCGAGGGCGGCCTGGGCGCGCTGGTAGGCGTCCAGCACGGTGGTGGGCAGGGTCGCGCCGCCGGTCGGCACGGTCACCACCGGGTCGGAGCCGGGCCCGGTGGTCGGGGCGAGCGGCGCGGTCGGGGTGTTCAGCGGCGGCAGGTCGGTGATGTACGGGGAGCCGCCGTCGATGGGCTCGCCGGCCGACGGGGCCGCGGTCCGCGGGGCCTCCTGTGCGGCGGCGTGCGCGATGGGCAGGAAACCGGACGCCTGGGAGGCGCTGAGCGCCGCCATCGCCGCGGCGGCCACCGCCGTACCCGCCGCTGTCCTGCGAAGCCTCCGGCCGTACCGCCGCGCTGCCATATCGCGGTCCCCTCCCACGTGCGAGATGCGCGCCGTCCCAGCGCCGCAACCCGGTTGACCCTACGGCAACTTCAGTCCCGGGACCACAGGTACCGGGCGATACACAGGGTGCGAATCGCCCTATTCCACCGGCGGTTCGCTCCCCTCGGCAGGCTTTCACCGAGGGGACGCGAAGCCGTCGCAGACCTTTCACCCGCCGCCGTACAACCTTCCGCGCCGGGCGGGTGAGACGCCGCGGGGCCGCCGCTGCGCGGCGCGGGTCAGTGCGCGGCGGACTCCCAGTCCGCTCCGTCGCCGACCGACACGTCCAGCGGCGCCCGCAGCGGGTACGCGCCGGCCATCTCCCGGCGCACCAGCTCCTCGACCTTCTCCCGCTCGCCCGGGGCCACTTCGAGCACGATCTCGTCGTGCACCTGGAGCAGCATCCGGGTGCGCAGCCCGTCGCGTGTCAGCGCCTCGTCGACCCGCAGCATCGCGATCTTCACGATGTCCGCGGCCGAGCCCTGGATCGGCGCGTTGAGCGCCATCCGCTCGGCCATCTCGCGGCGCTGCCGGTTGTCGCTGGTCAGGTCGGGCAGGTAGCGGCGGCGGCCCAGCAGCGTCTCGGTGTACCCGGTGACGCGGGCCTCCTCCACCGCCCGGTGCAGGTAGTCGCGGACCCCGCCGAAGCGCTCGAAGTACGTCTCCATCAGGCCGCGCGCCTCGGCCGCCTCGATCCCCAGCTGCTGGGAGAGGCCGAACGCGGACAGCCCGTACGCCAGGCCGTACGACATCGCCTTGATCTTGCGGCGCATCTCCGCGTCGACGTTCTCGCGGGACACCGAGAAGACGTGCGAGCCGACGGTGGTGTGCAGGTCCTCGCCGGAGGCGAAGGCCGCGATCAGGCCCTCGTCCTCGGACAGGTGCGCCATCACCCGCAGTTCGATCTGGCTGTAGTCCGCGGTGAGCAGCGAGTCGTACCCCGCGCCGACGACGAAGCCGCGGCGGATCGCCCGGCCCTCGTCGGTGCGGACCGGCACGTTCTGCAGATTGGGGTCGGTGGACGACAGCCGTCCGGTCGCCGCGACGGTCTGGCTGAAGGTGGTGTGGATCCGCCCGTCCGGGGCGACCGTCTTGACCAGGCCCTCCACGGTGACCCGCAGCTTGGCCTGCTCGCGGTGGCGGAGCATGATCACCGGCAGCTCGTGGTCGGTCTGCGCGGCCAGCGAGGCCAGGGCGTCGGCGTCCGTGGTGTAACCGGTCTTGGTCTTCTTCGTCTTGGGCAGGCCCAGCTCGCCGAAGAGGACCTCCTGGAGCTGCTTGGGCGAGCCCAGGTTGAACTCGTGGCCCACCGAGGCGTGCGCCTCCCCGACGGCGTGCTGCACGGCGGCCGCGAACTGCTGCTCCAGGCCCTCCAGATGCGGCCGGTCCGCGGCGATGCCGGCCCGCTCCATCCGGGCGAGCAGCGCGGAGATCGGCAGCTCCACGTCGTGCAGCAGGCCGGCGGCGCCCACCTCGGGCAGCCGCTCGGCGAACACCTCGCCCAGGTCGAGCACGGTGCGCGCCTGCACCATCAGCGCCTCGGCCGCGGCCGCCTCGCCGTCGTCCTCCTCGCCGAAGGCCAGCTGCCCGTTGCCGCCCTCGGCCGGGGCCAGCTCACGGGCCAGGTACTCCACCGACAGCACGTCGAGCGCGAAGGACCGGCGGCCCGGCTTGATCAGATAGGCGGCCAGCGCCGTGCACATGCTGATGCCGGCGATCCGCCAGCCGTGCTCGGCGAAGACCCGCTCCACATTCTTCGCGTTGTGCAGCACCTTCGGGCGGGCCGCGTCGGCCAGCCAGTCGGCGAACGCCTTCTCGTCGGCCGCGTCCAGGGCCGCCGGGTCGAACCAGACGGCGTCCTCCGCCGCGGCCAGCGCGACCTGTGTGACGCTGCCGCTGCCCAGCGTCCAGGTGTCGACGCTGGCCAGGCCCAGCGGCCCGGCGGCGTGCTCGGCCAGCCAGCCCGGCAGTTCGCCCGGGGCCAGCACGGTGCCGTCCACCGCGACGCCCTCGGCGACCGCCGCCTCCTCCTGCTCGGCGCCCGGGTCCGCGGCGAACAGCCGCTCCCGGAAGTTCGGATTGCGGAACTCCAGCGTGTCCAGCACCGTCGACAGCGCGTCACGGTCGTACGGGCCGCGCGCCAGCTGCTCGGGACCCGCGTCCAGCGTCACGTCCTTGACCATCTCGGTCAGCCGCCGGTTCAGCTTCACCGCGTCCAGATGGGCGCGCAGGTTCTCGCCGGCCTTGCCCTTCACCTCGTCGGCCCGCTCGCACAGCTCCGCGAACGACCCGAACTGCAGGATCCACTTGGCGGCGGTCTTCTCGCCGACGCCGGGGATCCCCGGCAGGTTGTCCGACGGGTCGCCGCGCAGCGCCGCGAAGTCCGGATACTGCCGCGGCGACAGGCCGTACTTCTCGACGACCTTGTCCGGGGTGAAGCGGGTCAGCTCCGAGACGCCCTTCGTCGGATAGAGCACCGTGACGTGGTCCGACACCAGCTGGAAGGCGTCCCGGTCGCCGGTGACGATCAGCACCTCGTACCCCAGCGCCTCGGCCTGGGTGGCCAGCGTGGCGATCACGTCGTCCGCCTCGAAGCCGTCCACGGCGAACCGGCGCACCGCCATCGCGTCCAGCATCTCGCCGATCAGCTCGACCTGGCTGCGGAACTCGTCCGGGGTCTTGGACCGGGTCGCCTTGTACTCGGGGTACTCGTCGAACCGCCACGTCTTGCGCGAGACGTCGAACGCCACCGCCAGATGCGTCGGCGCCTCGTCACGCAGCGTGTTCGACAGCATGGAGGTGAAGCCGTACACGGCGTTCGTCGGCTGGCCCGTGACGGTGTTGAAGTTCTCCACGGGCAGCGCGTAGAACGCCCGGTACGCCAGCGAGTGCCCGTCCAGCAGCATCAGCCGCGGTCGGTCGGTCGTCGTCTTCGATGCGGATGCTTTCTCTGCCACGTCCCCGATCCTCCCACGCGCCTACGACAACGCGGCCACGCTCACCCGCGGTCGGATGGAACCCGGAGGGAGGCGGACGGCGAAAGAGTGGCAGGATCGGTGTATGGCGAAGAAGCCCCCTTCGGATGACCCCGTACAGGACGCACCGGACGTCGGCGCCCCGCGGCACGCCGCCGCGGGCCTGCCCGCGGTCGGGCACACCATGAGGGCGGCCACCGCCCAGATGGGAGCGCGGCGCACCGCGCTGACCCTGCTCCGGGTCAACCAGAAGAACGGCTTCGACTGCCCCGGCTGCGCATGGCCCGAGGGCGACCGCCGGCACACCTTCGAGTTCTGCGAGAACGGCGCCAAGGCCGTCGCGGAGGAGGCGACGCTGCGCCGGGTGACGCCCGACTTCTTCGCCGCCCATCCGGTCGCGGACCTGGCCGGCCGCAGCGGCTACTGGCTCGGCCAGCAGGGCCGCATCACCCAGCCGATGTACCTCGCCGACGGCGCCGACCACTACCGGGCGGTGCCGTGGGAGCGGGCCTTCGCGCTCATCGCCGACGAGCTGGGCGCCCTCGCCTCCCCGGACGAGGCGGTCTTCTACACCTCGGGCCGCACCAGCAACGAGGCGGCCTTCCTCTTCCAGCTGTTCGCCCGCGAGTTCGGCACCAACAACCTGCCGGACTGCTCGAACATGTGCCACGAGTCCTCCGGCTCCGCGCTCACCGAGACCCTCGGCGTCGGCAAGGGCAGCGTGCTGCTCGAGGACCTGTACCAGGCCGACCTGATCATCGTCGCCGGCCAGAACCCCGGCACCAACCACCCGCGGATGCTCTCCGCGCTGGAGAAGGCCAAGCGCGGCGGCGCCACCATCGTGAGCGTCAACCCGCTGCCCGAGGCGGGCCTGGAGCGCTTCCGGAACCCGCAGACCGCCGCGGGCCTGGCCGGCCCCGGCACCCGCCTCGCCGACCTGCACCTGCCCATCAGGCTCGGCGGCGACCAGGCGCTCTTCCGCGCCCTCGGCCGGCTGCTGATCGAGGCCGACGCCCTGGACCACGACTTCATCGCCGAGCACACCCACGGCTACCAGGAGTTCCGCGACGCCGCGCTCGCCGCGGACTGGGACGAGACGCTGCGCGCCACCGGGCTCACCCGCGACGAGATCGAGCGGCTCGCCGGCCACGTGCGGGGCGCCGGGAGCACCGTCGTCTGCTGGGCGATGGGCCTCACCCAGCACAAGCACGCCGTCGCCACGATCCGCGAGGTGGTCAACCTCCTGCTGCTGCAGGGCAACGTCGGCCGGCCCGGCGCGGGCGTCTGCCCGGTCCGCGGCCACTCCAACGTCCAGGGCGACCGGACGATGGGCATCTTCGAGCGCCCCCCGGCCGCCTTCCTCGACGCGCTGCGCGACGAGTTCGGCTTCGAGCCGCCGCGCGAGCACGGCCTCGACGTGGTCCGCGCCGTCCGCGCGCTGCGCGACGGCGACGCCAAGGTCTTCTTCGCCATGGGCGGCAACTTCGTCGCCGCCACACCCGACACCGACGTCACCGAGGCCGCGGTGCGGCGCGCCCGGCTGACCGTGCACGTCTCCACCAAGCTCAACCGCTCCCACGTCGTCACCGGCGCGCGCGCCCTCATCCTGCCCACCCTCGGCCGCACCGAGCGGGACCGGCAGGCCGGCGGCGAGCAGTTCGTGACCGTCGAGGACTCGATGGGCATGGTGCACGCCTCCCGCGGCGGGCTGGCCCCCGCCTCCCCGCAGCTGCTCTCCGAGCCGGCCATCGTCAGCCGGCTGGCCCGCGCGGTGCTCGGCGACCGCAGCCGGGTCCCCTGGGCGGAGTTCGAGCACGACTACGACCGGATACGCGACCGCATAGCCCGCGTCGTCCCCGGCTTCGGCGACTTCAACGCCCGGGTGCGGCGCCCCGGCGGCTTCACCCTGCCGCACGGCCCCCGCGACAGCCGGACCTTCCCCACCGCCACCGGCAAGGCCAACTTCACCGCCGCGCCGGTCGAGTACCCCCGGGTGCCCGAAGGACGGCTGCTGCTCCAGACGCTGCGCTCGCACGACCAGTACAACACCACCGTCTACGGCCTCGACGACCGCTACCGCGGCATCAAGGGCGGCCGCCGTGTGGTGCTGGTGCACCCCGAGGACGCCGAGGCGGCCGGCCTGCGCGACGGCGACCGCGCGGACCTGGTCAGCGAGTGGACCGACGGCTCGCAGCGGCGCGCCGACGGCTTCCGGGTCGTCCACTACCCCACGCCGCGCGGCTGCGCCGCCGCCTACTACCCCGAGACCAACGTGCTGATACCGCTGGACCACACCGCGGACACCAGCAACACCCCCGCCGCCAAGTCCGTGGTGATCCGCCTGGAGCCGAGCACCGCATGACGCACCTGAACGAAACGGAGCAGACCCGCATGGGCGAGCAGCAGACCGCCACCCGCTTCCCGCCGGAGATCCTCGAGCAGTACGCCGGGCTCGGCGTCGACCTGCGCGCCCTGTTCTCCGCAGGCCATCTGGGCGAGCGGATGGGCATCCACATCGTGGAGGCGGCGCCGGAGAAGGTGGTCGGCACCATGCCCGTCGAGGGCAACACCCAGCCGTACGGCCTGCTGCACGGCGGCGCCTCCGCGGTGCTGGCGGAGACGCTCGGCTCGGTCGGCGCGATGCTGCACGGCGGTCCCGGCAAGATCGCGGTCGGCGTGGACCTCAACGCCACGCACCACCGCGGCGTCCGCAACGGCACCGTCACGGGCACCGCCGTCCCGGTGCACCGCGGCCGTTCCTCGGCCACCTACGAGATCGCGATCACCGACGACGCCACCGGCAAGCGGGTCTGCACCGCCCGGCTGACGTGCATGCTCCGTCCGGCCACCGCGACGACCGCCACCGCCACGGCCGGCTGACGCCGGCCCGGCCGGGCGTCCCGCACAGGAGTGGGGGAAAGAACCCCTACCTTCGATAAGAAGGCAAAGTGCCCCGGGTCGGATTCGAACCGACACTGTATGGGTTTTGAATCCATTGCCTGCTGCCAGTTGGGCTACCGGGGCCTTCGAAACAGAGGATAGCCTACCGTTCCGGTACTCAAACTCTACCGGAGCTGGGTAGGCTCGGGGGGCACTACCCCGCCCCAGCACGAGGAGCACCGTGAGCGCCCCCGAAGAGCCCACCGGTTCGCACAGCGAGCAGGCCGGCCAGGACGAGCAGCCGCATGTGCCGCCGATGACGACCCGGGTCGTCATCGCGGAGGACGAGGCGCTGATCCGGCTGGACCTGAAGGAGATGCTGGAGGAGGAGGGCTACTCCGTCGTCGGGGAGGCCGGGGACGGCGAGACGGCGGTGAAGCTCGCCGAGGAGTCGCGTCCCGACCTGGTGATCCTGGACGTGAAGATGCCGGTGCTCGACGGCATCTCGGCGGCGGAGCGGATCGCCGGGCAGAAGCTGGCCCCGGTGCTGATGCTGACCGCGTTCTCGCAGCGCGAGCTGGTGGAGCGGGCCAGGGACGCGGGTGCGATGGCGTACCTGGTGAAGCCGTTCAGCAAGACCGACCTGGTGCCGGCGATCGAGATGGCGGTGAGCCGCTTCCAGGAGCTGCGCGCGCTGGAGGCGGAGATCGCGGACCTGTCGCTGCGGCTGGAGACGCGCAAGCTGGTGGACCGGGCGAAGAGCGTGCTGCAGACGAAGTACGGGCTCAGCGAGCCGGCGGCGTTCCGCTGGATCCAGAAGACGTCGATGGACCGGCGGATGTCGATGCAGGCGGTGGCGCAGGCGGTCATCGACGAGGTCGCGGAGTAGCCTCCGCACCGCGTACACCAGGGGGCCGGACCGCGCGCAGCGGTCCGGCCCCCTTGGTGTGCGGTCGCGCCGGGCTCAGTCCTCGCCGAGGTACGTCTTGCGGACGCCCTCGTCGTGGAGCAGGTCCTGGCCGGTGCCGGAGAGCTTGATCGTGCCGATCTCCATCACGTGGGCCTGGTCGGCGAGCGAGAGCGCGGCCTGCGCGTTCTGCTCGACGAGCAGGATGGTGGTGCCCTGGGCCTTCAGCTCCACGATGGTGGACATGATCTTCTGCATCATGATCGGCGAGAGCCCCATGGAGGGTTCGTCGAGCATGAGCAGTTTGGGCTGGGACATCAGGGCGCGGCCCATGGCGAGCATCTGCTGCTCACCGCCGGACAGGGTGCCCGCGGCCTGCCTGCGCCGTTCGCCGAGGATCGGGAACAGGTCGTAGGCGCGCTGGATGTCCTTGGCGATGCCGGCGGAGTCCTTGCGCAGGTACGCACCGAGCTGGAGGTTCTGCTCGATGGTGAGCCGGGGGAAGATGTGCCGGCCCTCCGGCGAGTGGGCGAGGCCCAGCGACACGATCTTGTGGGCGGGGACCCGGCTGAGCACCTTGCCGTCGAAGCGGACGCGGCCGCCGATGGGCTTGAGGAGCCCGGACAGGGTGCGCAGGGTGGTCGTCTTGCCGGCGCCGTTGGTGCCGATGAGGGTGACGACCTGGCCGGCCTCGACGGAGAAGGAGATGCCCTTGACGGCCTCGATCTTGCCGTAGGCGACCCGGAGGTCCTCGACTTCGAGCAGTGCGGTCATGCGTCGTTCTCCTGCTCGTGCTCGGCCTGGGTCGCGCCCTCGAAGGGTTCGCCCAGGTAGGCCGCGATGACCCGTTCGTCGCTCTGGACGACCTCGGAGGTGCCCTCGACGAGCATCTCGCCCTGGACCAGGACGGCGACGCGGTCGCAGAGGTTGAAGATGAACCGCATGTCGTGCTCGATGACGAGGACGGCGATGCCCTGGTCGCGGATGGCGAAGACGAGTTCCTCGGTGGCCCGGGTCTCCTGGGGGTTCATGCCCGCGGTGGGCTCGTCGAGGAGCAGCAGTCCCGGCTCGCTGGCCAGCGCGCGGGCGATCTCCAGCTTGCGCTGCTCGCCGTAGGGGAGGTTGCGGGCCAGGTGCTCGGCCTTCTCGGCGAGTCCGGTGAACTCCAGCAGCTCCATGGCGCGTTCGCGGGAAGCGCGCTCCGCCTTGTGGAAGCCGGGGCCGCGGATGATGGCCGAGAAGAGGCCCTCCTTGGTCCGGGTGTGCCGCCCGACCAGCACGTTCTCCAGCACGGTCATGTTGGCGAAGAGCCGGATGTTCTGGAAGGTGCGGGCGATGCCGGCCTGGGTGACCAGGTGCGGCTTGGGCGGCAGGACGGCGCCGCGGTAGCGGACGGTGCCCTCGGTGGGCACGTACAGCCCGGTGAGGCAGTTGAAGAAGGTGGTCTTGCCGGCGCCGTTGGGGCCGATGAGTCCGACGATCTCACCGCTGTTGACGGTCAGGGAGACGTCGCGGACGGCGGTGAGTCCGCCGAACCGCATGATGACGCCGCTGGCCTCGAGCAGTGCCTGCGGGGGCTGCGCGGCCGCGGGGCCGGGCTGCTGGGGGATGGTGGTGGTCATGGTGTGCCTCACGCCCCTGCCGTGGCGGCGGGGACGGTGTCGTCGCCCATCGGACGGTTGCCGGGTGCCTGCGCCTCGTCCTCGTGGAACTCCAACTGGCGGCGCCGGTTGGGGATGATGCCTTCGGGCCGGAAGCGCATGATGAGGATGAGCGCGATGCCGAACGCGAAGAGCTCGTACTTGGACAGGAAGTCCAGCTTCTCCGGGATCACGTAGAGCAGTGCCGCGCCGAGGATGGGGCCGCTGACCGTGCCCATGCCGCCGAGGACGACCGCGGCGAGCAGGAACGCGGAGTTGGGCGGGACCGGCCCGGAGAAGACGTACGGGTCGGGCACGACGCTGTTGGTGACGTGGGCGAAGACGGTGCCGGCGAGGCCGGCCAGGGAGGCGCCGAGCGCGAAGGCGACGAGCTTGACCCGGAAGCCGTTGATGCCCATGGCGGTGGCGGCCGTCTCGTCCTCGCGGATGGCGATCCAGGAGCGGCCGATGCGGGAGTCGCTGGCGCGGGTGAAGACCAGCACCACGATGACGGTGATGACGAGCATCAGCAGGTAGTAGTTGGCGAACCGGCCGAGGGTGAACGACCCGACGGAGTGGTTGGCGCCGAGGTTGTAGCCGAACACCGACAGGTCGGGGATCTGGGCGATGCCGTTCGGGCCGTTGGTGATCTTGGGGCCGCTGACGCCGTCGAGGTTCCTGACGACGATGCGGAAGATCTCTCCGAAACCGAGCGTGACGATGGCCAGGTAGTCGCCGCGCAGCCGCAGCGTGGGGGCGCCGATGAGGACGCCGAACACGCAGGCCGCGGCCATGCCGGTGAGGGCGGCGGCCCAGAACGGGAACTGGACGCCCGACCAGATGGAGAACTGGGAGCCCGAGATCAGTGCCGCGGTGTAGGCGCCGACGCCGAGGAAGGCGACGTAGCCGAGGTCGAGCAGGCCGGTGAGGCCGACGACGATGTTGAGGCCGAGGGCGACGGTGCCGACGATGAGGACGCTGACGCCGAGGTTGGCCCAGTGCTCGTTGTTCTGCGCGAAGGGGTAGGCGACCGCGGCGATGACGCCGACGGTGGCGGAGAACCGCTTGTTGCGCCGGGTGAGCTGCTGGAACTGCTGGAGCAGCCCGCCGGCGCCGAGTCCCCAGAAGCCGACGGCCACCACGATGAGGTAGCCGATGAAGATGTCGCTGTAGTCGGTCGCGAGGCCGTAGGTCAGGATCTTCAGGCCGAGCGCGTAGACGACGACGATGGCCAGGCGCTGCAGCCAGGGGTTGAGCTTGCGGGCGTCGGAGACGCGCAGCTCGCTGTGGTGCAGTCGCGCCTCGCGCAGCCAGACGTAGCTGCGGACGGCCACCGGGAACCGCTCGGCCCAGCCGAGCTCGTAGTGCTCGGCGTCGGGGGCTTCCTCGGGGTGCCGGTCGATCGGCAGCGCGAGCGCTCCGGTGAACAGCACCAGCGCGCCGACGAAGGCGACGAAGGCGCCGGGGTCGAGGTTGGCGAGGCCGCCCAGCTTGGCGGTGATGTCGATGACCGTGTACCAGGTGGTGCCGAGGGTCGCCAGGGCGAGCAGCAGCACGGAGTTGTTCGAGCGGCTGGGGTTGAGCCAGCTCAGGCCCCGGACCTGGAAGGCGCCGAGGGCGATGACGCCGGTGAGGAGGGCGCTGATCAGGGTGAGGACCTGGAGGCCGCCGGGGTAGCCGCTGACGGTGAGGTCGCCGGGGAAGTCGGTGGTGTAGGTCCACGACATGAAGGTGGACGCGACGGTGATCACGGCGCCGGCGAGCGTGGCGGCCCGCGCGGCGGCGGGCGGCATCGGGACGAAGGGGGCGGTGCGCCGGCCGGTGTCGGTCCTGGTGGCGGCTTCTTCCGCTGCGGCGATGGGAAGGTCGGTCATCTCGTCATCACGCCCTGTCCGCGACACGCTCGCCGAGCAGGCCCTGGGGCCGGACGAGCAGGACGACGATGAGGAGCACGAAGGCCCACACGTTGGCCCAGCCGCCGCCGCCGAGTTGCTGCATACCCGGGATGTTGGCGATGTACGCGGAGGCGCAGGCTTCGGCGATGCCGAGGACGAGGCCGCCGAGCATGGCGCCGTATATGTTGCCGATGCCGCCGAGGACGGCGGCGGTGAACGCCTTGAGGCCGGCCTGGAAGCCCATGTTGTACTGGATCTGGCCGTACTTCAGGCCGGAGGCGAGGCCGGCGACGGCGGCGAAGAGTCCGCCGATCGCGAAGGCGATGATGATGATCCGGTTGGTGTCGACGCCCATGAGCTGCGCGGTGTCCGGGTCCTGCGCGGTGGCCTGCATGGCGCGGCCGGTGCGGCTGGTGCGGACGAAGGCGGCGAGCGCGACCATGCACACGATGGCCGCGGCGAGCAGGAAGATGTCACCGCTCTGGATGTCGATCGACCCGAGGTGGAAGGGGCCGCCCGGGAGCTGCGGGAACGGCTTTCCGCTCTTCGCGTCGGGGTACCAGTTGAAGACCGCCTGCTGCAGAGCGAGGGAGAGGCCGATGGCGGTGATGAGGGGCGCCAGCCGTGGTGCGTTGCGCAGTGGCCGGTAGGCGAGCCGTTCGGCGCCGACGGCGATCAGCACGGACACCAGGACGCCGCCGAGGAGCATGAGGGGCAGGGCGAGCCAGATGGACATGCCGCTCGGGAGGTTCGTGTAGACCGCGAGCGCACCGAAGGCGCCGGTCATGTAGATCTCGCCGTGGGCGAAGTTGATGAGCTGGACGATGCCGTACACCATCGTGTAGCCGATGGCGATGAGCCCGTACATCGAGCCGAGGAACAGCCCGTTGGCCAGCTGTTGCGGCAGGGTGTGCACCGCATGGCCTCCATGTCGCTGGGAGCAGTGGGGAGCGGGGGACGTGAGCGGGGTGTCGGGGTGGGGCTTAGCCGGAGGGCCGCGCGGTCGGTGGTGACCAGCCGCGCGGCCCTCGGTCCTGCTGGGTGGGGTCAGCCGTTGTAGACGCCGGTCTTCACGGCGGTCCAGGTGCCGTTCTTGACCTGGTACACGGTGAGCTGCTTGTTGGTGGTGTCGCCGTACTGGTCGAAGGCGACGTGGCCGGCGATGCCGTCGAAGTCGGTCTTCTGGACGGCCTCGACGAGCTTGGCGCGGGCGTCGGACGGCAGCTTGCCGCCGTTGGCGTCCATCACGGTCTTGACGCCCTTGATGATCGCGGTGGCCGCGTCGTAGGAGTAGCCGCCGTAGGTGCCGTAGTCGCCGGGGTAGCCCTTGGACTTGTAGGTGTTGATGAACGCGGTGGCCGCGGGCAGCGTGCTGACCGGGACGCCGACGGAGGTGGCCAGGTCGCCCTCGGCGGCCTTGCCGGCGGTCTTGATGTAGGTGTCGGAGTACATGCCGTCGCCGCCCATGAGCGGGATGGTGACGCCGGCCGCCTTGAGCTGCTTGGTGATCAGCTCCGCCTCGTCGTACTGGCCGCCGTAGTAGAGCAGGTCGGCGTGCGCGTTCTTGATCTTGGTGACGAGGGCGGAGTAGTCGGTGTCACCGGTGTTGACGTGGTCGGTGCCGGCGATCTTGCCGCCGAGGCCCTTGAACTTGCCCTGGAAGATGCCCGCGAGGCCGGCGCCGTAGGTCTGCTTGTCGTCGACGACGTAGGCGGCCTTCTTCTTCAGGGTGTTGACCGCGTAGTCCGCGGCGAAGTTGCCCTGGTTGGCGTCCGTGGTGGCGGTGCGGAAGTAGGTCGAGAACGCGCGGGTCTTGGTGCCGGTCGCCCAGTCCTTGCCCTGGGTCAGGGCCGGGTTGGTGTTGGACGGCGAGATCTCGACCATGCTGGCGGTCTGGAAGACCTGCTGCATCGACTGGGCGACGCCCGAGTTCAGCGGGCCGACGGTGGCGATGACGTCGCTCTCCTGGACCAGCGCGGTGGCGTTCTGCTGGCCGGTGGCGGGCTGCGCCTTGTCGTCCAGCGCCTTGATCTTGAACGTCACTCCGGGGACGAGGTTCTTGGCGTTGGCGTCGTCGACGGCGATCTTCACGCCGTACTGGATGCCCAGGCCGGTGGCCGAGTTGGGGCCGGTGAGGGGGGCGTCGACGCCGATGACCACCGTCGTCTTGGAGCCGCTGGTGCTGCCCCCGTCGTTTTTCTTGCTGTCGTCGCTACGCGAGCCGCAAGCAGTGAGGGTGAGGGCTCCGGTGGCAAGCACGGAGGTCAGCATCAGCAAGGAACGGTGTCGCACGATCAGTCCTTTCCCCTGGCGCGGCCGTCTCTGATGAGAGGCCGAGTCGCGCGCTTGGTGCCGAACTGAGAAATCCGGTGGCGCGGTGACTGGCCGTGACTCTAGGCGGGGTTCGGGGAGTCAGGCAGAGGTGTGGGGAAGAGTGTGACTGTCTTGTTATGCCAATCGGAAACTCTTGAGCTTCCGCTGAGGTTGGCTGCGGTGTTTGGGTGTTTTGCTCCCGCGTCCGCATGATGAGAACGCGCACTTCCGGTAAGGCGTTCGGGCCTCGTGGCGTGGGCGGCCGCCACGAGCCGTCAGGAGGCCGCCGAGCGCCGTGAATACCCCGGTGGGCGGCCGCGGGCGCTCTCCGGGCCGTCGGCCTATGAATTATTGCGCGTGCGTTACACAGGGTTAATTGGGGAAGGGACCTTTACCGAAACAACACCCCCGCCCGGCGGTCGCCGGGCGGGGGTGCGTTCCGCCGGAGGTGCGTTGTCAGGAGTGTCATTCGCCATGCTGATGACTTTTCCCCCGATGCGGCGCGCGGCCGCCGGTCACGCCTTGGGGGCGTCGTCCTCGCCGATGTGGTGGACCCGGACCATGTTGGTCGTGCCGGGCATCCCGGGCGGCGAGCCCGCGGTGATGACCACGACGTCGCCCTTCTTGCAGCGGCCGATCCGCAGCAGCTCCTCGTCGACCTGCTGCACCATCTCGTCGGTGGTCTGCACGGTGGGGCCGAGGAAGGTCTCCACGCCCCAGGTGAGGGCGAGCTGCGAGCGGGTGGACGGCTCGGGGGTGAAGGCCAGCACCGGGATCGGCGAGCGGTAGCGGGAGAGCCGCCGCACGGTGTCGCCGGACTGGGTGAAGGCGACCAGGAAGCGGGCGCCGAGGAAGTCGCCCATCTCGGCGGCCGCGCGGGCCACCGCGCCGCCCTGGGTGCGCGGCTTGTTGCGCTCGGTGAGCGGCGGCAGTCCGGCGGCGAGGATGTCGGCCTCGGCGGCGACCACGATCCGGGACATCACCTTGACGGTCTCGATCGGGTACTTGCCGACGCTGGTCTCGCCGGAGAGCATCACCGCGTCGGTGCCGTCGATCACCGCGTTGGCCACGTCGCTGGCCTCGGCGCGGGTGGGCCGGGAGTTGTCGATCATCGAGTCCAGCATCTGGGTGGCCACGATGACCGGCTTGGCGTTGCGCTTGGCGAGTTTCACCGCGCGCTTCTGGACCAGCGGCACGGCCTCCAGCGGCATCTCGACGCCCAGGTCGCCGCGGGCCACCATGATCCCGTCGAAGGCGTCGACGATGTCCTCGAGGTTCTCCACCGCCTGCGGCTTCTCGATCTTGGCGATGACCGGGACCCGCCGGCCCTCCTCGGCCATGATCCGCAGCACGTCCTCGACGTCGCGCCCGGAGCGGACGAAGGACAGCGCGACCACGTCCGCGCCGATGCGCAGCGCCCAGCGCAGGTCGCGCATGTCCTTCTCGGACAGCGCGGGGACCGAGACCGCGACGCCCGGCAGGTTGAGGCCCTTGTGGTCGGAGATCATGCCGCCCTCGATGCACATGGTGTGCACGCGCGGCCCCTCGACGTCGGTGACCTCCAGGGTGACCCGGCCGTCGTCGACCAGGATCCGCTCGCCGCGCGCCACGTCGGCGGGCAGCCCCTTGTACGTGGTGCCGCAGATCTGCTGGTCACCCTCGATGTCGTCGGCGGTGATGGTGAACTCGTCGCCGCGTTCAAGGAGTACCGGGCCCTCGGCGAAGCGTCCGAGCCTGATCTTCGGGCCCTGAAGGTCGGCCAGGATGCCGACGCTGCGGCCGGTCTCGTCGGACGCCTTGCGGACCCTTCGGTAGCGGTCCTCGTGCTCGGCGTACGTGCCGTGGCTCAGGTTCAGGCGTGCCACGTCCATGCCGGCCTCGACCAGTGCCTTGATCTGGTCGTAGGAGTCGGTGGCGGGGCCCAGGGTGCAGACAATCTTGGCTCGGCGCATGTGTCGAGCGTATGACCTACTCGTTGGTAGGTAACGCGTCGACGGCGACTGTCCAACGACGTCTGGATTAAAGGTTGTTGACAAGTATCGAACTGTGCAGGGGTCCGCTCGGATGAGCATACCGGTCACGCTCGGTGGCCACCCGTGGCGTGCCGTGGCGGCCCGACACCCCCAGGACATCTGCCGGTTACGCGTGGGGGGTGTCGCCGCACCGGCCTCGTGGTCCAGAATCTACGCGCGTCGTTCAGGCGCCACGGGACCCAGGGAGACACCAGATGCCGCTCAATCGCAGGGACTTCATCAACCGCTCGGCGGCCACCGGCGCGGGTGTGGCGCTGGCCGGCGCGGCCGGCGCGGTGGCGGCGCCCGGCGCCCAGGCGGCCGAGGACCGGCACGGCGACGGGCACGGCAAGGACTGCTCGAAGACCTTCTCGCTGCGTGTGCTCGGCACCACCGACCTGCACGGCCACGCGCTGAACTGGGACTACTTCACCAACGCCGAGTACGACGACGCCACCCACAACGACGTCGGCCTGGCCAAGATCGCCACCCTCGTCGAGGCCGCGCGCACCGAGAAGGGCCACGACCGCACCCTGCTGATCGACGCGGGCGACATCATCCAGGGCACCCAGCTGTCGTACTACTACGCCCGCGTCGAGCCGATCACCGGCCGCCGCTCCGGCCCCCGCCACCCGATGGCGCTGGCCATGAACCACCTGCGCTACGACGCCGCCGCGCTCGGCAACCACGAGTTCAACTACGGCATCCCGCTGCTGCGCGCCTTCCAGGACCAGTGCGACTTCCCGCTGCTCGCCGCCAACGCGGTGGACGCCACCACGCTGCGGCCCGCCTTCCCGCCGTACCTGGTCAAGGAGATCAAGGTGCACGGCGGCCCGCCGGTCAAGGTCGGCATCCTCGGCCTGACCAACCCGGGCATCGCGGTCTGGGACAAGGCCAACGTGCAGGGCAGAATGGCCTTCCCCGGCCTGGTCGAGCAGGCGAAGGTGTACGTGCCGAAGCTGCGCGCGCTCGGCTGCGACGTGGTGATCTGCACCGACCACTCCGGCCTGGACGGCAGCACCTCCTACGGCGACGCGGTCCCCTACCCGGAGAACGCGTCCTCGCTGGTCGCCGCGCAGGTGCCCGGCATCGACGCGATCCTGGTCGGCCACACCCACGTCGAGCGGCCCCAGACGCTGGTGGTGAACGAGCAGACCGGCAGGACCGTGGTGCTCTCCGAGCCGCTCATGTGGGGCATGCGGCTGAGCGTCTTCGACATCGACCTGACCTTCGACCGCGGCCGCTGGCACGTCTCCTCGGTGACCGCCGAGGTGCGCAACGCCAACACCGTCGCGGAGGACCCGGCGATGGCGAAGCTGGTGCGCGACGAGCACCAGAAGGTCGTCACCTACGTCAACCAGATCGTTGGCACCTGCACCGAGGCGATGTCGGCGGCGCAGTCCACGTACCGGGACACCCCCATCATCGACTTCCTCAACCTGGTGCAGTCGGACACGGTGAAGGCGGCGCTGGCCGGCACCGCGTACGCGGACCTGCCGGTGCTCTCCGAGGCGTCGCCCTTCTCCCGCACCGCGGCCATCCCGGCCGGCCAGGTGTCGCTGCGCGACGTGGCGGGGCTGTACGTCTACGAGAACACCCTGGACGCCAAGATCCTCACCGGCGCCCAGGTCAAGGACTACCTGGAGTGGTCCGCCCGCTACTTCGTGCAGACCGCGCCGGACGCGCCGCTCGACGTCACGAAGATCACCAACGCCAACAACACCCCCGACTACAGCTACGACGTGCTCAGCGGCGTGTCGTACGACATCGACATCGCGCAGCCGACCGGGTCGCGGATCGTCAACCTCACGCACGGCGGGCAGCCGGTCGACCCGGCCGCGCGGTTCGTGCTCGCGGTGAACAACTACCGCTCCGGCGGCGGCAGCAACTACCCGCACGTGGCCGCCGCGCAGTCGGTGTGGTCGAACTCCGACGAGATCCGCAACACGATCATCGCCTGGGTGAAGGCCCACGGCACGATCGACCCGTCGACCTTCGGCGGCGACGAGTGGCGCCTCACCCGCGCCGGAGTGCCGCTGTTCTCGTAGGGACGTCGCAGGCGGCGGCGCCGTCGAGACCGAAGGTGGTGAAGGCGGTCCTGGCCGGCAGGGGGTAGTGCTCCTCGCCGGTCAGCAGCCCGGTCAGGTCGTTGAGGATGACCGCGGACCGCCAGGCCGCGAGCCCGAGGTCCGGGGCGCCGACGCCGTGCGTGTGGCGTTCGGCGTTCTGCACGTAGACCCGCCCGCCGACCGAGCGGTCCAGTTCGAGCCGGTGCAGCGCGTCGACCCGCGGCCGCCCGGCGGCGTCCGTGTGCAGGTACGGCTCCAGTGGCTCCAGCAGCCGGTCCAGCGGGCGCTCCCGGTAGCCGGTGGCGAGCACCACCGCGCTGGTGATCAGCCGGGTGCGGGTGCCCTGCTCGGCGTGCTCCAGGTGCAGTTCGATGTCGCGGGTGCCGAGCCGGCCCGCGGTGCGCACCGCGACGCCCGGGGTGAGCACCGCGTCCGGCCAGCCGCCGTCCAGGGTCCGCCGGTACAGCTCGTCGTGGATCGCGGTGATGGTGTCCGCGTCGATGCCCTTGTGCAGTTGCCACTGCCGCGGCACCAGCCGGTCGCGCACCGGCTCGGCGAGGCCGTGGAAGTAGCGCGTGTAGTCGGGGGTGAAGTGCTCCAGGCCGAGCTTGCTGTACTCCATCGGCGCGAAGGCCGGGGTGCGGGCCAGCCAGGTGAGCCGCTCCCGGCCCGCCGGGCGGTGGCGCAGCAGGTCGAGGAAGACCTCCGCGCCCGACTGGCCCGAGCCGATCACCGTGATGTGGTCGGCGGCCAGCAGCCTGGCCCGCTCGTCGAGGTAGCGCGCGGAGTGCACCACCGGCACCGTCGGCGCCTGCGCGAGCGGCCGCAGCGGCTCCGGCACGTACGGCTCGGTGCCGACGCCCAGCACCAGGTGCCGGGCGTGGGTGCGGGCGAGCGCCTCGGCCTCGCCGTGCGCGTCGAGCTGCGTGTGGTCGACCTCGAACCGGGCCCGCACCGGGTCCCAGCGCACGGTGTCGACCTGCTGGCCGAAGTACGTGCTCGGCAGCGACTCGGCGACCCACCGGCAGTAGGCGTCGTACTCCGCGCGGTGCACGTGGAAGCGCTCGGCGAAGTAGAACGGGAAGAGCCGCTCGCGGACCTTGAGGTGGTTCAGGAACGACCAGCGGCTGGCCGGGTCGGCCAGGGTCACCAGGTCGGCCAGGAACGGCACCTGGAGGGTCGCGCCCTCGATCAGCAGGCCCGGGTGCCACTGGAAGTCGGGCCGCTGGTCGTAGAAGGCGGCGCGCAGCCCGGGGACGCCGTCGGCGAGCGCGGCCAGCGACAGGTTGAACGGGCCGATGCCGATGCCGAGCAGGTCCAGCGGCTCGCCGCCGGCCGGTGCGGGCGCCTCCGCGGCGGGCGGCGCGAGCGGTTCCGGCGGCTCAGGCGGTACGGGCGGTTCCGGCGGTACGGGCGGCGGCGCGGCCGCGGGCGGTACGGGGTCGGCTGCGGCGGGTTCCTGGGCGGCGGTCATGGCGCGGTGGTGCCTTCCGTGTCTGGTGCGGTGAACTGCAGGAGCGCGTCCAGCTCCTCGGGGCGGACGTACGGGTTCAGCAGCGTCGCCTTCAGCCAGAGCCGGCCGCCCGCCCGGGCCCGGCCGAGGACCGCGCGCCCCTCGTGCATCAGCCGCCGGCGCAGCTCGGCGACCTGCTCGTCGCTGGCGTCGGAGGGGCGGAACAGCACCGTGCTGATCACCGGCGGCGCGTACAGGGTCAGACCGGGGTGCCGGCCGATCCTGGCCGCCAGGTCCGCGGCGTGGTCGCAGACCGCGTCCACCAGCGCGGCCATGCCCTCGCGGCCCAGCGCCCGCAGTGTGACCGCGATCTTCAGCACGTCCGGGCGGCGGCTGGTGCGCAGCGAACGGCCGAGCAGGTCCGGCAGGCCCGCCTCACTGTCGTCCTCGGCGTTGAGGTAGTCGGCGCGGTGCGCCAGCGGGCGCAGCGCGGCACGGTCGGACACCGCGAGCAGGCCCGCGGCGACCGGCTGCCAGCCGAGCTTGTGCAGGTCGAGCGAGACCGACACCGCCGACTGCAGGCCGTCGAGCTTGACCGCCTCCCGGCTGCTGAACAGCAGCGGGCCGCCGTAGGCCGCGTCGACGTGCAGCTCGGCGCCGTGCCGCGCGACGGCCCTGCCGATCCCCGGCAGCGGATCGATCGCGCCGGTGTCGGTGGTGCCGGCGGTCGCCACCACCACTGGGCGGCCGGGGAGTTCGTCCAGCGCGGCGTCCACCGCGGCCGGGTCGAGCAGCCCGGCGGGCGTGTCCAGCACCACCGGCCGGGGCAGGCCCAGCAGCCACGCGCCGCGCAGCACGCTGTGGTGGGCGTTCGCCCCGCAGACGATCTGCACCCGCGGGCCACCCGCCGCCCGCTCCCTGGCGAGCAGCAGCGCGAGCTGGTTCGACTCGGTGCCGCCGGTGGTGACCAGGGCGTCCGGCGCGGGCAGGTCGGGGTAGACCAGCTCGGCGAGCGCCGCCGTCACCCGCGCCTCCAGCTCGCTGGCGGCCGGGGCCTGGTCCCAGGAGTCCAGCGAGGGGTTCAGGGCGGAGGCCGCGAGGTCCGCCGCCGCGGACACCGCCAGCGGCGGGCAGTGCAGGTGCGCGGCGCAGTACGGCTCCGCGGGGTCGGCAGCGCCCGCGGCCAGCGCGCGCACCAGCGCGTAGAGCGCTTCGCGCTCCCCGGTGCCGGACCTCGGCATCGCCTCGCCCACCGCCGCGGCGACGGCGGCCGCCACGGCCTCGGGCCCGCCCGCCGCGACCGCCCCCGCCCGCGCCCGCGCGCCGTCCGCGAGCGCCGCGCACACCGTCTCCAGCAGCGGCTGCAGCTCCTGTACGCCATGACGTCCGCCGGCGAGTCCTGGCACGGTCATCTGCGGGTCCTTCGCTGGGCGTTCGAGCGGCTCGGTCAAGCCGGCGGGCGGCTCGCCCTGCTCAACGAAGCGTCGGCCGAATGGGTACGAGGCGGCCTGCGGCCCGCTTCCCCGTGTCCCGCCTCGCGCCGCGCGTCCCGCCCCCGGGACAACGGGCCGCGCCCGCCGGTGCGCCCCACCAGGGGGCGCGGGGAACGGCGCGAGCAACCCACCACCGGCCGGTGGACCGGGGACGACAGCAACCGCCCCAGCAGGCCGGTGGCCGACCGCAGGCCACGCACTTCCGGGCCGCGCCCGCCGGTGCTCCCCACCAGGGGGCGCGGGGAACGGCGCGAGCAACCCACCACCGGCCGGTGGACCGGGGACGACAGCAACCGCCCCTCCGGGCCGGTGGCCGACCGCAGGCCACGCACTTCCGGGCCGCGCCCGCCGGTGCGCCCCACCAAGGGCGCGGGGAACGGCGCGAGCAACCCACCACCGGCCGGTGGACCGGAGACGACAGCAACCGCCCCTCCGGGCCGGTGGCCGACCGCAGGCCACGCACTTCCGGGCCGCGCCCGCCGGTGCGCCCCACCAGGGGGCGCGGGGAACGGTGCGAGCAACCCACCACCGGCCGGTGGGCCGGGGACGACAGCAACCGCCCCAGCGGGCCGGTGGCCGACTGCAGGTCGTGGGCTAGGGGTGGGGGCGGACGCGGAGTGCGCGGGCGAGGTCGTCGAGTTGGTCGGTGAGGCCGCGGTGGAGGGCGGGGATGAGGGCGGGGTCGGTGAGCGCCTTCCGGCCCACCGCCAGGTGCTCCGCGTCGACGGCGACCGCCGGGAACCCGTGGCGGCAGAGCGCCTCCGCGATGGCCGCGCCGCGGCGCTCGGCGAGCGGCGGCGCGTCCCCGTAGAAGCGCGGCACGAACCCGCCGACCAGCGCGAGCTGCTCAGGGTGCCAGAAGCCCTGGGCGGTGGCGATGAACAGGTAGTTGGAGAGCGAGTCGTCGTGGAAGACGGCCTGCCAGGCCGCTTCCTTGGCGGCCTGGTCGGGCAGCGCGGCGCGGCAACGGGCCGCCCCTTCGCGGCCCTTCGCACTGGTGTCGCCGGCCAGCTCCGCGTCGATGTCCGCGGGCCCGGCCGCACCGAGCACGGTGAGCCGCAGCAGCAACCGCCAGCGCAGCTCCGGGTCGAGCGCGGGCGCGCCGGGGATCGCCCCCCGCTCGTACCAGCCGCGCAGCGTCGCCGCGTCCTGCTCGGTGGCCGCGCAGCCGATGACCGTGCGCACCGCGCTCAGCCGGGTCTCCTCCGGGCCGTCGGCGAGCAGCGCACGGCCGACCTCGGCGAGGCCGGCGAGCGCGGCGGGCCGCAGCGCCGGGTCGAGCAGCCGGTCGGCGACGGCCCCGCGGGCGAAGCCGAGCACCCCTTCGACCAGGAACGGGTCGGTCTCGGCGGGCAGATGGCGGCCGGCCAGGTCGAGGTAGGCGGCGGGCGCGATCCGCCCGTCGCGCACCAGGTCGCGCGCGGCGTTCCAGGCCACCGCGCGGCTGAGCGCGTCCGGCAGGCTGCTCAGCGTGTCGGCGAGGGTCTCCCACGAGTGCTCGTCGAAGCGGACCTTGGCGAAGGTCTGGTCGCCGTCGTTGAGCAGGATCAGGTCGGGCCGCGGGCCGGGCAGCTCACGCCGGTCGACCACGGAGGTGGCGGTGATGTCCACGGTGATCCGGTCGCGCGGCACCAGCCGGTCCGGCGCGGCGACCGCACGGTCGTAGAGCCCGACGGAGATGCGGTGCGGGCGGCTGCCGGTGTGGGTGACGGCCAGCTGCCAGCCGCTGGGGGCGGGCGAGGCGGCCGGCACCAGGGTGTCGAGGCCGCTGGTGCGCAGCCACGCCTCGGCCCAGGCGGGCACGTCGCGCGCGGTGGCGCCGGCCAGCGAGTCGATGAAGTCGGCGAGGGCGGCGTTGCCGAAGCGGTGCCGGGCGAAGTGCTCGTTGACCCCGGCCAGGAAGTCGTGGTGGCCGAGCCAGGCGACGAGCTGCCGCAGCGCGGACGCCCCCTTGGCGTAGGAGATGCCGTCGAAGTTGTTCAGCGCCGAGGCGGTGTCGGGCACGGCGTCCGGGTCCGGCGCGACCGGGTGGGTGGAGGGCCGCTGGTCGGCGTCGCTCCCCCAGGCCTTGCGGGCCACCGCGAAGTCGTTCCAGGCGCCGGTGTAGCGCGTGACCTCGCCGATCACCTGGTAGCCCATGTACTCGGCGAAGGACTCGTTCAGCCAGATGTCGTCCCACCAGCGCAGCGTCACCAGGTCGCCGAACCACATGTGGGCCATCTCGTGGGCCATGACGACGGCGCGGAACTGCGCCTCGGTGGGCGTGACCGCGGACCGGAACACGTACTCGTCGCGCAGCACGACCAGTCCGGGGTTCTCCATCGCGCCGGCGTTGAACTCCGGCACGAACACCTGGTCGTAGGAGTCGAACGGGTAGGGCTCCTCGAAGAGTTCGTGGTAGCGGTCGAAGCAGCGCCTGGTCAGGTCGAAGAGGTCGGCCGCGTCGCGCTCCAGGTAGGGGGCGAGCGAGCGGCGGCAGTGCAGGCCGAAGGGCAGTCCCGCGTGCTCGGTGCGCACCGAGTGGTAGGGCCCCGCGGCCACCGCGAGGAAGTAGGTGGCCAGCGGCGCGGTGCGGGCCATCCGCCAGCGGCCGGGCGCGGTGCGGGTGGCGATCGCGTTGCCGAGCACCGTCCAGTCCTGCGGCGCGGTCACCTCGACGTCGAAGACGGCCTTGAGGTCCGGCTGGTCGAAGGCCGCGGCGACACGCTGCACGTCGTCCATGAACAGCTGGGTGTAGACATACGTCTCACCGTCCGCGGGGTCGGTGAAGCGGTGCATGCCCTCGCCGGTCCGCGAGTAGCGCATGTCCGCCTCGACCCGCAGCTCGTGCGCGCCCTCGGCCAGGTTGCTGAGCGGCAGCCGGTTGCCGTCCAGCAGGGCGGGGTCGAGCGCGACGCCGTCGAGCACCGCCCGGTGCAGCGCCGCGGGCTTCAGCTCGACGAAGGTGTCGCAGGCGCGGGTCGCGGTGAAGCGGATCACGGTGGTCGACCCGAAGACGTCCTCTCCCCTCGTGAGGTCGAGGTCGATGGCGTACTGCTGTACGGACAGGTCGCGAGCGCGGGTCTCGGCTTCGGTGCGGGTCAGAACAGACATGCGACACATGCTGCCGCACGCGCCCGCGCGACGGTAGGGAGATCATCCGCGCGCCGCCGGCGCGTAGGCTGTCCGGCGTCCTGTGCGGCCTGGAGAGGGGCGGACGGTGGAGTACGAGGAGGCGGTGCGCACGCTGGCCTCGCGCTGGCTGGAGGTCGCCGCGCCCGGCGCGGGGCGGCGGCCGGCGGAGGACTTCGTGGTGTCGCCGGCCGGGGTGTGGCTGGCGTTCGGGGCGCTCGCGGCCGGGGCGGCCGGCCCGACCGCGGCGCGGTTCGGGCAGCTGCTCGGCGTGTCGGGGCCGGGCGCGGCGCGGGCGGTGACCAGCGCGGCCCGCGCACTGGCGGCGACCGACAGCCTCGCGGTGGCGACCGGCGTGTGGAGCACGGAGCCGCTGCGCGACACCTTCCGCGCGGCGCTGCCCGACGTGGGGTTCGGCCCGCTGCGCGAGCAGGCGGAGATCGACGCGTGGGTACGCGACGCGACCGGCGGCCTGATCCGCGAGCTGCCGCTGCGGGTCACCGCCGCGACCCGGCTGGTGTTGGTCAACGCCCCTGCACTGAAGGCACGTTGGGCGGTGCCGTTCGCCGCGGCGGAGACCGCGGCGCGGGACTTCACCGACGCGGCGGGCGTCGTGCACCGGGTGCCGACGATGCACCGGCGGCTGTCCCGCTCCGAGGTGTGGACGGTGCCCGGCGGCGTCACCGTCGTGGAGCTGGGGTGCGCGGCCGCGGCGGACGGCACACCCGGCGCCCGGGTGCGCCTGGTGCTGGGCGAGCCGGGCGCGCCGCCCGCGGCGGTGCTGCCCGCGGCCTGGTCGGACCGGCGGCGGCCGGTCGAGGCGGACCGGGTCGGCGTCGCGGTGCCGCGGCTGAGCCTGCGCGCCAGGACGGACCTGACCGGGCCGCTGCGCGCGCTCGGCCTGACCGCGGCGCTGTCCCCCGGTGCGGACTTCTCCGCGCTGGCCGACCGGCCGCTGTACGTCGACGCGGCGGTGCAGGAGTGCCTGCTGAACGTCGCCGAGCTGGGCGTGGAGGCCGCCGCGGTCACCGCGGTGACGATGCGGGCGACGGCGGTGACCCGGCAGCCCCTGCGGATCGCCTTCGACCGCCCCTTCGGCATCGTGCTGCTGTCCGGCGCCGGCGAGGCGCCGCTGCTCACCGCCTGGCAGGCTGCCGCGCCCGCCGGGCCGCAGCCGCCCGCCTGACCGGGGACGGCGACAACGGCCGGCTGCGACGCGTAGGCTCGGCCTCCACGGGGAGGTGTTCATGGCCGAGCCTGTCGAACCCGGGGTCGCCGCCGCCGACGGCGGGCCGATCGTGCACGGGTTCCCGCACCTGGAGACCGTACGGGCCGCGCTGACCGCGCTCTACCGGCGGCTGTCGGCGGACGGCGTGGAGCGGTTCGCCGCGAGCGTGCACCCCGAGCTGGTGGACTTCCCCGACGACGAGGACCTCTACCTCGGCGCGCAGCGGGTGGCCCGGGTGATGGTGCAGCACTTCCGGCTGCCGGAGGCGCGGATGGTCGTCGGCTTCCGCGACATGGTGCACGCGGGGAACGTCGAACTGGCCGCCGGGCCCGAGTACTTCATCGAGCTGCACGCCCGGTTCAGGACCGACCGCCGGGACGTGGGCGCGGCGCTCGCGCACGAGGTCATGCACGTGTGGCTGCACCGGCTGGGCCTGGAGTTCCCCGGCACCCGCGACAACGAGATCCTCACGGACACCGCCGCGACGTATCTGGGGGCGGGGTGGCTGCTGCTGGACGCGTACCGGGAGGAGGCCGCGATCCGCGGCGAGCGGCTGATGATGTCGGCGTACAAGCTGGGGTATCTCACCCCGGAGGAGTTCGGGTACGTGATCGCCAAGCGGGCGCTCGCGTTCGGCGACGACATCGAGCCGTGGTTTCGCAGTGCGCAGGCGCGGGACGCGTACCGGGCGGGGCTAGCCCGGGCGCAGCTCGACCTGCGGCGGCCGCCGCTGGCCGCGGCGGGCTGGGCGGCGCGCCGCCGCTACGCCAAGGACCGTCGCGCGGTGGCCTCCGGCCCCGACTACGCCTTCGACGGTCCGCCGTCCGCACTGCGCGTGTCGTTCCCGTGCCCCACGTGCCACCAGCGGATACGTCTCCCCTGCCGGGGGCGCGTCCGCGCCCGCTGCACCCTCTGCCACACCCTTCTCGACTGCGACACGTAGCGGGCGTCCGCCCCCCCTTTGTCCACGCGAGCCCGGCGCTCGGCGCCCAGCCGTTTCGCCGGACGCCGGCCCGTCTTCCGCTGCGCGAGCCGTGCGCTGGGCGCTCAGCCGTTTTGTCAGGGGCGCGGGGAACTGCGCGAACAGCCACGACGAGGGCTGCACGTCGTCACCGGCCCCAAGGGGCTGTTGCGGTCGCAGACCGGGCCACCGGCCGGTGGCCGGTTGCTCGCGCAGTTCCCCGCGCCCCTGGGTTGGCGCAACGCCCAGCGCAATCCGGGCGCCAGGCCGGCGGTTCGGGCACAACGCCCACCGCAATCCGGGCGCCAGCCCGGCGGTTCGGGCGCAACGCCCGGCGCGGGGAGGGGGACGCCGAAGCGCCCGCCTCCTTGGTCGGGGAGTGGCGGGCGCCGCGGGTGTTGCGCGTTCCGCACGCCGGTGTGCGGAACGTGGTCCCGTCAGACGGTCAGCGGACGGTCTGTCGGACGGATCGGGGCGTGCAGCGCCGACGGCACCCCGGTGAGGTACGCGTCGACGGACTTCGCCGCGGAGCGGCCCTCGGCGATCGCCCAGACGATGAGCGACTGGCCGCGGCCCGCGTCGCCGGCGACGAAGACGCCGTCGACGTTGGTCGCGTACGAAGCGTCGCGGACGATGTTGCCGCGCGCGTCCAGCTCCAGGCCGAGCTGCTCGACCATGCCGTTCTCCTGGTCGGTGCCGGTGAAGCCCATCGCCAGGGTCACCAGGTCGGCCGGCACGATCCGCTCGGTGCCCTCCTGCGGCACGAACGTCCCGTTCTCGAACACCACCTCGACCAGGTGGAGTTCGCGGACATGGCCGTTCTCGTCACCGGTGAACCGCACGGTGTTGACGGCGTAGACCCGCTCGCCGCCCTCCTCGTGCGCGGAGGTGACCTTGTACACCATCGGCATGGTCGGCCACGGCTGGTGCAGCGGCCGCGACTCGGAGGGCCGCGGCATGATCTCCAGCTGGGTGACGGACAGCGCGCCCTGCCGGTGGGCGGTGCCGACGCAGTCCGCGCCGGTGTCGCCGCCGCCGATGACGACGACGTGCTTGCCCTCGGCGGTGATCGGGGGCGCCACGAAGTCGCCCTCCTGCACCTTGTTGGCGAGCGGCAGGTACTCCATCGCCTGGTGGACGCCCTTGAGTTCGCGGCCCTCGACCGGCAGGTCGCGCCACTGGGTGGCGCCTGCCGCGATGACCACCGCGTCGTAGCGCTTGGCGAGCTTCGCACCGTCCAGGTCGGTGCCGATCTGCACGCCGGTGCGGAACTTGGTGCCCTCCGCGCGCATCTGCTCGATGCGGCGGTTGATGTGCCGCTTCTCCATCTTGAACTCGGGGATGCCGTACCGCAGCAGCCCGCCGATGCGGTCGGCCCGCTCGTAGACGGCGACGGTGTGGCCGGCCCGGGTGAGCTGCTGGGCGGCGGCCAGTCCGGCCGGGCCCGAGCCGATCACCGCGACGGTCTTGCCGGACAGCCGCTCCGGCGGCTGCGGGGTGACGTCGCCGCTGTCCCACGCCTTGTCGATGATGGTGACTTCGACGTTCTTGATGGTCACGGCGGGCTGGTTGATGCCGAGCACGCACGCGGACTCGCAGGGCGCCGGGCACAGCCGCCCGGTGAACTCCGGGAAGTTGTTGGTGGCGTGCAGCCGCTCGGAGGCGGCCTGCCAGTCCTCGCGGTAGGCGTAGTCGTTCCACTCGGGGATGAGGTTCCCGAGCGGACAGCCGTTGTGGCAGAAGGGGATGCCGCAGTCCATGCAGCGGCCGGCCTGCTTGCTGATCAGCGGCAGCAGGCCGCCGGGGACGTAGACCTCGTTCCAGTCCTGCCTGCGCTCCTCGACCGGGCGGGTCGGGGCGGTCTCGCGGCCGGTGGTGAGGAAGCCCTTGGGGTCAGCCATTTGCCGCCTCCATCATCTTCGCGGTGGTCTCGGACTCGGAGAGTCCGGCCTGCTCGGCGGCGTTCTTGGCGGCGAGCACTGCCTTGTAGTCCCTCGGCATGACCTTGCCGAAGCGGGTGAGGGCGTTGCCCCAGTCGGCGAGCAGCCGGGCCGCGACGGTGGAGCCGGTCTCCTCGCTGTGGCGGCGCACGACGTCGTGCAGCCACGTGATGTCGTCGGCGTCGAGCGCCTCGACCCCGACCATGCCGGTGTTGACGTTGTCCGCGACGAGGTCGAGGACGTACGCGATGCCGCCGGACATGCCGGCCGCGAAGTTGCGCCCGGTGCTGCCGAGCACCACGGCGCGGCCACCGGTCATGTACTCGCAGCCGTGGTCGCCGACGCCTTCGGAGACCACCGTGGCACCGGAGTTGCGGACGCAGAAGCGCTCGCCGGTGCGGCCGCGCAGGAACAGCTCGCCGCCGGTGGCGCCGTAGGCGATGGTGTTGCCCGCGATGGTGGAGTTCTCGTCGAGGTGGTCCGCGGCGCGGTCGGGGCGCACCACGATCCGGCCACCGGACAGGCCCTTGCCGACGTAGTCGTTGGCGTCGCCCTCCAGCCGCAGCGTGATGCCGCGGGGCAGGAACGCGCCGAAGGACTGGCCGGCCGAGCCGGTGAGGGTGATGTCGACGGTGTCCGCGGGCAGGCCGGCGCCGCCGTACTTCTTGGTCACCTCGTGGCCGAGCATGGTGCCGACGGTGCGGTTGACGTTGCGGACCGGCAGCTGGACGCGGACCGGCGCGCCGGAGTCCAGCGCCTCGGCGGCCAGCCGGATCAGCTCGTTGTCGAGCGCCTTGTCCAGGCCGTGGTCCTGGTCGGTGGTGCGGTGCAGCGAGGCGCCCTCGGGCAGCTCCGGCACGTACAGCAGCGGGGCCAGGTCGAGGCCCTGCGCCTTCCAGTGGTCGACGGCGCGGCCGGCGTCGATCAGCTCGGCGTGGCCGACGGCCTCCTCGATGGTGCGGAAGCCCAGGTCGGCGAGGAGTTCGCGGACCTCCTCCGCGATGAACTCGAAGAAGTTCACCACGAACTCGGGCTTGCCGGTGAAGCGGTCGCGCAGCACCGGGTTCTGGGTGGCGACGCCGACCGGGCAGGTGTCCAGGTGGCAGACGCGCATCATCACGCAGCCGGAGACGACCAGCGGCGCGGTGGCGAAGCCGAACTCCTCGGCGCCGAGGAGCGCGGCGATGACCACGTCGCGGCCGGTCTTCAGCTGGCCGTCGGTCTGCACGACGATCCGGTCGCGCAGGCCGTTGAGCAGCAGCGTCTGCTGGGTCTCGGCCAGACCGAGCTCCCAGGGGCCGCCGGCGTGCTTGAGGGAGGTCAGCGGCGAGGCGCCGGTGCCGCCGTCGTGGCCGGAGATCAGCACCACGTCGGCGTGCGCCTTGGAGACGCCCGCGGCGACGGTGCCGACGCCGACCTCGGAGACCAGCTTGACGTGGACCCGCGCCTTGGGGTTGGCGTTCTTCAGGTCGTGGATCAGCTGGGCGAGGTCCTCGATGGAGTAGATGTCGTGGTGCGGCGGCGGCGAGATCAGGCCGACGCCGGGGGTGGAGTGCCGGGTGCCGGCGACCCACGGGTAGACCTTGTGGCCGGGCAGCTGGCCGCCCTCGCCGGGCTTGGCGCCCTGGGCCATCTTGATCTGGATGTCGTCGGCGTTGACGAGGTACTCGCTGGTGACGCCGAAGCGGCCGGAGGCGACCTGCTTGATGGCGCTGCGCCGGGCCGGGTCGTAGAGCCGGTCGGGGTCCTCGCCGCCCTCGCCGGTGTTGGACTTGCCGCCGAGCTGGTTCATCGCGATGGCCAGCGTCTCGTGCGCCTCGCGGGAGATCGAGCCGTACGACATGGCGCCGGTGGAGAACCGCTTGACGATCTCGCTGACCGGCTCGACCTCGTCCAGCGGCACAGCGGGGCGCTCGGAGGCCAGCGCGAACAGGCCGCGCAGCGTCATCAGCCGCTCGGACTGCTCGTTCACCCGGTGCGTGTACTGCTTGAAGATGTCGTAGCGGCGGGTGCGGGTGGCGTGCTGCAGCCGGAAGACCGTGTCCGGGTCGAACAGGTGCGGCTCGCCCTCACGGCGCCACTGGTACTCGCCGCCGATCTCCAGCCGGCGGTGCGCGGCCGGGATGCCGGAGGCCGGGTACGCCTTGGCGTGCCGGGCGGCGACCTCCTGGGCGATGACGTCGATGCCCGCCCCGCCGATCTTGGTGTCGGTGAGGTGGAAGTAGGTGTCGACGAAGTCGGTGTCCAGGCCGATGGCCTCGAAGACCTGCGCGCCGCGGTACGACGCGACGGTGGAGATGCCCATCTTGGACATCACCTTCAGCACGCCCTTGCCGAGCGCCTTGATCAGGTTCCCGATCGCGTGCTCGGCGTCCAGGCCCGGCAGGAAGGTGCCCTCGCGGACCAGGTCCTCGACGGACTCCATCGCCAGGTACGGGTTGACCGCGGCGGCGCCGTAGCCGATGAGCAGCGCCACGTGGTGCACCTCGCGCACGTCGCCGGCCTCGACGAGCAGGCCGACCTGGGTGCGCTGCTTGGTGCGGATCAGGTGGTGGTGCACGGCGGAGGTCAGCAGCAGCGACGGGATGGGCGCGTGCTCGGCGTCGGAGTGCCGGTCGGAGAGCACGATGAGGCGGGCGCCGTCCTCTATGGCGGCGTCGGCCTCGGCGCAGATCTCGGCGATCCGGGCGGCGAGCGCGTCGCCGCCGCCGGTGACCCGGTACAGCCCGGAGAGCGTGGCGGCCTTCAGGCCCGGCATGTCGCCGTCGGCGTTGACGTGGATGAGCTTGGCCAGCTCGTCGTTGTCGATGACCGGGAACGGCAGGGTGATGTTGCGACAGGACGCCGGGCTGGGCTCCAGCAGGTTGCCGGAGGGGCCGATGGTGGAGATCAGCGAGGTGACGAGCTCCTCGCGGATGGCGTCCAGCGGCGGGTTGGTGACCTGCGCGAACAGCTGGGTGAAGTAGTCGAAGAGCAGCCGGGGCCGCTCGGACAGCGCCGCGATCGGCGAGTCGGTGCCCATCGAGCCGAGCGGCTCGCCGCCGGTGCGCGCCATCGGCGCGAGGATGACCCGCAGCTCCTCCTCGGTGTACCCGAAGGTCTGCTGGCGGCGGGTGACCGAGGCGTGGGTGTGCACGATGTGCTCGCGCTCCGGCAGGTCGGCCAGGTCGATCAGGCCGGCCTCCAGCCAGTCGGCGTACGGGTTCTGCGCCGCGATCTCGGCCTTGATCTCGTCGTCCTCGACGATCCGGTGCGAGACGGTGTCGACCAGGAACATCCGGCCGGGCTGCAGCCGCCCCTTGCGGACGATCCGCTCCGGGGCGATGTCGTGCAGCACGCCCGACTCCGAGGCGAGCACCACCAGGCCGTCGTCGGTGACCCAGTAGCGGCCGGGGCGCAGACCGTTGCGGTCCAGCACCGCGCCGACCACCGAGCCGTCGGTGAAGGTCACGCAGGCCGGGCCGTCCCAGGGCTCCATCAGCGTGGAGTGGTACTGGTAGAAGGCGCGCCGGGCCGGGTCCATGGAGGCGTGGTTCTCCCACGCCTCGGGGATCATCATCAGCACGCTGTGCGGCAGCGAGCGGCCGCCGAGGTGCAGCAGTTCGAGGACCTCGTCGAAGGACGCGGTGTCCGAGGCGTCGGGCGTGCAGATCGGGAAGATCCGCTCCAGCTCGCCGCCGGCGCCCTGCGCGGCCTCGGCTCCCGCGCCGCCGGCCGGCCCGAACAGGCCGCTGGCCAGCTGGGACTCGCGGGCGCGCATCCAGTTGCGGTTGCCCTTGACGGTGTTGATCTCACCGTTGTGGGCGACGAAGCGGTACGGGTGTGCGAGCGGCCAGCTCGGGAAGGTGTTGGTCGAGAAGCGGGAGTGGACCAGCGCGATGGCGGTGGCGAAGCGCTCGTCGGACAGGTCGGGGAAGAACGGCTCCAGCTGGCCGGTGGTGAGCATGCCCTTGTAGACGATGGTCCGCGCGGACAGCGAAGGGAAGTACACGTCGGCCTCGCGCTCGGCGCGCTTGCGCAGCACGAAGGCGGGCCGGTCCAGCGCGATGCCGGACGCCTGGCCGGCGTGGTCGGCGACGAACAGCTGGGAGAAGTACGGCATGGTCGAGCGGGAGGTGGCGCCCAGCAGGTCGGGGCCGACCGGGACCTCGCGCCAGCCGAGGACGGTCAGGCCCTCCTCGACGGCGATCCGCTCGATGGCGTCGACGGCCTTGGTGCGGTCCTCCTGGTCGACCGGCAGGAAGGCGACGCCGACCGCGTAGTGGCCGGCCTCGGGGAGGTCGAAGGCCGTGTTCGCGCGCAGGAAGGCGTCCGGGACCTGAAGCAGGATGCCTGCGCCGTCGCCCGAGTCGGGCTCGGCGCCGGTGGCGCCGCGGTGCTCCAGGTTGCGCAGGACGGTGAGCGCCTGCTGCACCAGGCCGTGGCTCGCCTCGCCGGTGAGGGTGGCGACAAAGCCGACACCGCAGGCGTCGTGCTCATTGCGGGGGTCGTACATCCCCTGCCGGGCGGGGCGCCCGTCCATGAACGCGGAACGCGAACGCATGGCTCTCCCGTCGTCGTCTTTTGGCTGATATGCATCGCCTGTCATAGGCATGCGCGAGTGGGACGACGTTGGCCCTCTGCGATTTCGTGCAGGTTACATCATGGCCGAATGCTCAAGAGGTGGATATGTGATTCCACCATCTGGACACTCGGGAGGGGTGGAGCGATCGGTTCAGGCCAGCATCGAGCTGGGTCTCGCAGGCGGTCTCGGGATCTGTGCGAGTCGGTGCACGGAGGGTCGCGATCAGGCGGCTCTGCCGACGCGGTTACCGAGTGATGCCCCGTGCGGGCGGGGCTGAAACGAGCGGGAAACACATGTTTCCGGTCCCTGCACGGAACCTCCGCGTTCAGTTTACGGCGGTACCGATCAGAGCGCCGATACCGAAGGTCACCGCCGCGGCGGCGCCGCCCAGCAGCAGCTGCCGCAGCCCGCTGAACCACCACGAGCGGGCGGTGACCCGCGCCACAGCCGCGCCGCAGCCGAACAGCCCGGCGAGGGCCAGCAGCAGCGCCGGCCACAGCGAGGTGCCGCCCAGCAGATACGGCAGCACCGGCAGCAGCGCGCCCAGCGCGAAGGCGACGAACGACGAGGCCGCGGCGACCACCGGTGACGGCAGGTCGCCCGGGTCGACGCCCAGCTCCTCGCGGGCGTGGATCTCCAGCGCCTGCTCGGGGTCGACGGACAGCTGCCTGGCCACCTCGTACGCCAGCCCCGGCTGCACGCCGCGGGCCACGTACAGCGCGGCCAGCTCGCGCAGCTCCTCCTCGGGATGCCGGTCCAGCTCGATGCGCTCGACGGCCAGCTCGGCCTCGACCAGCTCCCGCTGGGAGGCCACGGAGGTGTACTCGCCCGCCGCCATCGAGAAGGCGCCCGCGGCGAGGCCCGCGAGACCGGTGACCACCAGGGTGCGGGAGCCGGCGTCGCCGCCGGCCACACCGGTCATCAGCGCCAGGTTGGAGACCAGGCCGTCCATCGCGCCGAAGACGGCCGGCCGCAGCCACCCGCCGCTGACGTCGCGGTGCGTGTGGTGCGGGACGTGGTACGGCTTCGCCGGCGCGGTGTCCTCGACGACGGTCGACATGATGCGCACCCCTCCCCGGCGCCCGCCCGTGCGGCGGCCCGCCCTTCCCGTGGAACGCTCCGAAGGTAACCGGGATTCCGGCCGGCCGCCAGCAAGGAAAGGCTGCCCTGAGCTGGGGATACGTCCCTGGGACGGCGGCCAGGGGGCGGCTGCCCGAGGGCAGCGGCGGAAGCGGGGTGGGTCAGCCGGGCTTGGCGGCGGTCGGGGACTGCTGCGGCTCCGCGCCGTCGTTCCCGGAGCCCGCGGCCCCGTCGGCCCGGACGGTGCGGGCCTCGTCGGCCTGCGCCTCGCCGTCCTGGACGTCGCCGGGCTGGGCCTCGCCGGCCTGGGCGTCAGCGCTCCTGGCGCCTTCCGGGTCCGCGCTCGCGCCGGGCTCGGCGGCGTCCTGGCCGGCGGTCGGCTCGGCGGCCGGCTCGACGGTCTCCTCGCGGCCGGGCCGCAGGCGGGAGCTGAGCACGAAGTAGGCGACGGCGGCCAGGAAGACGATGATCGCCGTCCAGTCGTTGAGCCGCAGGCCCAGGATGTGGTGCGCGAAGTCCGACCGCATGTGCTCGATCCAGCCGCGGCCGACGCAGTACGCGGCCACGTACAGGGCGAAGGCGCGGCCGTGGCCCAGCCGGAAGCGGCGGTCCGCCCAGATCACCAGCAGCGCGACACCGACGCACCACAGGGACTCGTAGAGGAACGTCGGCTGGTAGATCCCCGGGACCCGGTCGCCCCCGTCGCTGGTGATCTTCAGGCCCCACGGGAGCTTCGTCGGGTTGCCGTACAGCTCCTGGTTGAACCAGTTGCCCCAGCGGCCGATGGCCTGGGCGAAGGCGATGCCGGGCGCGATGGCGTCGGCGTACGCGGGAAGCGCGATGCCGCGGCGCCGGCAGCCGATCCACGCGCCGAGGGCGCCCATGGCGATGGCGCCCCAGATGCCGAGGCCGCCCTGCCACACCTTGAAGGCGTCGACCCAGTCCTTGCCGTTGGTGAAGTACAGCTCGTAGTCGGTGATCACGTGGTACAGGCGACCGCCGACCAGGCCGAAGGGCACCGCCCACACCGCGATGTCCGCGACCGTGCCGGACCTGCCGCCACGGGCGATCCAGCGCTTGTTTCCGAGCCAGACGGCTACGAAGACACCGATGATGATGCAGAAGGCGTAGCCGCGCAGCGGGATCGGTCCGAGGTGGACGACACCGTGCGAGGGGCTGGGGATGTATGCGATGTCCATGGCATCACCGACGCTACCCTGCCGGGCGGGGGATGGGGTAACCCGCCCGGCTACGTATGAATAACGTCGCGCGCCCGCCCGGCCCCTCCCCCGCCGGGGTCAGGAGGCCGGGGTCGCGGTGACCTTCCCGGCGGGCTTGCCCTTGTTCGCGTCCTTGACCATCTGGGTGAGCGAGGCGGGCGTCAGGTTGCTGTTCGCCCCGTAGACGCTCTTGCCGTTGAGCAGGATGGTCGGGGTGGAGTTGAAGCCGGAGGCGCCGAAGGCGTCGTTGGACTTCTTCACCCAGTTGTCGTGGGTGCCGTCGTTCACACAGGCGGTGAACGCCGCGGTCTTCAGGCCGGGCACCTTGTCCGCGAGCGTGAGCAGGGTGCTCTTGTCGGCGAACTTGTCGTCCTGCTCCTCGGGCTGGTTGTCGTACAGCACGTCGTGGTAGGCGCGGAACCTGCCCGCGTCCTGGGCGCAGGCCGCGGCGTTGGCGGCGTTCAGCGAGCCGGTGCCGCCGAGGTTGCCGTCGATCAGCAGCACCAGCCGGTACTCCGAGCGCACCTGGCCGCTGTCCTCCAGCTGGTGGATGGTCGGGGTGAATGCCTTCTCGAAGGCGTCGCACGCCGGGCAGCGGAAGTCCTCCCAGACGGTCAGCGTGGACGGCGCGTCGGCGGCGCCCACCGGGATGACCAGGTTGTCCTTGCCGACGGCGCCCTTGGGTGCGGCCACCGGGGCCGACGAGTCGCTGCTGCCGCCGCCGCTGTCGTGGTCGGCCACCACCACGCTGATCACCGCCGCGACCGCCAGCACGGCGACCACGCCGCCGGCCACGATCGCGGTCCGCCGCCGCCGATGGCGGGCCTCCTCCTTCGCACGCTGTTCCCTGAGCGCCTCGCGGGCGCTGTGCTTACCGTCACGGTTCTTCTCGCTCACGCCCGGGGACAACGGTGCGGGGCGGCGCTCAGCGCCGCCCCGCACCGTTTTTCGCCCTCCGGGGTGACAAGAATCCGTCCCCCGGGTGACGGATCAGCCGCGCTTGCGGACGCCCTCGGCCAGTTCGGCGGCGAGCGCGCGCACCGCGGCGAGGCCCGCCGCCGGGTCGCCGCCGTGGTCCAGCAGCAGCTTGACGAAGGCCGAGCCGACGATGACGCCGTCGGCGAAGGAGGCCACCTCGGCGGCCTGCGCCGCGTTGGACACTCCGAGCCCGACGCAGACCGGCAGCTCGGTGCCGGCCCTGGTCCTGCGCACCAGGTCGGCGGCCTGGTCGCCGACGCTGACGCGGGTGCCGGTGACCCCCATCAGCGAGGCCGCGTAGACGAACCCGCTGCCGGCCGCGGTGATCCGGGCGAGCCGCTCGTCGCGGCTGGAGGGCGCCACCACGAAGACGGTGGCCAGGCCCTGCTGGTCGGCGGCCTTGCGCCACCCCTCGGACTCCTCCACCGGCAGGTCGGGCAGGATGCAGCCGGCCCCGCCCGCCGCGGCCAGCTCGGCCGCGAACCGCTCGGCGCCGTACCGGTCGACCGGGTTCCAGTACGTCATGACGAGCACCGGCTTGCCGGTCGCGGCGTGCGCCTCGCGGACCGTGCGCAGCACGTCGGCGATCCGCACGCCGTTCTTCAGCGCGATGTCGTCGGCGGTCTGGATGACCGGGCCGTCCAGCACCGGGTCGCTGTGCGGCAGGCCGATCTCGACGATGTCGGCGCCGCCGTCGAGCACCGCCTTGACCGCCTCGATGCCGCCGTCCACGGTCGGGAAGCCGGCCGGCAGGTAGGCGATGAGCGCGGCCCTGTGCTCGGCCCTGGCGGCCGCGAGGACCTGGTTCAGAAGGCTGATGTTCCCGCTCACTGCGCCGCTCCCGCCTCGATCGCCGGCTCGTGGCTCTCGTCCACGGTGGCCGTCGCGTCGTACAGCCCGAAGTAGCGGGCCGCCGTGTCCATGTCCTTGTCACCGCGCCCGGAGAGGTTGACCAGCAGCAGGCCCTCGGGGCCGAGCTCGCGGCCGATCTGAAGCGCGCCGGCCAGCGCGTGCGCGCTCTCGATGGCGGGAATGATGCCCTCGGTGCGGGAGAGCAGGAGCAGCGCCTGCATCGCGTCGTCGTCGGTGACCGCCCGGTACTCGGCGCGGCCGCTGTCCTTGAGGTAGGAGTGCTCGGGGCCGACGCCCGGGTAGTCGAGACCGGCCGAGATCGAGTACGGCTCGGTGATCTGGCCCTCGTCGTCCTGCAGCACGTACGAGCGCGAGCCGTGCAGGATGCCGGGCTCGCCCGCGGTCAGGGTCGCGGCGTGCTCGCCGGTCGCCACGCCGCGGCCGGCCGGCTCGCAGCCGACCAGCCGGACGCCGGTGTCGGGCAGCAGGGCGTGGAAGAGGCCCATCGCGTTGGAGCCGCCGCCGACGCAGGCCACCGCGGCGTCCGGCAGCCGTCCGGCGCGCTCCAGGATCTGCCGGCGCGCCTCGACGCCGATCACCCGGTGGAAGTCGCGGACCAGCGCGGGGAAGGGGTGCGGTCCCGCGACGGTGCCGAAGAGGTAGTGGGTGCGGTCGACGTTGGCGACCCAGTCGCGGAACGCCTCGTTGATGGCGTCCTTCAGGGTGCGGCTGCCGGAGGTGACGGCCACCACCTCGGCGCCGAGCATGCGCATCCTGGCCACGTTGAGGGCCTGCCGCCGGGTGTCGACCTCCCCCATGTAGATGGTGCACTCCAGGCCGAACAGCGCGCAGGCGGTGGCGGTGGCCACGCCGTGCTGGCCGGCGCCGGTCTCGGCGATGACGCGGGTCTTGCCCATCCGGCGGGTCAGCAGCGCCTGGCCCAGCACGTTGTTGATCTTGTGCGAGCCGGTGTGGTTGAGGTCCTCGCGCTTGAGGAAGATGCGGGCGCCGCCCGCTTCCGCGGCGAACCTCGGCACCTCGGTCAGCGCGCTGGGCCGGCCGGTGTAGTTGGCCATCAGGTCGTTCAGCTCGGCGGCGAAGGCCGGGTCGGCCTTCGCCTTCTCGTACTCGGCGGCGACCTCGTCCACGGCGGCGACCAGCGCCTCCGGGATGAACTTGCCGCCGAACGCGCCGAAGTAGCCCTCGGGGCTGGGGATGGCGCCTTCCGGATCAGGAAGGAAGAACTCGGGTTTCTCCGACATGGGTGTCCCCTGGCAGGTGGGTGGGTCGAACGACGGGTCCACCGCGCCGGCCGGGCGGACGTCGACGGGCGGTGCCGTCGGCGGGCCGCCGTGCGGACGGCCGGCCCGAGGTGGGCCGGTGGGCGGTGGGCCGGTACGCGGAGGGTGGGCGCGGGGTCAGCCGCGGCGCCATCGCCTGCCGTTCACCTGTCCGGGCTCGCATCCGATCACGTAGCGCACGCGGCGGCCCAGGATGCGGCGCGCGGGCGCGCGGCAGCCGCGGGGGCGGCAGCCGGGGGCGAGGCGCGAGGCAACGGGCATGCGGCCGAGTGTATCCAACCGCGCGCCCGCCTCGCGCCGCCGCCGGCGGCTCTCAGTCCCGGCCGTTGCGCAGCGCCGGGTGGGTGCCAGCGGCGACGAGGTCGGCGACGGCGGTGCGCGGGTCCTTGCCGGTCACCAGCGACTCGCCGACCAGCACCGCGTCCGCGCCGTCGTGGGCGTACGCGATCAGGTCGTGCGGCCCGCGCACCCCGGACTCGGCGACCTTGACGATGTGGCCGGGGATCTCCGGCGCGACCCGGGCGAAGGTGCCGCGGTCCACTTCGAGGGTCTTGAGGTTCCGCGCGTTGACGCCGATCACCCGGGCGCCCGCGTCGACCGCGCGCTCGGCCTCCTCCTCGTCGTGCACCTCGACGAGCGGGGTGAGCCCGATGGACTCGGCCCGCTCGATCAGCGACACCAGGGCGGGCTGGTCGAGCGCCGCGACGATCAGCAGCGCGAGGTCGGCGCCGTAGGCCCTGGCCTCCCACAGCTGGTAGGCGGTGACGATGAAGTCCTTGCGCAGCACCGGGATGTCGACCTTGGCGCGGACCGCCTCCAGGTCGGCGAGCGAGCCGCCGAAGCGGCGCTGCTCGGTGAGCACGCTGATCACGGCCGCGCCGCCCGCCTCGTAGTCGGCGGCGAGGCCGGCCGGGTCGGCGATCGCGGCGAGCGCGCCCTTGGACGGGCTGGACCGCTTGACCTCGCAGATCACCGTGACGCCCTCGCCGCGCAGCGCGGACACGCCGTCCTTGGCGTCGCGCGCCCTTGCCGCGCGCTCCTTGAGCGCGTCGAGGGAGACGCGTGCCTGTCGCTCGGCGAGGTCAGCTCGGACTCCGTCGATGATCTCGTCGAGCACACTCACGCGAGAACTCCCCTTGTCCGGGTCGGGCAGAGCGAAATGATCAAGCCACCGGCGCTGGGCGCCGACACTCCCGATGGTATCGGGCGCGGCTCCCAGTCCCCGAATCCGGCCGACCGCGCTCTCACCACCTGGACGAACGCCGGCGGGTGATCGCGCGGGTTCACGGTGCGAGCGCCGCGCCGAAGGGCAGATTCCGGACAACCCCGAAGCCGATCAGCGCCGCCCACAGGGCCCAGCGGTGGCTCCGCCCGAGCTGCGGCGCGAAGGGCCGGCCGCGCAGCGACCGGCCGCACCACACGGCCCACACCACGGCGAAGAGCACGTAGGCCGCGACCGCGAGCGCGTTGCAGCCGAGCGCGGTGCGCAGGTGGCCGTGCGCGACCGCGTACGCGCTGCGCAGGCCGCCGCAGCCGGGGCAGTAGAGGCCGGTGTAGTGCAGCAGGGGGCAGACCGGGTAGTGGCCGGGTGTGTTGGGGTCGACCGCGGCGACCCAGCCGAACGCGCCCACCACCCCGCCGAGCACGCCCAGCGGCACCGCGACGCGGCGCAGGGCCGAGCCGCCGGGCGCACCGGCGCCACGGGAACCGGCCGGGCGGAGGGGACCGGCCGGGCCGCGGGGACCGGCCGGGTCGCGGACGCCGGGAGCGCCGGAGGTGTCAAGGGTCTCGCGGGCGTCGTGGGGGATGCTCACGGAACCGATTCTGGCCCCGGACGTGCGAAGGCGCAGCGCGCGGACGGGAGGGTCCTGCGGCTGCGCCCGCTGTACGGGTGGCGGTCAGGCGCCGGCGTGCACCCGCGCCTCGTCCTTCGCGGCCAGGTCGGAGGTGCGCACCAGCGGCTCCGGCTTCTTGCCCATGCCCAGCAGGTGCATCACGCCGCCCACGACCGCGCCGAGCAGGATGACGCCGATGCCCACCCAGAAGCCCACCGGCGATGCGGCGACCATGAAGGCGCCGCTCACGAGGAATCCGATGAAGGCGATGATCACGCCGGTCCAGGCGGCAGGCGTGTGTCCGTGGTCGTGGTGGGCCGCCATGAGTGCTCCCTGAGGTTCTCGGTCGGAGTTCCGCGGTCGCGGCGTGTGCCGTCCGCTTCCTCCCCCATTGTTGCGCGCGGGGCGCGCGGCGCGCGCACGGGGGGTGCCTGTACGGGGGGCTGTGCGGATGCGCGTGCGGACGCCTGGGCCGGTGGCTGGGCGGGTGCCTGTACGGCGGCCCGCGGGCGGCGCTTCGGGGGCGGCGCGGCGCGGGCCGCTCAGCGGGTGGGGTCCTCGCCGCGGTCGAGCGCCTTCCAGAGGTCCTCGGCCCGGTCCGGGTCGACCGGCGCGGGCGCGGCGCGGCGCGGCCCGGCGGTCCGGCCACCGGTCCTGTCGTACCTGCCGGTGCCGGACATGGCCGGCCAGTGGCGGCCGTACCGCAGTGCCAGCAGCCCGGCGAGTAGCAGCAGGACGCCGCCCGCGACGGCGACCGCGGGCCATGAGGTGGTGCTCACGCCGCTGGCGCCCACCGTGGTGAGGCCGGTGGCCCTGGCCGCGGCGGCGTCGAGGGCGCCGTGGCCGCCGCTGCGGGCCGGCACGACGACCGCGACGCCGAGGCCGCTGAGCGCGAGCAGCGCCGAGACCAGCACCCGGCCGATCCTGCGCACCGCGAACACCGCGACCAGGGAGGCGAGGCCGACGAGGGCGAGCGCGCCGGGCAGCGCGGTGGTCTGGCCGCCGTCGGCGTGCACCGGCAGCCCGGCCTGGCCGAAGGCGGCGGTGCCGCGGCTCCAGGTCTTGCCGGCCGCGAGCAGCACCAGGCTCGACCCGAGCACGCCGAGCAGCAGCGCGGCGGCGAGCGCCCGCATCGCGGCGCGCGGCCGCGGGCGCGGCGCGGCGGCGCCGGGGTCCTGCTCTGGCGTTCCGTCCGCCGGCGGCTCGGCGGCCGACGGGACTGTTGCCGGGTCTGTGCGCGGCGGGGGGACTGCACTCACCCCACCACTATCGCCTGCCGTCACCGCGTCCCCGCCCCCGGGGTGCCCGGCGCGCGGTGCGGAATCCGTCACCGGGTCCGCGGCCGATCGGATGCAGCCCTCATCTACACGCGTCTTCCTGCGTCGACCCATGGGTGGGAAATGCCCGGCTCGCCCCACCTCCAGGTAAAGCGGAGGTATAGATTACCGCCTCCGACTTGTTGACGTGACCCCGTCACAATACCTTCGCCCGCATCCCTCTGTTCACCCTACGCAGCAGGGACATCACCAAGCCCGCACGCCCTTGCCGTTACCCCACACAGGAGGCATCAGCTTGCGATCGACCCTCTCCCCGGGCGCGATACGCGCCGGACTCGCCCTCACGGCAGCGGCGGCAGTGGCCGCGGCCGGCTTCGCGCTGTCCCCCAGCGCCGGTGCGGCCACCGTCGCGCGGTCCACCGCGGCAGGCGCCGCGCACTCCCTGACCACCGCCCGCTCCTGCGCCGTGAGCACGCGCCCCGGCGTCATGGCGTGTAAGGCCCTGAAGGTGACCAGCGGCGCCAACTCGCTGGCCGCGTCCGCCCGTTCGGTGAACCCGGCGGCAACCCCGTCGGGCTACGGCCCGGCCGACCTGCACAGCGCCTACGCCCTGCCGTCGACCGGCGGTTCCGGCGCCACGGTCGCCATCGTGGACGCCTACGACGACCCGACCGCCGAGGCGGACCTGGCGACGTACCGCTCGACGTACGGCCTGGCGGCGTGCACCACCGCGAACGGCTGCTTCAAGAAGGTCGGCCAGAGCGGCACCTCGTCGCTGCCGAGCGCCAACGCCGGCTGGGCCGAGGAGATCTCCCTCGACCTGGACATGGTCAGCGCCACCTGCCCGCAGTGCCACATCCTGCTCGTCGAGGCCTCCTCCGCCTCGATGGCGAACCTGGGCAAGTCCGTGAACACCGCGGTCTCGCTCGGCGCGAAGTACGTCTCCAACAGCTACGGCGGCGGTGAGTCCTCCGCGGACACCTCCTACGACAGCTCGTACTTCAACCACCCGGGCGTGGCGATCACCGTCAGCGCCGGCGACAGCGGCTACGGTGCGGAGTACCCGGCCGCCTCCCGCTACGTCACCGCGGTGGGCGGCACCTCGCTGAAGAAGACCTCCACCACCCGCGGCTGGACCGACACGGTGTGGAGCGGCACCGGCTCCGGCTGCTCCGCCTACGACGCCAAGCCCAGCTGGCAGAAGGACACCGGCTGCTCGCGCCGCACGATCGCGGACGTCTCCGCGGTCGCCGACCCGGCCACCGGCGTGGCGGTCTACGACACCTACAGCTCGGACAACGGCTGGGAGGTGTTCGGCGGCACCAGCGCCTCCTCGCCGATCATCGCCTCGGTCTACGCGCTGGCCGGCACCCCGTCGGCAGGATCGACCCCGGCGTCCTTCCCGTACGCCCACACCGGTTCGCTCAACGACGTGGTGAGCGGCTCCAACGGCTCGTGCTCGGGCTCCTACCTGTGCACCGCCAAGACGGGCTACGACGGGCCGACCGGCCTCGGCACCCCCAACGGCACGGCGGCCTTCAAGGGCTGACGCGCGACACCGCACCGCACGCGGCAGGGCCGTCCTCCCGGGCGGCCCTGCCGTCGTGTCGGGCCCTGGCGTCGGGTCAGGCCCCGTCGTCCGCGCGGGCGGGGCGCAGCTCGTTCGCCGCGGCGACGGCGCGCAGCACGGCGGCCGCCTTGTTGCGGCACTCGGTGTCCTCGGCCTGCGGGTCGGAGTCCGCGACGATGCCCGCGCCGGCCTGCACGTAGGCGGTGCCGTCGCGCAGCAGCGCGGTGCGGATGGCGATCGCGGTGTCGGCGTCGCCGGCGAAGTCCAGATAGCCGACGCAGCCGCCGTACAGGCCGCGCCGGGTCGGCTCCAGCTCCTCGATGATCTGCATCGCGCGCGGCTTGGGCGCCCCGGACAGGGTGCCGGCCGGGAAGCAGGCGGTGAGCACGTCGAAGGCGGTCCGGCCGGCCGCCACCCGGCCGGTGACCGTCGACACGATGTGCATCACGTGCGAGTAGCGCTCGACCGACATGAAGTCGACCACCTCGACGCTGCCCGGCTCGCAGACCCGGCCCAGGTCGTTGCGGCCGAGGTCGACGAGCATCAGGTGCTCGGCGCGCTCCTTGGGGTCGGCCATCAGCTCCTCGGCGAGCGCCGCGTCGGCCTGCGGGGTGGCGCCGCGCGGCCGGGTGCCGGCGATCGGGTGCAGCATCGCGTGCCCGTCCTCGACCTTGACCAGCGCCTCCGGGCTCGACCCGACGATGTCGAAGCCGCCCTGCGCGTCGCCGTCCTCGCCGGGGAAGCGCAGCAGGTACATGTACGGGCTGGGGTTGGTGGCCCGCAGGACCCGGTAGACGTCCAGCGCGCTCGCCGTGCAGGGCGCCTCGAAACGCTGGGACGGCACCACCTGGAACGCCTCGCCCGCCCTGATCCGCTCCTTGACGTCCTCCACCGCGGCCATGAACTGCTCGCCGCCCCAGGCCGTGCTGAAGCCGAAGTCCACCGACTCGGGCAGCGCGGCCGGCACCGTCGGCGCGGGCCTGGCCAGGTCGGCCTGCATCGCGTCGAGCCGGGCCACCGCGTCCGCGTACGCCTCGTCGACGCCGCTGTCGCGGTCGTTGTGGTTGATCGCGTTGGCGATCAGCAGGACGCTGCCGTCCCAGTGGTCGAGCACCGCGAGGTCGGAGGTGAGCAGCATCGTCAGCTCCGGCAGCCGCAGGGCGTCCCGGGTGCTGTCCCCGATGCGCTCCAGCCGGCGGACGATGTCGTAGCCGAGGTAGCCGACCATGCCGCCGGTGAAGGGCGGCATGCCCGCGGTCAGGTCGCGCGGGGTGTGCAGGGTCTCGACGGTGGCCCGCAGCGCGGCGAGCGGGTCGCCGTCCACCGGCACGCCCACCGGCGGCACGCCCAGCCAGTGCGCCTGCCCGTCGCGGACGGTGAGCGTCGCGGCGGAGCGGACACCGACGAAGGAGTACCGGGACCAGGACTTGGAGTTCTCCGCGCTCTCCAGCAGGAAGGTGCCCGGCCGCTCGCCCGCCAGCTTGCGGTAGAGGCCGACAGGGGTGTCGCCGTCCGCGAGGAGACGGCGGCTGACCGGGATGACGCGCCGGTCGACCGCGAGTTTGCGGAAGGTATCGAGGTCCATGGGCGCAGACCTTACTGGCCGGCCGCCGGCAGCAGGACGTCCGCGTCGAAGCAGGTGCGGTCGCCGGTGTGGCAGGCCGCGCCGAGCTGGTCGACCCGCACCAGCACGGTGTCCCCGTCGCAGTCCAGAGCGACCGACTTGACGTGCTGGACGTGACCTGAGGTGTCGCCCTTGACCCAGTACTCGCCGCGGCTGCGGCTCCAGTACGTGCAGCGCCCGGTGGTCAGGGTGCGGTGCAGCGCCTCGGCGTCCATCCAGCCGAGCATCAGCACCTCCCCGGTGTCGTACTGCTGGGCGATGGCGGGCAGCAGGCCGTCGGCGTTGCGCTTGAGGCGGGCGGCGATGGCGGGGTCGAGCGAGGTCGCGGACATGGCCCCCATTCTGCCGCGCCGCGCCCGGCGACCGGAAAGGCATCGATAACCGGCGAACAGGACAGGGCAGTTGCCGGTCGGCGTCCGTCATCCGGTGTTCGCTCGCCGATGTCACCCGTATGGGGCATCCTGCCTCCATGGGTTTTCCTCCACCGCCGCCGAACGGACCGACGCCGCCCCCTGACCAGGGCGGTGGCTTCGGCCCCCCGCAGGGTTTCGGCCCGCCCCCGCCGCCTCCGCCGCCCGGCGGCGGCTACGGTTCGCCCCCGCCGCCCGGCGGCTACGGGTACCCGCAGGCCGGCGGCGGTGACGCGTACGGATATCCGCAGGGGCAGGGCGGCTACGGCCCGCCGGGACCCCCCGGACCTCCGGTGCCGCCGCATCCGTACGGCTACGGCGGCGCCCCCGGCGGCTACCCGCCGCCCCCGCCGCCCGGCAACAAGAACAAGCGGAACGCCTGGATAGCGGTCGGCGTGATCGTGGTCGCCGGCGCCGTCATCGCCGGTGTGGTGGTGGCCGGCGGCGACAAGAAGGACGACGACGCCAAGCCGCAGAACACCGTCAGCGGGCTGCCCTCCGGCCTGCCGACCGGCCTCCCCACGGACCTGCCGACCGGCCTGCCGACCGACCTGCCGACAACCGGCGACGCGCTGCCCTCGGACGAGCCGTCGCTGACCCTGCCGACCGACATGCCCAGCTTCACCGTGGACCCGACGCCGACCGAGAAGCTGGTGCCGTACGTGGTGCTCTCGCCCGGCAAGTGCTTCGACGCGCCCACGCTGACGCCCTCGGTGGACAAGGTGACGACCCGCTCGTGCAGCTCCGCGCACGACGCGCAGGTGGTGGCGAACGAGACGCTCTCCGGCTCGTTCTCCTCCGACGCGCAGATCCAGCAGAAGGCGCTCGACCTGTGCACGACGGACGCCAAGAAGCACCTGCCGGCCGACGGCGAGCTGTACTACCCGTATGCGCTCTTCCCGAAGCTGGTCACCTACCAGCTGCAGGGCCGCAAGACGGTCACCTGCTCGCTGACGAAGAACAACGGCACCAGCGGCAAGAAGCTCTACAGCAGGCTCGGCTGACCGCGGTGGGCGGCCGGGAGCAGGCATGAACGGCGGGAAACGGCCTAGGCTGACGGTATGACGACCCATGCGCAGCGTGAACGTCTGCTCCTCGCGGACCTGCTGGAGAGTTCCGGTCCTGACGCGCCGACCCTGTGCGCCGGCTGGACCACCCGCGACCTGGCCGCCCACGTCGTGGTGCGCGAGCGCCGCGGCGACGCGGCCGCCGGGCAGCTCATCCCGCGGCTCGCCGACCGGCTCGCCCGCGTCAGCAAGGAGTACGCGGCCAAGCCGTACGAGGAACTCGTGCAGTTGATCAGGACCGGTCCGCCGCGCCTGTCGCCGTTCGCCCTCAAGCAGCTGGACGAGGCGTCCAACACCGTGGAGTTCTACGTCCACGGCGAGGACGTCCGGCGCGCCGCGGGCGACTGGACGCCGCGCGCGCTCGACCCGGTCTTCGCCGACGCCCTGTGGAGCCGGCTGGAGCGCGCCGCCCGCGTGCTCGGCCGCCGCTCCCCCGTCGGCCTGGTGCTGCGGCGCCCCGACGGCCAGACCGTGGTCGCCCACAAGGGCTCCCCCGTCGTCACCGTCACCGGCGAGCCCGGCGAGCTGACGCTCTTCGCCTTCGGCCGCCAGCAGGCCGCGAAGGTCGAGACCCAGGGCGACGAGGACGCGGTGGCGAAGGCGTACGCCGCCAAGCTCGGCATCTGAGGCGGCCGCCGGGGACGGCGTCCGCTACCCGGGCGGCCTGCTGGTCCACGGGACCGGGCTGCCGGGGCGTGAGGCGCGGTAGCGCGGCTCGGCCGAGGTGCGCGGGCGGGCGAAGTAGTCCACCACCAGGTACGTGAGGCGGGCGGTGGCCTGCCCGGCGGGCGTGACCCGGTAGGGAAAGGCCACCGTGAGGCTGGTCCAGTCGCCGGACTGCTGCAGCCCGGTCAGCACGCCGCCGCCCGCGACGGCGGACCTGACCTCCCGCTCGGTCAGCCGCCCGTCGCCGTAGGCGTCGGACAGGGCGTCCGCGGTGTGCTCCGCCGCCCGCACGGCCGGCCGGGCGGCGGGGTCGTCCGGCGCGCCGTCGTGGGGCGAGACGCCGTGCAGGAGGCTGGTCCAGAGCCACACCCCGATCACCGCGATCAGCGCGGCGAGCAGGGCGACGCCCCACACGACCGGCCGCGGTGAGCGGCCGGGCGTGGGGGCGTCGGACATGGTGCGGGTCATCCTCCTGTGTAGCCGTCCTGGTTGAGGGCCTCCTCCACCACGACGGCGTAGCCGCTGGTGCCGGAGCCGTTGGGGTGGAAGGACTCCCGGCTCACGCAGGTGTCGAACTTCCACACGCACGACGCGTTGGGGTCGCCCGCGTGGAAGTCGCCCTGGCTGTTCGGGCCGATGCTCAGCCCCTTGATCCAGGCGTCACTGTCGCACACCCCGTGGTCCGCGAAGAAGCTGATCGGGCTGACCTCCTGCATCTTGGAGTCGTTGGTGTCGATGGCCAGGGTGTTGACGGTGTCCTGGTCCTGGCCGTCCATGTAGTCGGCGAGTTGGGCGAGCGTGTCCGGGTCGGAGCCGATCGCGCCCACGGCGGCGTCGCAGGTCAGGGAGAGGCTCAGCGGCCGCGGGTACACCACCAGCATGATCCGGGCGTGCGGCGCCTTCGCCCTGATCTGCTGCATGGTCTTCTTGATGTTGACCTGGTCGGCGTCGATCTTCCCCTCGTAGGTGGCCAGGAAGTCGTCGCCGCCGCAGTCGGTGGGCGGGATCGCGCAGGCCATCACCGCGTCGGTGAAGGCGTTGTCGTCGTTGCCGCCGATGGACAGCGTCACCAGCGTGGTGTCGCCGTCCAGGACGCCCGAGTCGATCTGGTTCATCTCGTGGAACTGCCCGTCGGCCGGGCTGTTCGCGGTCCTGTCGTCCCAGTCGATGGGGTGGCTGCCCTCGCCGTTGCTGTCCGAGAACTGCTCGACGTTCCAGGTCTTGGCCCCGGAGCAGGCGACGAAGCCGAGTTCCGCGCCGGTGCTCCAGGAGTCGCTGAGCGAGCCGAGCGACGCCGTCTCACCGGGCAGCACGAGCTTGCGGGGCCAGGCGTCCTTGCTGCGCGAGCACGCGTTCCAGGTGCTGGTGCCGTGGTCCTGGTCGCTCTCCGGGAAGTAGTTCCCTGCGCCCTCTCCCGAGGAGTAGGAGTCGCCGAGCGAGGCGACGATGTGCTGCGGCTTGCCGGGCAGCGGCTGCACCGCCAGCGCGTCCCAGGCGACGTCGTCGTCGGCGCTGCCGTCGTACGTCTCGTTGCTGAGGCTGACCTTCGGCGTGCCGGCGAAGTGGTAGACGCCGAGCGAGACCCAGGCGTTGCTGTTCCTGCTCTGGTTGACGTACCGGTCGAAGCCGCCGGCCGGGCCGCCGCTGATGCCGTAGATCCGGTAGTGCGCCTGCTGGGTCTCCGCGCCGGTGGACGGCAGGTGGACCATGACGCGGGCCCACCCGTTGACGGTCTGGCTCAGCGTCCAGGTGCCGGTGACCTTCATCTGCGGCATGAACTGCCCGCTCGGGTTGCGGGTGTGGCTGAACCAGAAGTGCCCGCCGAAGCCGCCGCCGACCTGGTGGAAGTCCTCCTTGCCCTCATAGGTGGTGGGCGTTCCCGCGGTGGGCTCGAACTGCCAGGTCAGGGAGCCGGAGTCGGTCCAGGACTTGCCGCAGTCGGTGCGCATCGTCGGGACGGAGGTGGCAACGTCGTCGATCACCAGCGCGTTCGACGGCAGGCCGCTGGTGGTGCAGTCGGGCGTCTCGCTGTTGCCCCGGCCGGGTTCGACGCGCAGCGTCTTGTACGTGAGCGTCTCGTGGCCGCACTCCAGGGAGCAGGTCTTCCAGGAGGCGTCCGAGTGGTACCAGTACGGGGTGTAGCAGGCCGCGGTGCCGCAGTCCGGGGGATTGCCCGAGTCGCAGCCGTTGTTGCTGTTGCAGAAGGTGCTCAGGGCCGGCTTGACCCGGGTGCGCGCGCTCGCGTCGGACCACCAGGCCGCCTGGTAGCCGTGCGTGTTGCCGCTGTCCTGCACCCCGCTGTCGCTGTAGGAGCGGCCGGTGTCGATCGGGTACGCGGCCCAGCCCATCACCTTCTCCTCGTACGGCCAGTTCTGCGGGTGCGCGGCGTCCGCGTAGCCGGTGTCGAGGAAGGCGAAGCGGTCCTTGGGGTACTTGGGGTTCGCCGGGTTGTTGGCCCAGCCGAGACCCCAGTTGCCGGCGTCCGTGCCGGGCGGGTTGAAGCCGAGGTTGTAGTTCCAGGCGGCGGCGAACCAGTTCTCCAGGTACTGCGGGTCGTCGTCGTTGATCTTGATGGTCTGCCCGGCGGTGTGCAGCTCGTTCCACTTCTTGGCGAGCGTCTGCGCGGCGATGGCGATGTTGGACGCGTAGTCCAGCGCGATCGCCCGCTGCTGGGCGGCCGGCAGGCCCGGCGGCTTGGACGGGTCCTGGTCCAGCGACATGCCGTCGGTCTGCTGGCCCAGGCCGTAGCCGCAGTCGTGCTTGCTCCAGTCGACCACCCAGATCCGGCTGGGGTCGTACCCGGTGGTGCCCGGGTAGATGTTGGTGCCGTAGTAGTTGCCGACCAGCGGGTTGCCGGTCTGGCCGGGCAGCGAGTGGAAGGACGCCTCCCACAGGTTGGACTCCTGGGCCAGGATGCCCAGCAGCACCTGGGCCGGTATCCGGGCCCCGGCGGCCGCGCCGGTCAGCGCCGGCATCGGGAACATGGTGGACGGCGCCACCGAGGAGCCGAGCCCGTCCTGCGCGCGCCATCCGCCCTGGGTGAGCCAGCCGCTCGTCAGGTCGCCGCGGATCGCCATGTCCACCGCCCACTCGACCTGGTTCGGGGTGGGCTGCAGCGCCTGCTGCGCGGGGTCGTTGCGGGGGACGGCGCAGATGTGGTCGGCGTCGACGGTCGAGGTGGCGTCGGAGGCGGCCTGCGCGGCCAGCGCCTTGGCGGTGCCGGACTCGGCGGTGGCGGTCTTGGCGGTGGCGGTCTTGGCGGAGCCGCCGGTGGGGGCGCCGGCCGGTGCGACCGCTCCGCCCAGCGCGGGCGAGGGGCGCTCGGCCGCGGCGCCGCCGCCGGTCGCAGCCAGCTGGAAGGAGAACTTCGCGCCGGTCGCGACGGCGTGCGCCGTGATGTCCAGGTCGGGGGACGCGCTCTCCTGGTCGCTGAGCGGCGAGGCGACGTGCGAGGCCAGGCCGGCGGAGACAGCCTGGTCGACGACGAGCTGCCCCTGCGAGGAGACCGTCGCCTGCGGATCGGCGGTCACCGCGCTGACGGCCGCCGGCAGGGCGGCGTCCCTGGTGGCGGCGCCGGTCACGAAGACCCGCCCGGCCGTTCCCGCCTGGAGGCCCACCGCGCCGAGCGCGCCGTGCGCCAGCCGGACGTTCCGGCCGCCGGCCACGCGCCGGACGTCGGCCTGCTTGCCGTCGCTCGTCAGGAAGTCGACGCCGCCGCCCGCGTCCGGGTGCAGCCGGAAGGGCGTGGACACGGCGGTGGCGAGGGTGCGGCGCGCACCGGCCGGGGAGATGTGCAGCAGCCGGTTCCCCGCGGCGGCCACCGTCCCGTCGGCCACCGGCACCGCGGAGGTGACCTCGCCGGGCACCTCGGTCCGCGCGGTGATCGCCGCCTTCGCGGTGTCGAGGCGCAGCAGGCGCGTCTTCCCCTGCTCGATGTCAGCGGCCTGGCTGAGCACCGCCGTCTCGCCGGTCCCGCAGCCCGGATTGAAGTACGCGAGCGAGACGTTCACGCCGAGCTTGGTGACGGTGCCCTTGTCGAGGTCCACGACCGCGGCGAAGGCGCCGCGGTCGAAGAGCTGCTGGTCGTTGGTGAAGGTGCGCGGGGCGTAGACCACGACGGCGCGGGCGCCCGATCCGGTGACGCACGCGTTGCCGATCCACGCGTCCGCGTCGAATCCCTGCTCGCGCAGCAGCGCGGCCTGGCGCCACTGGTAGGCCTGCGTGCTGTCGGCGACCAGGACGTGCAGTCCCTGCGCGTCGCCCACCACGCTGACGGCACGGTCCCGCGAGGTCCGCCACCCCTTGGCCAGGGACGCGTCGGGGTTCGCGACCCGGGTGCGCGACGCCCCGCCGTCCTGGCCGGCGGTCGCCGGCGACGTCGTGTCCTGCGTCGGCGCCCCGGCGGGCTGCTGCGCCCACGCCGGGGTCAGCTGGCCGAGCGCCGCGACGGTGGCGGCCGCCGCGGCGGCCGCCAGCGTCACCCTCAGGCGTTTCCTGACTTTCATGCTCCCCCTCTGTTTTCCGGATCCGCGCTTCAGTGCTCCGCCTCATCGATGTGGGCCACATCGACCGGATTCGGACGGCTTCGCATCAACCGCCCCTCATCCGAACCACCCGGTCCTGACTTGGCGTTGTGCCAGCCACGACGCCTGTTCCACGGAGTTCGAAGCAATGCGCACCAGAGGGAACCATCGGCCTCGGATTCATGTCAACGTCCTTTGCGCGAGCGGACGCTGGCGTATTTGCGCCCCCCTCCCGGGGATTACCGGGGATTGCCGGGGATTACTGTGGCTTACCGGGGATTGCCGGGATCACGCCTTGGCCGTCCTGGTGCCGCGCGGTGCGGGCGCGGCCGCGGGAGCGGGAGCGCGTGCCTTCGCGCCGGCCGGACGGGCGAGCCGGGCGGTGCGCACGGCCGGGACGAGCAGGCCGGCGACACCGCCGCAGGCGCCCAGCCCGGCGCTGGCCAGGAAGACCGGCGCCGGTCCCGCCGCCGCCACCGCCGCGCCGAACAGCGGGTGGGCCGGCGGCGCGAGGCCGAACCCGGTCAGGCTCATCACGGCGCTGAACCCGCCGGCAGGCGGCCGGGAGCCGGAGTGTTCTGCGTGGAGTGCGGGCGGGCGGTGCGGCCGCCCCCCGGCGGGGTGCAGGTGGGTGATCGACGGCTTCACGCCCGCGGAGCGCGGGCCGCCGCTGCACGACGGCGGGCCGGACGGGGCGCGGCCGCACCGGCTGGACCGTCCGGCGCCGCGCGCCGCGGAGTCGCCGCCCGCGCCCGAACCGGCGGTGCCGCTCCGCACGCGGCGGCCGGAGGCGGCGCCGACGCCCGCCGACGCCGCCCCACAGGGCCGGGCGGCAGGCGCTACCTGACCGGGTGTCCTGCCCCCCGCAGCGCCGACTTGACCTCGCCGATCCGCAGGTCGCCGAAGTGGAAGACCGAGGCGGCGAGCACCGCGTCGGCGCCCGCCGCGACCGCGGGCGCGAAGTCGTCGAGCCGGCCCGCGCCGCCGGAGGCGATCACCGGGACGGTCACGTGCTGCCGTACCGCGCCGATCATCTCGGTGTCGTAGCCGTCCTTGGTGCCGTCCGCGTCCATCGAGTTGACCAGGATCTCGCCGGCGCCCAACTCCGCGGCCTGGTGCGCCCACGCGACCGCGTCGATGCCGGTGCCGCGGCGGCCGCCGTGCGTGGTGACCTCGAAGGACCCGTCCGCGGCGCGCCGCGCGTCCACCGACAGCACCAGCACCTGGCTGCCGAAGCGCTCGGCGATCTCCCGGATCAGCTCGGGCCGGGCGATCGCCGCGGTGTTGACGCCCACCTTGTCCGCGCCGGCCCGCAACAGCCGGTCCACGTCCTCGGCGCTGCGCACCCCGCCGCCGACGGTCAGCGGGATGAAGACCTGCTCCGCGGTGCGCCGCACCACGTCGTACGTGGTCTCCCGGTCGCCCGAGGAGGCGGTGATGTCCAGGAAGGTCAACTCGTCGGCGCCCTCGGCGTCGTAGAGCTTGGCCATCTCCACCGGGTCGCCCGCGTCGCGCAGGTTCCGGAAGTTGACGCCCTTGACCACCCGCCCGGCGTCCACGTCCAGGCAGGGGATCACTCGGACCGCCAGCGTCATCTGCCGCCCTCTCCCCGGTACGCCTCGATCTCCACCTCGACCAGCACCCGCGAGTCGACGAACCCGGCGACCAGCACCATCGTGGTGACCGGCCGGGCCGCGCCGAACAGCTCCCGGTGCGCGCGGCCGACCTCGTCGGCGTCGCGCGCGTGGCTGAGGTAGATGCGGGTGCGGATCACGCTGTCCGCGCCGAGGCCGAACGGTTCGAGCGCGTCCAGTGCCGTCCTGAAGGCGCTCAGCGTCTGCTGGTACGGCTCGTCGTCGCCGGGCGCGATCCGGTCGGGCGCCGGCTTGGTCCCGGCGACTATCACCCGGTCGCCGGCCGCCACCGCCCGCGCGGCGCCGATCGCCTCTTCCCACGGGCTGTCCGACCTCTCACGGCGTACCTCCGGGCTCGGGGTCATCGTGACACTGCCTCCAGGGCTTCTTCGAGAGTGAACGCCTCGGCGTAGAGCGCCTTTCCGACGATCGCGCCTTCCACACCTTCGGGCACCAGCGCGGCGATCGCCCGCAGGTCGTCCAGGCTGGAGACGCCGCCGGAGGCCACCACCGGTCGGTCGGTGGCCGCACACACGTGGCGCAGCAGGTCGAGGTTGGGACCTTGCAGCGTACCGTCCTTGGCGATGTCGGTGACGACGTAACGGGCGCAGCCCTCGGAGTCCAGCCGGGCCAGCGTCTCGTACAGGTCGCCGCCGTCGCGGGTCCAGCCGCGGCCGCGCAGGGTGGTGCCGCGCACGTCCAGTCCGACAGCGATCCGGTCGCCGTGCTCGGCGATGGCCTTGGCGACCCACTCCGGGGTCTCCAGCGCGGCGGTGCCCAGGTTGACCCGGGTGCAGCCGGTGGCCAGCGCGGCGGCGAGCGTGTCGTCGTCCCGGATGCCGCCGGACAGCTCCACCCGGATGTCCATCGAACGGGCCACCTCGCCGATCAGCCGCCGGTTGTCCCCGGTGCCGAAGGCCGCGTCGAGGTCCACCAGGTGCAGCCACTGCGCGCCCGCCTGCTGCCAGGCGAGGGCGGCCGCACGCGGGTCGCCGTAGGACGTCTCGGAGCCGGACTCGCCGTGCACCAGACGGACCGCCTGGCCGTCGCGGACGTCGACTGCGGGGAGGAGTTCGAGCTTGCTCATCGGGATGCGGGTTCCTCGGTCGGGAAGGGGGCGGGCCGGAAAGGGGCGGGCCGGGATCTCAGAGGGTGCCGAGCCAGTTGGTGAGCAGCTGGGCGCCCGCTTCACCGGACTTCTCGGGGTGGAACTGGGTGGCCCACAGGGCGCCGTTCTCGACCGCGGCGACGAAGGGCTCGCCGTGCGTGGTCCAGGCGACCCGGGGGGCGCGGATGCTCGCGTGGTGCGTCTCCATGGCCCAGTCGCGGACCGCGTAGGAGTGCACGAAGTAGTAGCGGGTGTCCTCGTCGAGGCCGGCGAACTGCCGTGAGTCCTCCGGTGCCTTGACGGTGTTCCAGCCCATGTGCGGGACCACCGGGGCGCGCAGCGGCTCGACCGTGCCCGGCCACTCGTCCAGGCCCTCGGTCCGCACGCCGTGCTCGATGCCGCGGGCGAACAGGATCTGCATGCCCACGCAGATGCCCATCACCGGCCGGCCGCCGGACAGCCGGCGGCCCACGATCCAGTCGCCGCGCACGCCCTTCAGGCCGGCCATGCACGCGGCGAACGCGCCCACGCCGGGCACCAGCAGCCCGTCGGCGGCCATCGCGCGGTCGTAGTCGGCGGTGATCTCGACCTCGGCGCCGAGCCTGGCCAGCGCGCGCTCCACCGAGCGGACGTTGCCGAACCCGTAGTCGAGGACGACGACCTTCTTCGTCATGCCGTGCCTCCTCAGAGCTGCAGGAAGCCGGCCGCGAGGGCCATCACGGACCCGATCGCCAGCACCGCGATGATGCTCCTGGACTGCTTCTGCTTCCAGAAGGAGTAGACCCCTCCGGCCAGGAACAGCCCGAGGAGGATGAAGAGGGATGACCCCTTGTTCACAGCGCGCCCTTCGTCGACGGCAGGATTCCCGCGGCGCGCGGGTCGCGCTCGCTCGCGTAACGCAGCGCCCGGGCCAGCGCCTTGAACTGGCACTCCACGATGTGGTGTGCGTTGCGCCCGTACGGCACGTGGACGTGCAGCGCGATCTGCGCCTGCGCCACGAAGGACTCCAGGATGTGCCGGGTCATCGTGGTGTCGTAGCTTCCGATCATCGGCGCCATCTGCTCGGGCTCGGTGTGCACGAGGTAGGGGCGGCCGGAGAGGTCGACGGTGACCTGGGCGAGCGACTCGTCCAGCGGGACCGTGCAGTTGCCGAAGCGGTAGATGCCGACCTTGTCGCCGAGCGCCTGCCGGAAGGCGGCGCCGAGCGCGAGGGCGGTGTCCTCGATGGTGTGGTGGGTGTCGATGTGCAGGTCGCCCTCGGTCTTCACACTGAGGTCGAACAGGCCGTGCCGGCCCAGCTGGTCGAGCATGTGGTCGTAGAAGCCCACGCCCGTGGACACCGAGACCTGCCCGGTGCCGTCGAGGTCGATCTCGACGACGACGGAGGTCTCCTTGGTGGTGCGCTCGACGCGTCCCACGCGGGTCATACGGACTCCTCGGAAAGCTGGTGCTCCTTGTACACGGTCCTGGCGGCGTCCAGGAACGCGTCGTTCTCCGCGGGCGTGCCGGTCGACACGCGCAGCCGGCCGGGCACGCCGTTGTCCCGGACCAGCACGCCGCGGTCGAGGATCGCCTGCCACGCCGCGTGGCTGTCGGCGAACCGCCCGAACTGCACGAAGTTGGCGTCGGACTCGGTGACCTCGTAGCCGATCGCCCGCAGCTCGGCGACCTGCCGGTCGCGTTCGGCCTTCAGCTGCTCGACGTAGCCGAGCAGCGTGTCGGTGTACTCCAGCGCGGCCAGCGCGGTCGCCTGGGTGACCGCGGACAGGTGGTACGGCAGCCGCACGAGCTGCACCGCGTCGACCACCGCGGGGTCGGCGGCGAGATAGCCGAGCCGCAGCCCGGCCGCGCCGAACGCCTTGGACATGGTGCGGGTCAGCACCAGGTTCGGCCGGCCCTCGATCAGCGGCAGCAGCGACGGCCGGTGCGAGAACTCCCCGTACGCCTCGTCGACCACGACCAGCGAAGGACGCGCGGCCTGCGCGGCCTCGTACAGCGCGACGACGGTGTCGGCGGCGACCGCGGTGCCGGTGGGGTTGTTCGGCGAGCAGACGAAGACCACCTCGGGCCGCCGGGCGGCGATCTCCCGGGTCGCGGCGGCCACGTCGACGGTGAAGTCGTCGCGGCGCGGCCCGGAGATCCAGCCGGTGCCGGTGCCGCGGGAGATCAGTGCGTGCATCGAGTACGAGGGCTCGAAGCCGATCGCGCTGCGGCCGGGACCGCCGAAGGTCTGCAGCAGCTGCTGGATGACCTCGTTGGAGCCGTTGGCGGCCCACACCTGGCCGGTGCCGACGCGGTGGCCCGCGGTGCGGCTCAGGTAGGCGGCCAGCTCGGTGCGCAGCTCGACCGCGTCCCGGTCCGGATAGCGGTTCAGCTGCCGGGCCGCCACCGCGACCCGCTCGGCGATCCTGGCCACCAGCGGCTCGGGCAGCGGGTACGGGTTCTCGTTGGTGTTCAGCCGCACCGCCACGTCGAGCTGCGGGGCGCCGTACGGGGACTGGCCGCGCAGTTCGTCGCGGATCGGCAGGTCGTCGATGCGCGTCACGGCCGGCCTCCGTCGAAGCGGCGGGAGACCGCGGTGCCGTGCGCCGGCAGGTCCTCGGCCTCGGCGAGCGCCACCACGTGGTGGGCGACCTCGGCCAGCGCCTCGCGCGAGTAGTCGACCACGTGGATGCCGCGCAGGAACGACTGCACCGACAGGCCCGAGGAGTGGCAGGCGCAGCCGCCGGTGGGCAGCACGTGGTTGGACCCGGCGCAGTAGTCGCCGAGCGAGACGGGGGCGTGCGGGCCGACGAAGACCGCGCCGGCGTTGCGCACCCGGGCGGCGACGTCGGCGGGCTGCGCGGTGTGGATCTCCAGGTGCTCGGCGCCGTAGGCGTCCACCACGGCGAGGCCCTGCTCGACGGTGTCGACGAGCACCGTCGCCGACTGCCGTCCGGCCAGCGCGGTGGCGATCCGCTCGTGGTGCTTGGCGGCGCCGACCTGGACGGCCAGCTCCCGGTCCACCGCGTCGGCCAGCTCCGGCGAGGTGGTCACCAGCACGGCGGCGGCCAGCGTGTCGTGCTCGGCCTGGCTGATCAGGTCGGCGGCGACGAAGGCGGGGTCGGCGGTGGCGTCGGCGAGCACCGCGATCTCGGTGGGCCCGGCCTCGGCGTCGATCCCGATCCGGCCCTTGAGCAGGCGCTTGGCCGCGGCCACGTAGATGTTGCCGGGGCCGGTGACGAGGTTCACCGGGCGGCACTCCTCGGTGCCGTAGGCGAACATCGCGATCGCCTGGGCGCCGCCGGCGGCGTACACCTCGGGCACGCCGAGCAGGGCGCAGGCGGCGAGGATGGTGGGGTGCGGCAGGCCGCCGAACTCGCGCTGCGGCGGTGAGGCCACCGCGATGCCCTCGACGCCGGCCTCCTGCGCGGGCACCACGTTCATCACCACGGAGGACGGGTAGACCGCGAGGCCGCCCGGCACGTACAGCCCGACCCGCTGGACCGGGACCCACCGCTCGGTGACGGTGCCGCCGGGCACGACCTGCGTGGTCACGTCGGTGCGGCGCTGCTCGCGGTGGACGATCCTGGCGCGCCGGATCGACTCCTCCAGGGCGGCCCGCACCTGCGGGTCCAGGGCGGCCAGCGCGTCGGCGACGGCCTGCTCGGGGACCCTGAGCCGCTCCAGGCGCACCCCGTCGAACCGCTCCCCGTACTCGACGACCGCCGCGGTGCCGCGATGGCGCACGTCCTCGCAGATCGGCCGCACCGCCTCCAGCGCGGCCTCCACGTCGAACTCGGCTCGGGGCAGCAGGTCGCGGTCGATGCCGCCCTCCGGGAAGGCGGCGCCGCGCAGATCGATTCGGGAGATCACGATGCCAAGTGTAGAGACCCGGGCATGGGGGGCGTTCCCGAGTCCCAGTCCGTGATACGGGCCACATTCGGCGATGCGGCAGGTCCCGGCGTCGAACACGCTAGCGTGGCGGCGCGATCCGCCGCGCGGCTGCGGCGGGAGCCACGGGGAGGTCGAGATGGCCGAGCGCGACGGGAGCGGCGGGGGCGCGGCGCCGCCGGGCGGGCGCGGAGAGCGGCACGCGCCGCCGGACGACTGGACGGCGCCCGAGCGGCGCATGTGGTGGCTCTTCCGGGCCGGCCGCACCTGCGACCTGCGGGTCGGCGCGGACTACGACGGCGGCTCCACCGGAGTCCGCGGCGGCCGCAGCAGGCGCTCGGGGCCGCCGGCGGCCGCCGACGACGCGCTGGAGGGCCCGGCGTGGCCGGCGGAGCGCACGGTGCGCGCCCAGGCCGTCGCGGAGCTGCTGCTGAACCCGCCGCCGCCGCAGCCGGGCCGGGTCGCCGCGCTGAAGCTCGCCGGGGTGCGGATCAGCGGCCGGCTGATGCTCTCCGGCGGCATCATCACGCCGTACCTCCAGCTCGACGACTGCCGCTTCGACGAGCAGCTGATGATGCAGGAGTGCCGGGCCGGCAGCATGCGGCTGGTGCGCTGCCTGATCCCCCGGCTGGAGGCCGCCCGCCTCACGGTCACCGGCGACCTGCACCTGCCGCAGTGCCTGATCCCCGGCGGCATACGGCTCACCGACGCGCAGATCGGCACCGACCTGCTGCTCAACCAGCTGACCGTGCGCCGCGACCGGGCGGGCCGCGCGGTGGCCGCCGACGGGCTGCAGGTCGGCCAGGACCTCGACGCGGAACTGATCGACGTCACCGGGGAGTTCAGCCTGCGCAGCGCCCGGATCGGCGGCCGGCTGAGCCTGCGCGGCAGCGCGCTGCACAACCCGCACGGGCGGTACGCGCTGAACGCCGCGCGCGTCCAGGTCGAGCACACCCTGTACCTGACCGCCGGGTGGAACGCCATGGAGGGCGGCGCGGGCGACACCCGGCCGCCGCCGGGCTCCGCCACCCGGGACTTCGTGTGCGAGGGCGGGCTGCGGCTGGACGACGGCCGCTTCGGCAACGCGGTCATCGTCACCCGCTCCGACTTCCGGCTGACCGGCGACCAGCAGCTGTCGCTGCGCCGCATCCAGACCCCCGAGCTGCGCTTCGTGCCCGGCACCCCCCCGGACGGCACGGTCTCGCTGGCCGGCGCGCGCGTCGGCAAGCTCGTCGACGCCCCCGACAGCTGGCCGGAGTCCGGCCGGCTGTCGCTGCGCGGCTTCGTGTACGAGGGGCTGACGCCGCTGGAGGAGTTCCCGCTGCGGGCCAGGATCGCCTGGCTGCACGCGGCCACCCCGGAGTTCCGGCCGGAGCCGTACGAGCGGCTGGCGGCGGCGCTGCGGGCCGGCGGGGAGGACGCCGAGGCGCGGGAGGTGCAGCTGGCCAGGCAGCGCCGCAGACGCGAGACGCTGCCGCCGGCCGGCCGGATCTGGGGCTGGCTGCAGGACGTCACCGTCGGATACGGCTACCGGCCGGGCCGGGCCGCGGTGTGGATGGCGGTGCTGTGGGCGATCGGCGCGACGTACTTCGCGGTGCACCCGGTGCCGCACCCGTCGGACAGCGGGTACGTGCCGCACTGGAACCCGGCGCTCTACGCCCTCGACCTGCTGCTGCCGGTGATCGACCTGGGGCAGGACAACGCGTGGCGGGAGGCGGGCGCCGGCCAGTGGGTGGCCTCCGGGCTGATCCTGCTGGGCTGGGTGCTGGCGACGACGGCCGCAGCGGGCGCGTCCCGGCTGCTGCGCCGCGGGTCGTGACGGCCGCCGCCGGGGCGCCTGCGGACCCTGCCGACCGGGCGGAGTGCGCACAGTGGGTGACGAAAGGGGCCGCCCTGCCCGTACCCTGGCTCACTGTGACCGATCGCCTTCCGCTCTTCCCGCTCAGTTCGGCGCTGTTCCCCGGCCTGGTCCTCCCGCTGAACGTCTTCGAGGAGCGGTACCGCGCTCTCGTCGGGGATCTGCTGGCGCTTCCCGAGGAGGCGCCGCGACGGTTCGCGGTGGTCGCCATCAAGAACGGCCAGGACGTGGCGCCGACCGGCCAGGACGGCCGGGACACCGGCCCGCTGGCCGGCCTCGGCGACGACCCGATGGCCGCGCTGCACGGCTACGGCTGCATCGCCGACGCGGCGGGCATCGCCGAGCGTGACGGCGGCGGCTACGAACTGGTGGCGACCGGCGTGATCCGGTTCCGGCTGCTGTCGGTGGATGCCACCGGGCCGTACCTCACCGCGGAGATCGAGGAGGTCCCGGAGGAGGTCGGCGCGGGGGCGGGCGCGCTGGCCGCCGAGGTGGTCCGGCACTTCGGCACCTACCAGAAGCGGCTCGCCGGGGCGCGGGAGCGGTCCCTGTCCGGGCAGGAGTTCCCCGACGACCCGACCGTGCTGTCGTACCTGGTCGCGGCGGCGATGATCGCGGGGACGCCGGAGAAGCAGGCGCTGCTGGAGACCCCCGACGCGGCCGGCCGGCTGGCCGCGGAGCTGCGGCTGCTGCGGCGGGAGAGCTCGATCATCGACAAGCTGCCGTCGCTGCCCGCGGTGGAGCTGACCCACCAGCCGATCTGCGCGAACTGAGACGGGCCCGCGCATGCCGAAGAAGTCCCGCGGCGCCGGCGGCACGCCCGCGACGGTGGTCCTGGAGAAGGCCGGGGCGGCCTTCTCCGTCCACGCCTACGCACACGACCCGGGCTCCGAGCTGTCCTACGGCGAGGAGGCCGCGCACGCCCTCGGCACCTCCCCCGACCGGGTCTTCAAGACCCTGGTGGCCGAGGTGGACGGCGCGCTGACCGTCGCCGTGGTGCCGGTGTCGGCGTCGCTCGACCTGAAGTCGCTGGCGGCCGCGGCGGGCGGCAAGCGGGCGGCGATGGCCGACCCGGCGGCCGCCGAGCGCACCACCGGCTACGTCCGCGGCGGCATCTCCCCGCTGGGCCAGCGCAAGGCGCTGCCCACGGTGGTCGACGCGTCGGCGGCCGGCTTCGCGACGGTGTTCGTCTCCGCGGGCCGGCGCGGCCTGGAGGTCGAGCTGGCGCCCGGGACCCTGGTCGAGCTGACGGGCGCGGCGGTCGCGCCGATCGCCCGCCGGTAGCCGCGCGGCGCGGTCAGGCAGGCGGCGGCGAGGACGGCCCGCCGGGCTGCGGCCCAGACGCCGGGCCGGGCGCCGGGCCGTACGGGGGCTGGCCGGAGGGCGACGGGCCGTACGGGGACGGGCCGGACGGCGGGGGCTGCTGCCCCCAGTACGGCAGCGGGGGCGCCTCCGCCGGCTCGCGCGGCCCGAAGGCCGCGGTCAGGCAGAGGTGCGCGAGCATCGCCGCCGCCGACCAGACGACCAGCGCACTCTTGGCCCGCAGCTCCAGCGGCCCGTCGAAGACCTTCTTCGGCCCGACGGCCTTCGCGTGCGCCACGATGTCCGTGGTCGGACCGAGCGCCACGCCGAGCCGCCAGCCGATGACCGAGGCGAGCACGCCGCCCGCCGCGAGGCCCAGGACGACGGCCACGCCGCCCTTGCGGTACCGCCAGAAGACCAGCGCCGCGGTGACCACCCCGAGGATCGCGGCGATCCACACGAAGGTGCCGTCGCCGCCGACCGCCTCCTCGCCCTCGGTGTCCTTGAGGTAGACGGCCTGGCCGTCGGAGATCATCGGGACGCGCGGCGACAGCCACAGCCACAGCAGCCCGAGGGCCACACCGACGACCGCGACGAGCACCGCGACCAGTGCGCCGCGCCCGATCTCGCGCAGCGCGGAGCCGTGCTCGTCGCCGCCGGAGCCGGCCTCGCCTCCCGGGTACGGGGGCAGGTGAGGCGGCTGTTCGTGCGGAGTCAGAGGCGCGGTCACCCGCCCATCGTGCCAGGTCTGGCTGTCAGCCGCGCCACCGACCGGGCCGCCCCCGCTCAGCGGACCGCCGCCCGCCGGTAGGCCCAGGTGGCCAGGGCCAGCGACACCACGCCGACCGCCGCGCACACCGACAGGTCGCCGAAGACGGCCGCCCAGTGCGTCGCCCCTGAACCGCCGAAGGTACGGGCGTACGCCTCCACGCCGTACGTGGACGGCAGCAGGTCGCGCACCCAGCCGATCGGCGCGGGCATGTGCGAGGCGGGCAGCACACCCAGCAGCAGCGCGGCGGACATGCCGAGCTGGCCGAAGAGGGTGGCGATCTCCAGCCGCGGCGCCAGCAGCCCCAGCGCCGCGCCGAGCCCGGACAGCGCCGCGCCGGCCAGCGGGATCACCAGCAGCAGCACCCACAGCCCGGCCAAGGTCAGATGGAACAGCACGCACCCGGCGAGCGCGGTGACCAGCGTGCCGGGCACCGTGAACGACGCGTACGCGGCCGCCGTGCCGAGCACGACGGAGGCCGGCGGCACCGGCAGGGTCGCGTAGTGGTCGAGGCCGCCGGAGGCCCGCAGCTGGCCGAAGTACTGCGCGAGCAGGTTGAGCGCGACGAAGGCGACGACGAGCACGCTGGACCCGGCGACCACCGAGCGGGCCGCCTCGCCGGCGCCCGCGTGCACCACCCCGCGCATCATGATCATGATGCCGACGGACTGGAAGGTCGCGACGAACAGCAGCGGGATGCGGGCGACCCGGGCGCGCGAGAGCTGCGCCCGGTAGACGGCCGCGAACGCCGGCCACATCCGGGCCCTCGGCGCGAGCGCCGCCGGCACCGCACCGCTCCCGGCCGCACCCGCGGGCCGACCGGCCCGACCGACCCCGGCCTGTGCGATGACACTCACCGTGCCCCTCCCCTGCGACCGCCCGCGACTCCCGCCGCGCGCCTCACGGCGAGCGCGCTACGCGTCGCCCTCCCGGCGCCGACGGGTAGCGGGCACCCGACCCCGACCGTGTTCGGCGCGCGCCGAACAGACCAACCCGAAGGCGACGCGGCGCCAGCCGCACCCGCACGCGGGCACCCGCGGCCCGCCCCGGCGGCGGAACCGGCAGGGCGCGGCACGCGGCCCGCCCGGCCGGCGGCCAGCCGCAACGCACCGGCAGAAAGCCGGCAGCCAGCCCCAGCGGAACCGGCACCGCGCGGCGCGCGCCGAGCAGGGCTGCCCCCAAGCGACGCGGCGCCAGCCGCACCCGCACGCGGGCACCCGCAGCCCGCCCCGGCGGCGGAACCGGCAGGGCGCGGCACGCGGCCCGCCCGGCCGGCGGCCAGCCGCAACGCACCGGCGGCGCCAGCCGCAGCGGCGGGGGGGAGGGTCATGCCTTCATCAGTCCTTCGCCGCGGCCGCCGAGCGCCAGGTAGACGTCCTCCAGGCTGGGGACGGCGAGGGTGAAGTCGTCGAGGGCGGCGAAGGCGGGGCCGCCGGTGATCTCGGCGACGGCGGCGCGGGCCCGGTCCTGCGGGAGGCGGAGGGTCCAGCGGCGGCCGGCGATCTGGGCCAGCGGCCGCAACGCGGCCACCGCGGGGAGCGCGTCCGGCGCCTCGTAGCGCCACACCAGGTCGAGCCGGACCTCGTCGGCGACCAGGGCGCGCAGCGCCGCCGGGGTGTCGCAGGCGATGACCCTGCCGCGATCGAGCACCGCGACGCGGTCCAGCACGGTCTCGGCCTCTATGACGTTGTGGGTGACCAGCAGCACGGTGACGCCCTGCTCGGTGCGGCGGCGGTCGATCGCGGCCCACACCGCGCGGCGCGCCACCGGGTCCATGCCGGTGGTGGGCTCGTCCAGCACCAGCACGGGGCGCTCGCCGACCAGGGCGGCGGCCAGGCAGGCGAGCCGGCGCTGGCCGCCGGAGAGCTTCTTCAGCGGGCGGCCGGCGAGCGGCGCGAGGCCGAGTTCGTCGAGCACGCGGTCGCGGGCGGCGCGGGCGGCCGGCACGGTGAGGCCGCGCAGCCGCCCGGTGGTCTCGGCGGCCAGCGACACGGTCAGCTCGTCGAGCGCGGTCGACTCCTGGCCGAGGTAGCCGATGAGCCGCGAGGCGCGGTCGGGGTGGCGTACCAGGTCGTGGCCGAGCAGTTCGATGGTGCCGGCGTCGGGGCGCAGCAGCCCGGTGATCTGGCGGACCAGGGTGGTCTTGCCGGCGCCGTTGGGCCCGAGGATGCCGAACAGCTCGCCGCGGTGGACGTCCAGGTCGATGCCGTCGCTGGCGCGCACCGGAAGGCCGGCCGGGTCGGCGCCGCGCCGCCGCAGCGGACGGCGCGCGTTCCCTGCCGGATACGTCCTGACCAGTCCGCGCACGGTGCACACCGCCTCGCGGGCTCCGGCGGCCTGCGGGGCCGCCGTCTCCTCCGTGCCCGTACTCACGAGGCCCGAGCCTACGCGATTCCCCGGCGCCGCCGTTCACCGCGGCCCTCAGTCCGCGGCGGCGCCCGGGGACGGCGACGGCGACTCGTGGATGCCGAACTCCCGCCAGAAGCCCGCCCTGATCGCGTAGCGGTCGTGCTCGTCGATCTGGTCGTCCTTGTGCGCGAGCAGCCCGAACCGGGCCGCGTAGCGCAGCAGCTCGCCGTCGATGCGGTGCGGGACCCGCGGGTAGTGGGTGGGGAGCTGCTGGCGCTGGGCGGGCTCGGCGACCCGGGCGATCCAGCGGCGGGCGAAGACCTGCCCGACCTCGTAGGGGTCGCCGCTGACCGCGGTGATGTCGGCCTCGCGGTCGGCCCAGCGCTGCTCCGCGCTGGTGAGCTGGGCGAGGGTGGGCAGTCCGCTGGTGTCGGACTGGTCGGCGCCGCTGCCGCGGTCGGTCCAGCCCTTGTCCGAGGACCAGCGCAGGGTGGCGCTGGGCGCGGGCTGCGGGGGCGGCGGCGCCGCGTGCACCCTGCCCAGCCCGGCGAGGTCCTTGGGCGTGGGCACGCCCTTGCCGTGGGCGGTGTGCCCGCCCGCGGTGTCCGGCGCGGAGCCGTTCTTCGCCGGGTGGGGCTCGCCGGGCTGCGCGGGCGGCGGGGCCGCGCCCGGCTCGGGCAGCGGCGCGGAGAGGATCGCGGCGATGTCCGGCCCGATCTCGGGCCTGGGCCCGGGGGGCGCGCAGGCGCCGCCGACCTCCCTGGCCCGGATCGCCGCGGTGATCCACTCCCGGTCGAGGACCCGCCGCTCGTCCGCCTCGGCGACCAGGTCCTCCGACTGGTTGTAGTCGCCGTCCGCGGCCTGCACCGCCCACAGGTGCACGGCCACGCCGTGCTCCTTGGCGGACATCATGCCGGGCAGCAGGTCGCCGTCGCCGGTGACCAGCACCACGTCCGCGCAGGCCCGGTTCCTGGCCAGCTCGGACAGCTCGGCGTGCATCGCCGCGTCGACGCCCTTCTGCGCCCAGCGTCCGTCCGTCCGGGTGAGCGCTCCGAGCCGTACGGTCACCCGGGGCATCACGCGCAGTCTGCGGTGCTCGGGTTGCGGAACCCGGTCGGGTGCGCCGTCGAACCAGTAGATCCGCAGCAGCGGCTGACCGGTCTCGAGTTCCGCGCGTTCTCGCAGGCCAGCGACCACGGCGGCATGATCCACCAGGATGCGGGAACGCGAGGGCTCACCGGCCAGCAGGCTCGCCGCTGCGCCCAGCAGGTACCCGGCGTCCACCAGGACGACGCAGCGGTCCATGTTGCACCTCTTCCGGTCGCCCCCCGGCACGGATTTCCCCCGAGTCTGCCCGAACCACCGGGGGTTATGAACGCGAACGCGATCTTCGGCGTGGCGGTCGCCGTGCTTTTCCGCCGCCCTCTCCGGCCAACTGACCGAAATGCGCGCTTTGTCCTCCCGTGCGAGCCTGATGGCGGCCCCATCGGCCACCATCCCCCCACTAGGAAGGCACGATCGTGGCTAAGAACAAGAACCAGAACCGCCAGCGCGAGCAGCACGACCAGCACGAGCGGCACGACCAGCGGTCCAGCCAGGTCATGGAGCCGCAGGAGCGCGGCTCCATGACCGAGCAGCACGTGATGCCGGCCGCGCCGCAGAGCGCGCGCAAGGGGCAGAAGAAGTTCGGCCACAACTGATCGCGCCACACCCGCACTTCCACGGCACACGCGCGGGGGCACCCCTTCCGGGGCGCCCCCGCGCTCGTGTCAGCGGGCCCGCCGCGCCGCCTCGCCGGGGATCAGGCGACGCCCAGCCAGGCTTCGGCGCCGAAGGAGCCCTTGATGTCGGAGGCGACCGACATCGGATCGACCAGGAAGCCCAGTTCGTAGACGGTGGTCTTGTCCGGTCCCTGCAACCGCACCCGCACCGGGCTCTCGCCGGGGTGCGCGCTGAGAATCCGCTTCAGCTCCCTGATCGCGGGCTCGCGCAGCAGCTTGAACTCGCGGAAGACCAGCTGGACGGGCGGCTTTCCGCCGCTCTCCGCCGAACTGACGTCCAGCTCCGCCAGTTCCGAGCCGATGATGTTCATCGTGCCGTCGCGGTCCTGTGCCCGCCCGGCGATCGACACCACGCTGTCCGGGACCAGGGCGTGCCCCACCAGCTGGTAGCTGGCGGGGAAGAAGCAGACCTCGATCGTGGCGTCGCGGTCGGCGAACTGGACGGCCGCCCAGGCGTTGCCCTGCTTGGTCATCTTCCGTTCCACGCCGGTGATCAGCCCGGCGACCTTGACCGGTCCCTCGTGGCCTGAGGCGAGCAGCTCCGCGACGGTGATGTCGCGGTTGCGGGCCAGGATGTGCTCGGTGCCGTCCAGCGGGTGCGCCGACACGTACAGGCCCAGCATGTCGCGCTCGATGGCGAGGAGTTGCTTGCGCGGCCACTCCGCCTCCGGGATGGCGAAGTCCAGCCCGAACGCCGGGGTGTCGTCGTCCCCGCCGCCCAGGTCGGCGAAGAGGTCGTTCTGGCCGTACGCCTCGGCCTTCTTGACCGGGATGATCGCGTCGACCGCGTCCTCGAAGACCTGGGACAGGCCCAGCCGGGTGTGGCCGAGGGAGTCGAACGCCCCCGCCTTGATCAGGGACTCCACGGCGCGCTTGTTCAGCACCGGGATGCTGACCTTGTCGAGGAAGTCGGGGAACGCGGTGAACTTGCCCTTGGACTTGCGCGCCGCGATCAGCGCCTCGATCACGCCGTCCCCCACGTTCCGCACCGACTTCAGGCCGAAGCGGACGTCGTCGCCGACGGCGGTGAACTCCGCGACGGACGCGTTCACGTCCGGCGGCAGCACGTTGACGCCGCCCTTGCGGGCGTCGGCGAGGTAGATCGCCGCCTTGTCCTTGTCGTCGCCGACCGAGGTGAGCAGGGCCGCCATGTACTCGGGGGCGAAGTTCGCCTTCAGGTACGCCGTCCAGTACGACACCAGTCCGTAGCCGGCGGTGTGCGACTTGTTGAAGGCGTAGCCGGAGAAGGGGAGCATGACGTCCCACAGCGCCTTGATCGACTCCTCCGAGTAGTGGTTGCCCGCCATGCCGGCGTGGAACTTCTCCCACTCCGCGGCCAGCACCTCGGGCTTCTTCTTGCCCATCGCCCGGCGCAGCAGGTCGGCGCCGCCCAGGGTGTAGTCGGCGAGCTGCCGGGCGATGGCCATGATCTGCTCTTGGTAGATGAGCAGGTGGAAGGTGTTGCCGAGGATCGGCTCCAGCGCGTCCTTCAGCTCCGGGTGGATCGGGTCGATCGACTGGCGGCCGGTCTTGCGGTGCGCGTAGTTGGTGTGCGCGTTCGCCGCCATCGGACCGGGCCGGTAGAGCGCCAGGGCCGCCGCGATGTCCTCGAACCGGCTCGGCTCCATCAGCTTGAGCAGCGTGCGCATGCCGCCGCCGTCGAGCTGGAAGACGCCGAAGGTGTCGCCCCGGGCGAGCAGCGCGTAGGTGGCCTTGTCGTCCAGCGGGATGTTCTCCGTGGACAGGTCGATGCCGCGGTTCTCCCGGACGTTCTGGATGGCCTGATCGATGACGCCCAGGTTGCGAAGACCCAGGAAGTCCATCTTGACCAGGCCCATGTTCTCGCACGACGGGTAGTCGAACCCGGTGATCTTCGCGCCGTCTTTCCGCATGTGCAGCGGGATGCGGTCGGTCAGCTTCGTCTTGGAGAGGATGACCGCTGCCGCGTGCACACCGGTGTTGCGGATCAGTCCCTCGACGCCCTTGGCGCCGTCCACGACCCGCTTGACGTCCGTGTCGTTCTGGTAGAGCGTCCGGATCTCGCCGGCCTCCCCGTAGCGGGGGTGCTCGGAGTTGAAGATGCCGTCGATGGGGATGCTCTTGCCCATCACGTCCGGCGGCAGCGCCTTGGTGATCCGCTCGCCGTGCGCGAAGGGATAGCCCAGGATGCGTGAGGTGTCCTTGATCGCGTTCTTGGCCTTGAGCTTGCCGAAGGTGTTCACCAGCGCGGTGAACTCGTCGCCGTACTTGTCCACGACGTAGCGGACCATCTGGTCGCGCTTGCGGTCGTCGAAGTCGAGGTCGACGTCGGGGGGGTTGATCCGCTCGGGGTTGAGGAACCGCTCGAAGAGCAGACCGTGCTCGATCGGGCACAGCTCGGTGATGCGGGTGGCGTAGGCGACGATCGACCCGGTCGCCGACCCGCGGCCGGGGCCGACCGGGATCTTGTTGTCCCGGGCGTACTTGCAGATGTCGGCGACGACCAGGAAGTAGGAGGAGAAGCCCATCGGACCGATGACCTTCATCTCGGTCTCGAAGCGCTCCATCACGTGCTCGGGGACCGGCTCGCCGTACCGCATCGCCAGACCCTTGACGACGTCCTTGCGCAGCCACGTCTCCTGCGTCTCGCCCTCGGGGACGTCGGGGAACTGCGGCATCTCGTCCTTGAGGTCGAAGACCTCGTCGTACGAGCCGATGCGCTCCGCGATCAGCAGGGTGTTGTCGCACGCCTCGGGCAGCTCGGCGAACAGCTCCCGCATCTGCTCGGCGGTCTTGAGGTAGTAGCCGGTGCCGTTGAACTTGAAGCGGTTCGGGTCGTCCTTGTTCTTGCCCACGCCGATGCACAGCAGGTTGTCGTGCGCGTCCGCGTGCTCCTCCAGCACGTAGTGCGCGTCGTTGGTCGCCAGCAGCGGGATGTTCAGGTCCTTGGCGAGCCGCAGCAGGTCCGCGCGGACGTTGCGCTCCAGGTCCAGGCCGTGGTCCATCAGCTCAAGGAAGTAGTTCTCCTTGCCGAAGATGTCCTGGTAGGCGGCGGCGACCTGGCGCGCCTCGTCGTACTGGTTCAGCCGCAGCCGGGTCTGGACGGCGCCCGAGGGGCAGCCCGTGGTCGCGATGATCCCGGCCGAGTGCTCGGAGATCAGCTCCATGTCCATCCGCGGCTTGCCGGAGGGGAACTGGCCGGTGTACGAGGCTTCCGTCGACAGGTAGAAGAGGTTCCGCAGCCCCTCGACCCCGGTGGCCCACATGGTCATGTGGGTGAACCGGCCGCCGCCGGAGACGTCCTTGCTCCCCTCGCCGTCGTCCGACATCGCCCGCTGCCCGCCGGGTCCCCAGAACTCCTGCTTGCGGTAGCGGCGCGAGGAGGGCGCCACGTACGCCTCGATGCCGATGATCGGCTTCACCGCGTCGAAGCCCTTGGCGACCTGCTGGAACTCGTACGCCCCGAACATGTTGCCGTGGTCGCTCATCGCGATGGCCGGCATGCCCTGCCGCGCCACCTCGGCGAACATCGGCTTCAACCGCTGGGCACCGTCGAGCATCGAGTACTCGGTGTGATTGTGCAGGTGAACAAAGCTGTCGGCCACCGGGCAGGCACCTCCGGGACAGTCGCGTGGGAGAACCTCCACCCTAGCCCCCCGCGCTCCCGCTCCCGCGCCTGCGGCGACGCCTCCGGCAGCCGGTCCTCGGACGGCGTGGTGAAGTCTAGGACCGGGGTCCGACAACGCGGCGGCGGTCCGCCGCGGCGGCTGACCCTGGCCGCCGGGGACGACCGGGCGCGCGCCGCGCCAGGCGGTCACGAGGCGGGGAATCGCCCCAGGTGAGCGGGGTGCCCAGCGCGGCGAAGGTCTCATGGAATCCTCAGACACTGTCCGCCGGAGTCGTGGCACACTGCACCCTGTGGATCGGGCTGGACCTGGGATGAGAGCGATGCGAGCGGCGGCCTTCGCCGCGGTGTGCGTCGTCATGTCCAGCACCACGCACATCCTGCTCTCCCGCACCCCGCTGCCGCTGCCGGTGATCGCCGTCGTGGCCCTGGCGGTCTTCGCCGTGGCCTACGCGCTCGGCGGCCGGGAGCGCGGCTTCGTGTCCATCGCGGCCGCCCTCATCCCGCTGGAACTGGCCTCCGACACGCTCTTCAACGCCGGCCAGCACACCTGCTACGGGCCCGGCGGCGGACCGGTGACCGGCTCCTGGCGGTCCCTGCACGAGGCGATCATCTGCGGGAACGGCGCAGGCACGGGCCCGTTCGGCGCCGGCTCCTTCGGCGGCGGCTCGCTCGCCGAGCGCACCGCGGCCTCCGCCGCGCGGCTGCCGGTCAGCCCCTGGCTGCTGCTCACCGCGCACGTCGCCGTCGGCCTGGTGGCCGGGTGGCTGCTGCGCTCCGGCGAGGCGTGGCTGCACCGCAGCCTGCGGGCGGTCTTCCGGCCGCTGCTGGTGGCGCTCGCCGCGCTGACCGGGTCGGTGCCCGGCCCACCCGCGCGGCCCGTCGCCGCCCGCACGCCGGGCGCTCCCGCGCTCCCCCTGCTGCTGCACTCCCTGGTACGCCGGGGTCCGCCCGTCCTCGCCGCCTGACGCGGCACCCGACGAGCCCCCTTCCCCCGTATCACCACGGAGACCTCACCCATGAGCAGCAGGAACAGCAAGAACGCCAAGGCAGCCGCGCGCGAGCGGCTGCGCGCCGAGCGCGAGAAGGAGGTCAAGCGCGCCAAGGTCCGCCGCCAGATCACGGTGGCCGTCAGCATCGTCGTGGTGCTCGGCGCGGCCGCCGGCATAGCCGTGGCGGTCAACCAGGCCAACAAGCCCGGCTACTGGCAGGCCGCGGCCGACAAGCCGCTCGTCGAGCCGGCCCACTCCAGCGGCACCGACGGCACCTCGATCGTCGTCGGCGACGCGACGAACAAGCACGTGCTGAAGGTCTACGAGGACCTGCGCTGCCCGGTCTGCGCGGCCTTCGAACAGCAGTCGGGCGACGAGGTGCAGACGCTCGCCAAGAGCGGCAAGTACCAGATCTCGTACACGATGGGCGACTTCATCGACGACCGCGGCGGCGACGGCTCGAAGAACGCCCTCAGCGCGCTCGGCGCCGCGCTCAACGTCTCGACGGACGCCTTCGTCCAGTACCACAAGGTGCTCTACTCCAAGGCCGTGCACCCCGACGAGACCACCGACGGCTTCGGCAGCGACGCCACCTTGATCAAGGCCGCCCAGCAGGTTCCGGCGCTCAAGGACAACCAGGCGTTCCAGACCGCGGTCAAGGACGGCACCTACGACAAGTGGGCGCTGACCATGGCCAAGCAGTTCGACTCCGACGGGATCACCTCCACGCCGACGGTGAAGCTCGACGGCAAGGCGGTGGACAACGTGCAGGCCATGGCCTCCGGCCAGTTCACCAGCACCGTCGAGGGGCTGCTGAAGTAGTCCGCGCGACCGCCCCGCCGCCCCGCGGGGGTCCTCCGCGACGAGGACCCCGCCGCGGGGCGGCGGGGCGAGATCCGTCACAGGGCTGCACACACCACACTCGGGTACGCGACCATCGCACCGTGGACTACGCCCCGACGAGGAGAGGTGAGTGATGGAGAGCGCGCTCCGCCCGGTCCTGGTGATCGGCTTCGCGGTCCTGCTGACGCTGGTCGTCGGCTGGACGGTGGACCGGTCGCTGCGGGCGGCCGACCAACGCCATCCCGAGACGCCGCTGTGGGGGCTGCTGCGCCGCTGCCGGCTGCCGCTGCAGGTGGTGGTGTGCACGGCGATGCTGCGGGCCGGATACCGGGCCACCCGGATGTGGCCGGCCCACGCGGGGGCGATCGGCCAGGCCCTGGTCCTGGTGCTGATCGCGGCCTCCGCCTGGCTGGTGGTACGGGTCGCCGCCGCCGCGATCGACTCCTCCTACGCCCGCTACGCGGCCACCTCCCGCGACGTGCCGAAGATCCGCCGGCTGCGCACCCAGCTGACGCTCATCCAGCGGTCCTTCACCGCGGTGGTCGGCGTGATCGCGGTCGCCTCGATGCTCTTCACCTTCCCCGAGATGCGCACCGTCGGCGCCTCCGTGCTGGCCTCCGCGGGCATCATCGGCATCGTCGCGGGCGTCGCCGCGCAGTCCACCCTGAGCAACCTCTTCGCCGGGCTGCAGATCGCCTTCGGCGACATGGTCAGGATCGGCGACACGGTGGTCGTGGACGGCGAGTGGGGCGAGGTCGAGGAGATCACCCTCACCTATCTGAGCGTCCGCACCTGGGACGAGCGGCGGATCACCATGCCGGTGTCGTACTTCACCAGCAAGCCGTTCGAGAACTGGTCGCGCGGCGACCCGCGGATGACCGGCACGGTCTTCTTCCACCTCGACCACGCGGTCCCGGTCGACGCGATGCGCAAGCGGCTGCTGGAGATCCTGGAGCAGACCGCGGAGTGGGACCACCGCGCCTGGGGGCTGGTGGTGATCGACACCACTCCCACCACCGTCCAGCTGCGGGCGCTGCTCACCGCACGGGACGCCTCGGACATCTTCAACCTGCGGTGCATCGTGCGCGAGCAGCTGATCGACTGGCTGCGCTGCGAGCACCCGTACGCGCTGCCCCGGATCAGCACCGCGGCGGCTCCCGGCCGCCACGAGGACCGGGAGCGCGAGGCGTCGCCGATGCCCAACCCGGAGCACCTCGGGCCCGGGCCCGGCCCCCAGTAGCGCTCGCGCGCCGGCAGCTCGCGCGCGCCGGGGTCACAGCCCGCGCATCGAGCGCAGGTCCAGGTGGCGCAGCACCCGGTCCACGATCTCCGGGTCGGAGCCCGGCTCGCTGCGCGCGGCCAGCACCTCGTGCCGGGCGGCGGACAGCATGTCCTCCTGGATCCGGCGCAGCGCCTTGATCCGCCTGACCCGGCGGGCGTGGCTCTCGCGCCGCTCGTCGTCGACGATGTCCGGCGAGATCCGCGCGCCGAGGTCGAAGGCGCGGTGGTGCAGTATCTCGGAGAGCTCCTCGTCGAGGTTCTCGGCGGCCTCGATCTCCTTCAGCCGGGACCGCGCCGCGGTCATCGCGCGCAGCGCGAGACCGCGCTCCAGGTCGTGCTCGGCCTTGCTGTCGCCCTCCACGCCCAGCCGGCCGACCAGCCAGGGCAGCGTCAGCCCCTGCACCACCAGGGTCGCGAGCACCACCACGAAGGCGATGAAGAGCAGCTCGGTACGGGCCGGGAAGGCGCCGTCGTGGTCGGTGCGCAGCGGGATGGCCAGCGCGAGCGCCACCGAGGCCACCCCGCGCATCCCCGCCCACCACATGACCACGGTCTCCCGCCAGGTCAGCGGGATGTCCTCGTCCATGTCCCGCTGCCGGTGCAGCTTCTTGGCGATCCAGGCGGCGGGCAGCAGGTAGAGCAGCCGCAGCCCGACCACCACGGCGACCACCAGGCCGGCGTGCCGCAGCATCGGCCCCCAGGCGTCCCGGCCGACGCTGAAGACGTGGTGCAGCTCCAGGCCGATCAGCCCGAAGGCGATCCCGGTGACCATCGTGTCGACGATCTCCCAGAAGGTGTTGCCGGCCAGCCGGGCCTTCACGTCGTCGGCCTCGAAGGCGTGCTCGGCGAGGAAGAGGGCGGTGGTGAGCACCGCGAGGACGCCCGAGCCGTGGAACTCCTCCGCCAGCGCGTAGGAGGCGAACGGCACCAGCAGCGACAGGCCGATCTGCAGGGTGGCGTCGCCGACCACGCCCATCAGCTGGTTGGCGCCCCAGCCGAGCACCAGGCCGACCACGAGGGCGACCACCGCGGACAGCACCAGTTCGAGCACCGCGTGCGGCAGCGAGAAGTGGCCGGAGACCACCGCGGCCACCGCCACGTGGTAGAGCACGATGGCCGTGACGTCGTTGAAGAGGCCCTCGCCCTCCAGGATGGAGATCATCCGGCGGGGCAGCCCGAGCGCGCCCGCCACCGCGGTCGCGGCCACCGGATCGGGCGGCGCGACCAGCGCGCCGAGCGCGCAGGCGGCGGCCAGCGTGATGCCGGGCACCACCGCGTTCGCGACCGCGGCGACCGCGGCGGTGGTCAGGAAGACCAGCGCCACCGCCAGCAGGAAGATCGCCCGGCGGTTCGCCGCGAACTGCCGCCAGGAGGTGCGCTGCACCGACGCGTAGAGCAGGGGCGGCAGCAGCAGCGGCAGGATCAGGTCCGGGTCGATCCGGACGTTGGGCACCTGCGGCACCAGCGCGAGCACCGCCCCGAAGAGGGTCATCAGCACCGGCGACGGCAGCTTGACCCAGTCGCCCAGCGGCACCACGACGATCGCGGCGAGCGTGAGCGAGAAGAAGAGGGCGAGCTGATCCACAGCGCCAGACTGTCAGACGCTACGCCCCGGACCCGCACGCGCGCTCCGGCGCGCCTTCGTACCGCGCCCGGAAGGTCTGCCGGGGCCCGTCGGCGTCCGTCAGAAGGTGCGCGCCATCGCCCGGTGGGCGATGCCCGCGTCCATGAACCGCGGGCCGTGCGCGACGTAGCCGAGCCGCTCGTAGAAGGGCACCGCGTGCACCTGGGCCTCCAGGTGGACGCCGCGCAGGCCCAGCCTGCGGGCCTCGTCCTCCAGCGCGCGGACCAGCCGGGCGCCGACGCCGCCGCCGCGGGCCGGGGCCAGCACCGCGAGCCGGCCGAGGACGGCCAGCCGCGGGTCGCCGCCGTTCTTCCGCGCCGCGTCGTCGCCGGTCAGCAGCCGGCCGGTGCCCGCGCCCTCGGCGAGCACGTGCACCGCGCGGCCGTCCTTGCCGTCCCACTCCAGCTCGGCGGGGACGCGCTGCTCGACGACGAAGACCTCGTGCCGGATCGCGTGGACCTGGTCCATGCCCTCGGGGTCGTCCGGCGACACCACCCGGATCGGCGGCACGGTCCTGACCTGCGCCTCGGTCACTGGCTGTCCGCCCGCACGGTGTCCAGGGCGTGCTGGAGGTCGGCCGGGTAGGCGCTCTCGAACTCAGCCCAGGAGCCGTCCGAGGGGTGCTCGAAGCCCAGCCGCATGGCGTGCAGCCACTGCCGGGTCAGGGCGAGCCGCTTGGCGAGCACCGGGTCCGCGCCGTAGGTGAGGTCGCCCGCGCAGGGGTGGCGGTGCGCCGACATGTGCACCCGGATCTGGTGGGTGCGGCCGGTCTCCAGCTTGATGTCCAGCAGGCTGGCGGAGCGGAACGCCTCGATCAGGTCGTAGTGCGTCACCGAGGGCTTGCCGTCGGCGGTGATCGCCCACTTGTAGTCGTGGGTGGGGTGGCGGCCGATCGGCGCGTCGATGGTGCCGCTCATCGGGTCCGGGTGGCCCTGCACCAGGGCGTGGTAGCGCTTGTCGACGGTGCGCTCCCTGAACTGCTGCTTGAGCAGGGTGTAGGCGCGCTCGGACTTGGCGACCACCATCAGCCCCGAGGTCCCGACGTCCAGCCGGTGCACGATGCCCTGGCGCTCGGCGGCGCCGGAGGTGGAGATGCGGTAGCCGGCGGCCGCGAGGCCGCCGATGACGGTGGTGCCGGTCCAGCCGGGGCTGGGGTGGGCGGCCACCCCGACGGGCTTGTCGATCACCACGACGTCGTCGTCGTCGTGCACGATCTCCATGCCCTCGACCGGCTCGGCGACGATCTGCACCGGCGCGGCGGTGGCGGGCATCTCGACCTCGAGCCAGGCCCCGCCGTGCACGCGCTCGGACTTCCCCGCGGCCGACCCGTCGATGGAGACCTTGCCCGTGGCGGCCAGCTCGGCGGCCTTGGTCCGGGAGAAACCGAACATACGGGCGATGGCGGCGTCGACGCGCTCGCCTTCCAGGCCGTCGGGCACCGGCAGGGAACGGACTTCGGGAAGCGTACTCACCTGGTCGAGTATGCCGGACCGCGCGGGCCCTCCCGCCCGGAGCGGCCTGCCGGGGCTCGGCAGCGGCCCCGCGGTGGACCGGGGGCACCGGCCCCGGGGGCCGGTCCCGAGGCCGGGGGTCAGTCCTGGTGCCGGGTGCCGTCCGGGTCCACGCCGCGGAAGGACAGCAGCACGATCAGCGCACCGCCGACACAGATCGCCGAGTCGGCGAGGTTGAAGACCGCGAAGTGCTCGGGGGCGACGAAGTCGACCACCCGGCCCTGGAAGCCGCCGGGGGCGCGGAAGACCCGGTCGGTGAGGTTGCCGAAGGCGCCGCCGAGCAGCAGGCCGAGCGCCACCGCCCAGGGCGCGCTGTACAGCCGCCGCGACAGCCGGGCGATCACCACGATCACGCCGACCGCGATCACCGTGAAGACGATCGTCATGCCCTGCCCGAAGCCGAAGGCGGCGCCCGCGTTCCTGATCGCGTCGAACCGCAGGTAGTGGCCGAGCACGTTGATCGGCTCGTGGTGCTCCAGGCTGTGCACGACCCAGATCTTGGAGAGCAGGTCCAGCGCGTAGGCGAGCGCGGCCACCCCGATCAGGACGGCGATCCGGCGCCTGCGCGGCGCGGCGGCCCCGGCCTGCGGCGCGGGGGACGCCTGGGACGCGCCCCGCGACGTCTCCGCGGCCTCCGGGGTGTCCGGATTCTCCGGGGTGTCCGGCGTGGTGATGGTGCGCTCCGCTTCCGTCACGTGAGTCCCTCAGCCGTTGTGCTCCGTGCCCGCCAGGCCGAAATCCTGACTGCTGACGAGGGTACGGCACAGCCGCCCCGCGCCGCCCGGCGACGGCGGGGCCCGGTCGCACCCGGAGCGCACCCGGTCAGCGGCGCTCCTGCTTCTGCTTGTCGTCCAGGCACAGGGTGGCGCGCGGGAACGCCTGCATCCTCGCCTTGCCGATCGGGTTGCCGCACACCTCGCACAGCCCGTAGGTGCCCTCGTCGAGCCGCCGCAGGGCGTGGTCGGCCTGGCCGAGCATCTCCCGGGTGTTGGCGGCGAGCGCCATCTCGTACTCGCGGGTGATGTTCTTGCTGCCGGTGTCGGCCTCGTCCCCGGCGCCGTCGCCGGAGTCCCTGAGCAGGCCCGCGACGGCCGCCTCGGAGTTGGCGATCTCCGCCTTGAGGCGCTCGACCTCGCCGACCAGCTCCGAGCGGGCCTCCTCGACCTCCTCGGGCGTCCAGGGGTCCTCGCCCGGGAGCACGGCCAGCGTGCCCGGTTCGACCGCGATGCGGGCGGCGGGGACCGGCGTCCCCGATGTCGCGGCCGGCTGGGCCACGGTCTTCTTGGCTGCCACCTTGCGGGCTCCTGTCTTGGCCTGATCGGTCTTCTCCGCGGCGGTCTTGTGCGCCGCGGTCGTGCCGGAGATCGGCGCCGCCTTCTTCGCGGTCGTCTTCTTGGCGGTCGTCTTCTTCGCGGTCGTCTTCTTCGCCGGCGACGTCCCGGCCGCGGTCTTCTTCGCCGCGGACGTCCCGGACTTCCTCGCGGGCGCCTTCCCTGTCGTGGTCTTCTCAGCGGCGGACTTCGCGGCCGACTTCCTCGGCGCCGCCTTCTTGGCGGCGGCCTTCTTCACGACCATGGCCGCGTCCCCTTCGCATGCGTGATCTTGTACGCGAACAGTGCCGGAAACGGTAAGTCGGGCATCGATCCGCGGCAACGGGGCGCGCTGCCTGGCCGGCCGCCGCTCCCCGGGGGGAGACCGGCCTGCATCGGTTGTGCCCAGCTCACGTCCAGGTATTCCGGCCCGGACCCGCGACCATGCCCCCACGCGGCCATTCGGGTCAGCGCCTCGGCGACGCCGCCGGGCGGGCCCCGCCGGGGGCCGGCGCCCCCGGGTGATCCGGTCGGCCGGGGATCGCACGGGCCCGTACACTGGGCGGAGCGAAAGGCGTGGATGGGACGAGTAGCGCCGCACGCAGCCATGAGCGACCCGGGGACGGTGGAAGCCCGGGGGTGTGCGCGATGCGAAGATCACCCCGGAGCCGCCGGAAGAAAGCCCGCGGGCGCAGCCCCGTCCGGGCGGTAGAACCGGCTTCGCGAACCCCAATGAGGGGGCGGTGGGCCCGGCCGGGCCGCCACACCGCCAAGGAGGGTGGTACCGCGGGAGCGCGCACGATGCTCTCGTCCCTCCGACGGAAGTCCGCGACAAGCGACGAGCGTCCGCCGGAGGAAGCAGCCCCATGAGCCAGCCGCGCCAGCCGCAGTACCGCCAGGTGCCCGCCCAGGTCGACCTGCCCGCACTCGAACACGAGGTGCTGGCCCTGTGGAGCGAGCGGAAGACCTTCGCCCGCTCCCTTCAGCAGACCGAGGGCCGCCCCGACTGGGTGTTCTACGAGGGCCCGCCGACCGCCAACGGCATGCCCGGCGCCCACCACATCGAGGCCCGCGTCTTCAAGGACGTCTTCCCGCGGTTCAAGACCATGCAGGGCCACCACGTCACCCGCAAGGCGGGCTGGGACTGCCACGGCCTGCCGGTCGAGCTGGCGGTGGAGAAGGAGCTGGGCTTCACCGGCAAGCAGGACATCGAGGCGTACGGCGTCGCCGAGTTCAACGCGAAGTGCCGCGAGTCGGTGACCCGGCACACCGACGCCTTCGCCGAACTGACCACGCGCATGGGCTACTGGGTGGACCTGGACGACGCCTACCGCACCATGGACCCGCAGTACGTGGAGTCGGTGTGGTGGTCGCTCCGGCAGATCTTCGACAAGGGCCTGCTGGTGCAGGACTACCGGGTCGCCCCCTGGTGCCCGCGCGACCAGACCGGCCTGTCGGACCACGAGTTGGCGCAAGGGTACGAGACGGTCGTCGACCCGTCGGTCTTCGTCCGCTTCCCGCTGACCTCGGGGCCGCTGGCCGGCGAGGCCGCGCTGCTGGTCTGGACGACCACGCCGTGGACGCTCGTCTCGAACACCGCGGTGGCCGCGCACCCGGACGTCACGTACGTGGTCGCCACCGACGGCGACGAGCAACTGGTCGTCGCCGAGCCGCTGCTGGGCAAGGCGCTGGGTGAGGGGTGGACGCCCACCGGGCAGACCTTCACCGGCCGCGAGATGGAGCGCTGGACCTACCGGCGGCCGTTCTCCTTCATCGACATCGCCGACGCGCACTACGTGGTGAACGCCGAGTACGTCACGACCGAGGACGGCACCGGGCTGGTCCACCAGTCCCCCGCCTTCGGCGAGGACGACCTGCGCACCTGCCGCGCGTACGGGCTCCCGGTGGTCAACCCGGTGCGCCCCGACGGCACCTTCGCGCCGGACGTGCCGCTCGTCGGCGGCGTCTTCTTCAAGAAGGCCGACGAGGCGCTGGTCGCCGAACTCCAGTCGTCCGGGCTGCTGTTCCGGCACGTGCCGTACGAGCACAGCTACCCGCACTGCTGGCGCTGCCACACCGCGCTGCTCTACTACGCGCAGCCGTCCTGGTACATCAGGACCACCGCGGTCAAGGACGCGCTGCTGCGCGAGAACGAGCGCACCCACTGGTACCCGGAGAACGTCAAGCACGGCCGCTACGGCGACTGGCTCGACAACAACGTCGACTGGGCGCTGTCCCGCAACCGCTACTGGGGCACGCCGCTGCCCATCTGGCGGTGCGAGGAGGGCCACCTGACCTGCGTCGGCTCGCTCGCGGAGCTGTCCGAGCTGACCGGCGCCGACCAGTCGGGGCTGGACCCGCACCGGCCGTACATCGACGAGGTCACCTTCCCCTGCCGGGACTGCGCGCGTACCGCGACCCGCGTCCCCGAGGTCATCGACGCCTGGTACGACTCGGGCTCCATGCCGTTCGCGCAGTGGGGTTACCCGTACCGCAACAAGGAGGTGTTCGAGCGCACCTACCCCGCGCAGTTCATCTCCGAGGCGATCGACCAGACCCGCGGCTGGTTCTACACGCTGATGGCGATCGGCACGCTGGTCTTCGACAGGTCGGCGTACGAGAACGTGGTCTGCCTCGGCCACATCCTCGCCGAGGACGGCCGCAAGATGTCCAAGCACCTGGGCAACATCCTGCAGCCGATCCCGCTCATGGACCAGCACGGCGCGGACGCGGTGCGCTGGTTCATGGCCGCCGGCGGCTCCCCGTGGGCGGCCCGCCGGGTCGGCCACGGCACCATCCAGGAGGTCGTCCGCAAGACCCTCCTCACCTACTGGAACACCGTCGCCTTCCAGGCGCTGTACGCCCGCACCTCCGGATGGGCGCCGTCCGCGGCCGACCCGGCGGTCCAGGACCGCCCGCTGATCGACCGCTGGCTCACCGGCGAGCTGAACGTGCTGGTGAGCGATGTCACACAGGCGCTGGAGTCCTACGACACCCAGCGGGCCGGCAAGCTGCTCTCCGCCTTCGTGGACGACCTGTCCAACTGGTACGTGCGGCGCTCGCGCCGGCGGTTCTGGCAGGGCGACGCGGCGGCGCTGCGGACCCTGCACGACGTGGTCGAGACGGTCACCCGGCTGATGGCGCCGCTGGTGCCGTTCATCACCGAGCGGGTCTGGCAGGACCTGGTGGTGCCGGTCGTCCCGGACGCGCCGGACTCGGTGCACCTGGCGAGCTGGCCGGTGGCCGAGGAGCGGTGGATCGACCCGGCGCTGTCAGCGCGCATGCAGCTGGTGCGGCGGCTGGTCGAGCTGGGCCGCGCCACCCGCGCGGAGTCCGGCGTCAAGACCCGGCAGCCGCTGTCGCGGGCGCTGGTCGCCGCGGCGGGCTTCGAGGACCTGGACGCGGAGCTGCGCGCGCAGATCGCGGAGGAGCTGAACGTCGCCTCGCTCGCCGGGCTCTCCGAGGTCGGCGGTTCGCTGGTCGACACCAGCGCGAAGGCCAACTTCCGGGCGCTCGGCAAGCGGTTCGGCAAGGGCGTCCAGGCGGTCGCGGCGGCGGTCGCCGCGGCTGACGCGGCCGCGCTCTCCGCGGAGCTGCGGGAGAAGGGCGCGGCGGTGGTCGTGGTCGACGGCGAGGAGGTCGCGCTGTCGCCCGAGGAGGTCATCGTCACCGAGACGCCCCGGGAGGGCTGGTCGGTGGCGTCCGACGCGGGCGCAACAGTCGCGCTCGACCTGGAGATCACCCCCGAGCTGCGGCTCGCGGGGCTCGCCAGGGATGTGATCCGGCTGGTCCAGGAGGCGCGCAAGACGTCGGGGTTCGACGTGGCCGACCGCATCCACGTCCGCTACGCCGCCTCCGGCGGCGAGTTGGCCGAGGCGCTCGGCGTGCACGCCGGGTTCATCGCCGAGGAGGTCCTCGCGGACTCCTTCCGCGCCGGCGGGCCCGAGGAGGGCTTCAGCGACGTCTTCACCGACTCCGCCCTCGGCCTGACCTTCCACCTCCGCCAGGTCTGACCGCACTCCGCCGGACGTCGGACGTCCACCCCCGGGGGCGCGGGGATCACCCGCCCCCCGGGGCCGGCGGCGGCGTGCGGGCCTGCCGGCAGCGGGCCGCCCGGGTTCCCCGCGCCCGGCGCAGGGGGGACGACAGAGGGCCGGGCACCGCCCGGGGGAAACGGTTCCCCGGTGGTGCCCGGCCCTCAGTGGCGCGAACCCGCGCCGGAGGCGACTAGTTGTCGTCCTCGTCGATCAGGAACCCGCGCATCGGCGTCGGCGCCTGCTGCAGCGGCGACGGCCCCTGCGGCCGTACCGGAGCCATCGGCTGCGTCATCGCGGGCGACATCTGCTGCTGGCCGCCGTACGTGGGCCCGGGGTTGTGGCCGCCCATGCCCTGGCCGCCGCCGTAGGAGGGCGCGGAGCCGTTGTGGCCCATGGCGCCGGCGCCGGCCGGAGCCATGCCGCCCATCGTGCCGCCGCCCATGGAGGGCGCGGACGGCAGGGACGGCGCGGACGGGGCCGTCCGCGGCGGGGCGAGCGAGTCGTCCGCCTGGTTCTCCAGCTGGCGCAGCTGGGACTCCAGGTAGGACTTCAGCCGGGTGCGGTACTCGCGCTCGAAGCCGCGCAGGTCCTCGACCTTGCGCTCCAGCGTGGCGCGGGCGGACTCCAGCGAACCCATCGCGACGCGGTGCTTCTCCTGCGCGTCCCGCTCCAGCGCGTCCGCCTTGGCGCGGGCGTCCCGCTCCAGACCCTCGGCACGGCTGCGCGCCTCACCGACGATCTTGTTGGCCTCGGAACGGGCCTCGGCGATCGCCTGGTCGGCGGTCTGCTGCGCGAGCGACAGGACGCGGGCGGCGCTGTCGCCGCCGGGGCCCTGCTGCTGCATCGGGTGCTGGCCCATCGGACCGGGACCCTGCTGCTGCATCGGGTGGCCCTGCTGCTGCATCGGGTGCTGGCCCATCGGACCGGGACCCTGCTGCTGCATCGGGTGGCCCTGCTGCTGCATCGGGTGCTGGCCCATCGGGCCCGGACCCTGCTGTCCGCTCGGACCGGGCGGCAGCTGCGGAGCGCCACCGGGCAGCTGGGGCGGGCCCATCTGCTGCTGCGGCATCTGCTGCTGCACCGGCTGCGGTCCGGATATGGCAGCGGGCACCGGCCGGTCCTGGGGTTCCGGCTTGCGCATGCCCTGCTGCTGGTTCTGCGCGGCGGCACGGGTGGCCGCGGCCAGTTTGGCCCGCAGATCCTCGTTCTCGCGGAGCAATCGGGTCAGCTCCGACTCGACTTCGTCGAGGAAGGCGTCGACCTCGTCCTCGTCATAGCCCTCTCGGAGCCGGACGGTCGTGAACTGCTTGTTCCGAACGTCCTCGGGGGTCAGCGGCATCTCTTCACCTCAACGTGATCGTCGACATATCGGGAGCCCACACCGTTCACATCAAGCCCCCGACGACGGAGATCAGGATGTACACGATGATCATCAATACGAAGAAGGACAGGTCGAGCGCCACGCCCCCGAGACGTAGCGGCGGAATGAACCGCCGCAGAAGCTTGAGTGGCGGATCGGTGACAGTGTAGGTGCCCTCCAGGACGACCACCATGGCCTTGCCAGGATGCCACGAACGGGCGAACTGGAAGACCCAGTCCATCACCAACCGGAAAATAAGGACAGCGAGGAAGCAGTACAACGCGATGTACAGCACCTGGAGTGCGACGCTCATCGCGCTTCCCTCTCCTCACTACGTCGTCGGCCTGTCGGCCGGGCCCTGCGGTGCGTTTCGCTCAGCTCTGGTTGAAGAACCCGCCCTCGGCGATCCGGGCTTTGTCCTCCGCCGTGACATCGACGTTAGCAGGCGAGAGCAGAAAGACCTTCTGCGTCACCCTCTCGATGCTCCCGTGCAGACCGAAGACCAGACCGGCGGCGAAGTCGACAAGTCGCTTCGCGTCCGTGTCGTCCATCTCCGTCAAGTTCATGATCACCGGGGTGCCTTCGCGGAAGTGTTCCCCGATGGTACGGGCTTCGTTGTAGGTCCGGGGGTGGAGTGTCGTGATCCGGTACGGCTCGCGTTCTGACACGACCTTGGGCATGATCACCGCTGCGTTCTTCTCCAGGCTGTGGCGTTCAGGTGTGATGGATGCCACTGGGGCGATCCGCGGTTCACGGGGGGCCGGGGCGTGCACGAGCCTCGGGGGCTCGTCCTGCGGCGGCTGGTGCTGGCTGGGCGGCGGGATGTGCTGCCGCCTGGGCACGCGCTCGGGTTCCGGGGCGGCCCGGCCGCTGGGCGGCGGCGCCATCTCGGGCTCGAACTCGTCGTCGGGGTCGAACCCCGGCCCGTCGTATCCGTCGTCCTCCACGAGGCCGAGGTAGACCGCCATCTTGCGCATCGCGCCGGCCATGCTCTGCGTCCTCTCAGCGGGGTTGCGGTCCTCGGCCGCCGGTGGGACGGCCGCCACACCATATTTATGCTGTGGTCCGACTTGTTTGGTGACGTTACCGGAGCCGCGGACGGACTCCGAGTACCGCCGTTCCGACGCGCACATGTGTCGCTCCGGCCGCCACCGCCTCGTCGAGGTCCTGACTCATCCCTGCCGAGACCATGTTCGCAGCCGGATGAGTCTCGCGCAGGCGGGATGAGATTTCCACCAACCGGTCGAAGGCGGCACGGGGTTGGCCCGCGTACGCCCCGCTCAGCGGCGCGACCGTCATCAGGCCGTCGAGCCGCAGCCCTTCGGCCGCCGCGACGGCGTCGGCCAACGCGCCGACCGCGTCGGGCGCCACCCCGCCGCGCTCACCCCGCGCTCCCGACCCGGCGTCCAGTGCGACCTGCACCAGGCAACCGAGCTGCCGTCCTGCGGCGGTCGCCGCGGTGGACAGCGCGTCGACCAGCCGCGGCCGGTCGACGGAGTGCACATGATCAGCGTAACGGACCACCGAGCGTGCCTTGTTGGTCTGCAACTGGCCCACGAAGTGCCAGCGCAGCGGCAGATCGGCGCATTCCGCCGCTTTCCGGGCTGCGTCCTGGTCGCGGTTCTCCGCCACCTCGCGCACGCCGAGCCCGGCCAGCAGCCGTACGTCGTGCGCCGGATGGGTCTTGGTGACCACGATCAGGGTCACGTCCTCGCGGTCCCGCCCCGACGCGGCGCACGCGGCGGCGATGCGCTCCTCCACCCGGGACAGGTTCGCGGCCAGCTGTGCGGCCCGGTCCTCGGGTGCTGCGGGGTCGTTCACTCGGTTCCGTCCAGCCAGACGTAGCCCGCCAGGCGCCCGGTGGTGCGCTCGCGGCGGTAGGAGAAGTGGTCGGTGGATTCCAGGGTGCACACCGGGGAGGCGCGCACCTCGCGTACTCCGGCGCGCACGAGCTGCGCGCGCACGCCCGCGGCCACGTCCACCGCCGGGGTGCCCCAGCCGGTCTCGGCGTACGCCTCGGGCACGGCCGCGGCGACCTCGTCGCGCATCGCGGCGGGCACCTCGTAGCAGCGGCCGCAGACCGAGGGGCCGGTGATCGCGGCCGTGCGGCCGGGATCGGCGCCGAGTGCGGCCATCGCCTCGACGGCGGCCGGCACCACCCCGGCGAGCAGCCCCGGCCGTCCGGCGTGCGCGGCGGCCACGACGCCGGCCGCGGGATCGGCCAGCAGCACCGGCACGCAGTCGGCGGTGAGCACCGCGAGGGTCAGCTCGGGCCGGGTGGTGACCAGCGCGTCGACCGCGGGCACCGGAGCGTCCCCCCAGGGCGCGTCGACGACCGCGACGTCCCGGCCGTGCACCTGGTTCATCCACACCACCCGGCCGGGGTCGCGGCCGAGTTCCCCCGCCGCGAGCGCACGGTTGGCGGTGACGGCCGCGGGGTCGTCGCCGACCGCGCCGCCGAGGTTGAGGCTGTCGTACGGAACGGCGCTCACCCCGCCCCACCGGTCGGTGAAGGCGAAGTGCGCGCCGTTCGCTGTCGTGCGGTGCCCTATCACTGCCGGGCGGTCACTTCAGGAAGTCCGGGACGTCGAGCTCCTCGGCCGACTCCTGGTACGGCCGGGCCGAGGGGACCACCGGCGGGATCACCGGCGAGGTCTCGGCGACCGGCTCGCTCTCCGGCTCCCGCTCGCCCGGGGCGGCCGGGATGCTGCCGAGGCCGCCGAAGGACGGGGTGGGGCGCGGCGCCTCGGCGCGCGGGGAGCCCGCCGCGGGTGCGTCGTCACGCGAGGTGTAGGTGGAGCCGAGCACCTTGTCGCGGCTGCCCTTGGTCGGCGGCTGGCCGCCGTCGAAGCCGGCCGCGATGACGGTGACCCGCACCTCGTCGCCGAGCGCGTCGTCGATGACCGCGCCGAAGATGATGTTCGCCTCCGGGTGGGCGGCCTCGCTGACCAGTTGGGCGGCCTCGTTGATCTCGAAGAGGCCGAGGTCGGAGCCGCCGGAGATGGACAGCAGCACGCCTCGGGCGCCGTCGATGGACGCCTCCAGCAGCGGCGAGGAGATCGCCATCTCCGCGGCGGCCACCGCGCGGTCGTCACCACGGGCGGAACCGATGCCCATGAGCGCCGAACCCGCCTCGCTCATCACGGACTTCACGTCGGCGAAGTCCAGGTTGATCAGGCCGGGGGTGGTGATCAGGTCGGTGATGCCCTGCACGCCGGAGAGCAGCACCTGGTCGGCGGAGCGGAAGGCGTCCAGCACGCTCACCTGGCGGTCCGAGATGGACAGCAGGCGGTCGTTGGGGATGACGATCAGGGTGTCGACGTTCTCGCGCAGGCCGGCGATGCCGTCCTCCGCCTGGTTGGCGCGGCGGCGCCCCTCGAAGGTGAAGGGGCGGGTGACCACCCCGATGGTCAGGGCCCCCAGCGAGCGGGCGATGTTGGCGACGACGGGGGCGCCGCCGGTGCCGGTGCCGCCGCCCTCGCCCGCGGTCACGAAGACCATGTCGGCGCCCTTGAGCACCTCCTCGATCTCCTCGCGGTGGTCCTCCGCGGCCTTGCGGCCGACGTCGGGGTTGGCGCCGGCGCCGAGGCCCCGGGTCAGCTCTCGGCCGACGTCGAGCTTGACGTCGGCGTCGCTCATCAGCAGGGCCTGTGCATCGGTGTTGATCGCGATGAACTCGACGCCCTTGAGACCGACCTCGATCATCCGGTTGATGGCGTTGACGCCACCGCCGCCGATTCCGACGACCTTGATGACTGCGAGGTAGTTCTGCGGTGCTGCCACGTCGAAGGCCTCTCGCCTCGAGTTACGAATCGTGTGGGACGGCCGGTACGCTCGCCGTTGCCGTTCCGAACCCTGACCCTGAGGTTTAGGGTTACCAGTCTGCCTGTCCCATGTGTTCCTTGGGACGAGACACTAAGTCGACAAGCAGGGGCGGTTCAACGAACACGCCGAACCTCCCGTTTTTCTTTTCACCCTATGTGATCACGTCGGCCGTGGTCCTGGCAGGGTCGAACAGCGTGCAACGGGCCCGCCACCGGCGTCAACCATGCGACGCCGCGGGGGCGGTGGGGGCGCTGACGTCGAAATGGTCCGCGTGCGGCTGCACTTTCATCAGCGCGGTGAGCGCCGCCGCCTTGAGCGCGCCGTCCTCCGCGCTCCCCCACACGACCTCGCGGCCGCCGGAGAGTTCGACGGTGATCCCGTCGTAGGAGCGCACCCGGATCGCGGTGGCCCGGCCGCGCAGCACGTCGGGGAGATCGCCGGCGACCGCGATGGCCGCCTGCAGCAACCGCGTTGTGCCGAACTGGCGGAGGCTGGCCGCCGCGCCCGCGCGGTCCGGTTCCAGCCGCAGCACCGGGACACCGGCCGGCGCCCGGTCGACGGTGGCGAACCGCACGCCGTCGCGGTCCACTTCGGTGAACCGCGCGCCGCTGCGCAGCACCGCGGCCGCGGTCCGCTCGGTGATCCGCACGGTGATCGTGTGCGGCCAGGAACGCCCGACCTCCACCCGGCCGATCCGCGGCAGCGCGGCCAGCAGCCGGCCGCGCACCGCCCCGGTGTCGACCGAGAGCAGCGGGCCGCCGAGCGGCACGGCGGCCGCCCGCTCGATCTGGCCGGTCGTCAGCGCGCTGTTGCCGGCCACCGCGACCCGGTCCGCGCGGAACCACGAGGAGCCGTAGAGCGCCCAGGTGCCGGCGCCCACCAGCACGGTGAGCACGATCAGCGCCACGAGCGCGGTGCGCCTGGCGGGCGCGGTGAACCGCGGCCCGCCGCGCCGCGGCGTCCGCCCGGTGTGCTGCCGGACGGGCGGCGCGGGCCTGGCGTCCTGGCGTGGCTGCGGCGCCGGTCCCGCGCCGAGCGCTCCGGTTTCCGTACCGGTCACCTCGGGCTCCCCACATCGACGGTTGGGGGCGGCCGCCCCCGCGGCGCCCATCGTGTCAGGCCGGGCGCCCGGCGCGGCGGGAGGCGCGCGCCGCGGCGCCCGTCCGGCCCGGCCGGCCCCGCCCGACGGCCGAATCGGCCGCCGGGCGCGGCGTGTCGGCGCGCCCCGGTCGGGGCTACCGGCGCCGGGCGGCGACGGCCTCGTACACCATGGCGACCAGCAGGTCGTCGGCGTCGCGGCGGCCGAACTCGGCTGCGGCGCGCGACATGTCGTACAGCCGGTGCGGGTCGGTGAGCACCGGCAGCACGTTGCCGAGCACCCAGTCGGCGGTCAGCTCCGGGTCGTCGACGAGGAGTCCGCCGCCGGCCTTCACCACGGGCTGCGCGTTGAGCCGCTGTTCGCCGTTGCCGATCGGCAGCGGCACGTAGGCGGCGGGCAGCCCGACCGCGGAGAGCTCCGCGACGGTCATGGCGCCGGCCCGGCAGAGCATCATGTCGGCGGCCGCGTAGGCGAGATCCATCCGGTCGATGTACGGCACCGGGCGGTACGGCGGCATGCCGGGCATGTTGTCGGACCGCGGCAGTTCGTTCTTCGGGCCGACCGCGTGCAGGATCTGGACGCCGGACTGCTGCAGCCGCGGCGCGACCGAGGCGATCACCTCGTTGAGCCGCCGGGCGCCCTGGGAGCCGCCGGAGACCAGCAGGGTGGGCAGGTTCTGGTCGAGGCCGAAGGCGTGCCGCGCCTCCGGCCTGACCGCCGCCCGGTCCAGGGTGGCGATGGTGCGGCGCAGCGGGATGCCGATGTAGCGGGCGTCGCGCAGTTTGCTGTCCGGGGTGGAGACGGCGACCGCGTGGGCGTAGCGGGAGCCGATCTTGTTGGCCAGTCCCGGGCGGGCGTTGGCCTCGTGGATGACGATCGGCACGCCGAGCCGCTTGGCCGCGAGGTAGCCGGGCAGCGCCACGTAGCCGCCGAAGCCGACCACGCAGTCGGCCTTGGTGCGCTCGATGACCTGCTCGGCGGCCTTGATGGTGCCGCGCAGCCGTCCGGGGACGGTGATCAGTTCGGGGGTCGGCCTGCGCGGCAGCGGAACGGCGGGGATCAGCGCCAGTTCGTAGCCGCGCTCCGGAACGAGCCTGGTCTCCAGGCCCTTCTCGGTGCCGAGGGCCGTGATGCCCACGGTCGGGTCCTGCCTGCGCAGGGCATCGGCGAGCGCGAGCGCCGGCTCGATGTGGCCGGCGGTCCCCCCGCCGGCGAGTACGACATGCACCGAAATTCACCGCTCTCCGGACGGCCGCCGCTGGGCGGGCCGTCGCATCATCCGTCTCATCGCCCCGGTCAGGGAGTTGTTCCGCCCCCGCACGGCCAACGCCGCTCGCGTCGCGGGCTCGCTCCTGGCGAAGCAGATCAGCAGCCCGATCGCGAACATGGTCGGCAGGATGGCTGAACCTCCGTAGGAGAACAGCGGGAGCGGGACTCCGGCGATCGGCAGCAGGCCGAGCACCGCACCGATGTTGATCACGGCCTGCACCGTGATCCAGGTGGTCACGCCACCCGCTGCGAACCTGACGAAGGGGTCCTCCGTACGACCGGCCACGCGGATACCCGCGTAGCCTAGTGCCGCGAAGAGGGCGAGTACCGACAGCGTCCCCGCCAGGCCCAGTTCCTCCCCGGTCACGGCGAAGATGAAGTCGGTGTGCGGTTCGGGCAGTTCACCCCATTTCTCCACGCTCGCGCCGAGTCCTGAACCGAACCAGCCGCCGGACGCGAGCGCGTAGATGCCGTGCACGGCCTGCCAGCACTGGTCGCCGGTGCCCGGGTCGGTGGCGGCGATGCAGTGCAGCCGGCCCATCCGGTTGGGGCTGGTGGCGATGGCCAGGGTGGCCAGCGAGCCGGCCCCGGCGAGCACTCCGGCGAACAGGCGGGTGGGGGCGCCGGCCAGCCAGAGCATGCCGAACAGGATCGCGGTGAGGATCATCGTGGTGCCCATGTCGCCGCCGAGCATGATCAGTCCGAGCAGCATCACGGTGACGGGCACCAGCGGCACCAGCAGGTGCTTCCACTGCACCAGCAGGTTCCGCTCGTTCTTGCGGGCCAGCAGGTCGGCGCCCCACAGCACCAGCGCGAGCTTGCCGAACTCGCTGGGCTGGAGCTGGAACGGCCCGCCGACGGAGATCCAGTTGGTGTTGCCGTTGACCGTCTCCCCTATCCCCGGCACCTGCACCAGCACCATCAGGAACACCGCGCCCAGCAGCAGCGGGTAGGCCAGCGCCCGGTGCAGCCGCACCGGCGCCTTCGCGGCGAACCACAGCATCAGGGCGCCGATCCCGACCGCGAGCAGCTGCTTGCGGAAGTAGAAGGTGGCCGGCAGCCCGAACCGCAGCGCCTGGATCTGCGAGGCGGAGTACACCATCACCAGGCCGAGCACGGTGATCAGCGCACTGCCGCCGAGGATCACGTAGTACGCGGTCAGCGGGCGGTCCCAGGCCGCCCGCAGCCGGCCGGGCAGCCGCACGGCGCCGCGCAGCGCGCTGCCGCGCGGCGGAGCGGGGTAGGCGGTCATGCGGCCCCTCCTTCGTGCGCTGCTCCGCGCCCGCGGGGAGCGCGCTAGTGGGTGTCCCGGGCGGCGGCGTCCTGGGCGGCGGCGCCCGCCGGGCCCGCGGCCAGCGCGCGCACCGCGTCGGCGAACATGTCGCCGCGCTGGTTGTAGTTGTCGAACATGTCCATCGACGCGCAGGCCGGCGCCAGCAGCACCGTGTCCCCCGGCCGGGCCAGGCCGCGTGCGGCGGCGACGGCCTCGGACATCGCCCCAGTGTCGGTCCGTTCCAGCTCGGTGACCGGGACCTGCGGGGCGTGTCGCGCCAGGGCTTCGCGGATCAGCGCGCGGTCGGCGCCGAACAGCACCGCGGCGCGCAGCCTCGGCGCGGCGGCGGCGGCGAGTTCGTCGAAGACCGCGCCCTTGGCGAGCCCGCCGGCGAGCCACACCACCGGGTCGTACGCGGTCAGCGAGGCCTGCGCGGCATGGGTGTTGGTCGCCTTGGAGTCGTCCACCCAGCGGACGCCGTCGACGGTGGCGACCTCGGCGATGCGGTGCGCGTCGGGCCGGAAGGCGCGCAGCCCCTCGCGTACGGCGGCGGGTTCGACGCCGTACGCGCGGGCGAGGGCCGCTGCGGCCAGCGCGTTGGCGATGTTGTGCGGGGCCGGCGGCCGGACGTCGGCGGTCTCGGCGAGTTCCTGGGCGCGGTGCGCCCGGTCCTCGACGAACGCCCGGTCCACCAGGATGCCGTCCACGACGCCGAACTCGGAGAGCCCCGGCGCGCCGAGGGTGAAGCCGATCGCCCGGCAGCCCTCCGCCACGTCCGCCTCGCGCACCAGCCGTTCGGTCTCCTTGTCCGCGGTGTTGTAGACGCAGGCGACCTGGTTGCCGTGGAAGATCCGGCCCTTGTCCGCCGTGTAGGCGGCCATCGAGCCGTGCCAGTCCAGGTGGTCGGGGGCGAGGTTGAGCACCACCGCGGAGTGCGGCCTGATGCCGGGCGCCCAGTGCAGCTGGTAGCTGGAGAGTTCGACGGCAAGCACGTCGTACTCCCGCTCGCCGAGCACCACGTCGAGGAGCGAGACGCCGATGTTGCCGACCGCCGCGGTGCGCAGGCCCGCCGCGGTGAGGATGCTCGCCAGCATCCGGGTGGTGGTGGTCTTGCCGTTGGTGCCGGTCACCGCGAGCCAGGGCGCGGCGCCGGGTCCGCGCAGCCGCCAGGCGAGTTCGACGTCGCCCCACACCTCGACGCCGGCCGCCGCGGCGGCCGCGAACAGCGGACTCGCGGGCTTCCAGCCGGGCGTGGTGACGACCAGCCCGGTGCCGGCCGGCAGGGTGTCGCCGTCGCCGAGCCGTACGGTGATGCCGAGCGCCTCCAGTTCGGCGGCCTGGGCGCGCTGCGCGTCGCCCGCACCGGCGTTGACCACGGTGACGCGGGCGCCCAGGGCGTGCAGCGCCTTGGCGGCGGGCACTCCGGAGACGCCGAGTCCCGCGACGGTGACCGCGGTGTCCCGCAGGCGCTCGGCGGTGGTCACGAGGCGGCCACCCACGCGGCGTAGAAGATGCCCAGGCCGACGGCCATGCACATGCCCTGGACGATCCAGAATCTGACCACCACCAGGACCTCGCTCCACCCCTTGAGTTCGAAGTGGTGTTGCAGCGGGGCCATTCTGAAGACGCGTTTGCCGGTCAGCCGGAAGGAGCCGACCTGGATGATCACCGACATGGTGATCAGCACGAACAGGCCGCCGAGGATGGCCAGCAGCATCTCGGTGCGCGAGCAGATCGCGAGGCCCGCGAGGGCGCCGCCGAGGGCGAGCGAGCCGGTGTCGCCCATGAAGATCTTCGCCGGCGAGGTGTTCCACCACAGGAAGCCGAAGCAGGCGCCCATCAGCGCGGCGGACACCACCGCGAGGTCCAGCGGGTTGCGCACCTCGTAGCAGGCGTTGTTGGCGCTGACCGGGGTGCCGCACCACTGGCCGTACTGCCACACGCCGATGACGGTGTACGCGGCGAAGACCATCACCGAGGCGCCGGTGGCCAGGCCGTCGAGGCCGTCGGTGAGGTTCACGCCGTTGGACATCGCCAGGATCATGAACAGCGCCCAGATCACGAAGATCACCGGGCCGATGGACCAGCCGAAGTCCGTGGTGAAGGAGAGCTTGGTGGACGCCGGGGTCTGGCCGCGGGAGTCCTTGAAGTTCAGCGCCAGCACCGCGAAGGCGATGCCGACGGTGAGCTGGCCGCCCATCTTCGCCTTCGCCCGCAGGCCGAGGCTGCGCTGCTTGACGATCTTGATGTAGTCGTCGAGGAAGCCCACCAGGCCCATGCCGACGGTCAGGAACAGCACCAGCACACCGGAGACGCTGGGCTTGTCGCCGGTGATCAGCTTGGTCACCGCGTACGCGATCAGGGTGGCCAGGATGAAGGCGATGCCGCCCATGGTGGGGGTGCCGCGCTTGCTGTGGTGGGCCTTGGGGCCGTCGTCCCGGATCATCTGCCCGTAGCCCTTGCGGGCCAGCAGGCGGATCAGCAGCGGAGTGCCGATCAGCGACAGGAAGAGCCCGAGCACGCCGGAGACGAGGATCTGCTTCATCGGGCGGCACCCTCGCTGCCCTCGGTCAGCGCCAAGGCGACGGCTTCGAGCCCCACCGACCTCGATGCCTTCACCAGCACGACGTCTCCCGGGCGCACTTCGCTGCGCAACAGGTCGATCGCCGCCTCCGCGTCGGACACGTGCACCGACTCCTCACCCCACGAACCCTCGTTATAGGCGCCCATTTGCAGCCAGGCGGCTTCGGTACCGCCCACGGCCACGAGCTTGCTGACGTTGAGCCGGACGGCCAGCCGCCCCACCGCGTCGTGCTCGGTGAGCGACTGCTCGCCGAGTTCGGCCATCTTCCCCAGCACCGCCCAGGTCCGCCCTCCCCGGGCCTGTGCGGACGTGCCCATCGCGGCCAGTGCGCGCAGGGCTGCCCTCATGGACTCGGGATTCGCGTTGTAGGCGTCGTTGACGACCGTCACGCCGTCGGGCCGCTCGGTGACCTCCATCCGCCAGTGCGAGAGCGAGCCGGCCTCACAGAGTGCGGTGGCGATCTCCCCGGCGGGCATGCCGAGTTCACTGGCGACGGCGGCCGCGGCGAGCGCGTTCGACACGTGGTGCTCACCGTACAGGCGCAAGGTCACATCGGCGCACCCGGTGGGTGTTCGCAGCGCGAAGACGGCCTGACCTCGGTCGTTGAGCCGGACATTCTCGGCGCGGACGGCGGCCTGCTCGCTCTCCCCGAAGAGCACCACGCGCGCCTTGGTGCGGCTCGCCATGGCGAGCACCAGCGGATCGTCGGCGTTGAGCACCGCGATACCGCCCTCGGCCGCCGCGGGCAGCGACTCGACCATCTCGCCCTTGGCCTCGGCGATGCGCTCGCGGCTGCCGAACTCGCCGATGTGCGCGCTGCCGACGTTGAGCACCATGCCGATCCGCGGCGGGGTGAGCCCGGTCAGGTAGCGGATGTGGCCCACGCCGCGGGCGCCCATCTCCAGCACCAGGTGCCGGGTGGACTCGTCGGCGCTGAGCACGGTCAGCGGCAGCCCGATCTCGTTGTTCAGCGAGCCCGGGGTCCACACCGTCGGCGCCAGGCGCTGCAGCAGCTGCGCGACCAGGTCCTTGGTGCTGGTCTTGCCGGCCGAGCCGGTCAGCGCCACCACGGTCGCGCCGAGCTGCTCCAGCACGTGCCGGGCGAGCGCGCCCAGCGCGGCCTGGACGTCGTCCACCACGATGGCGGGCACGCCGACGGGGCGGGCCGCGAGCACCGCGACCGCGCCGTCCGCGACCGCTCCCGCGGCGAACGCGTGGCCGTCCACCCGCTCCCCGGCGAACGCCACGAAGAGCGCGCCGGGCCCGACCTCGCGGGAGTCCCTGACCACGGGCCCGGTGACCCGAACGCCACTGTCCGGTATGTCGTGCATGCTCCCGCCGACCGCACGTGCGACCTCGGCGAGGGTAAGGGGGATCACTGTTGTTTCTGGTCCTTCTCGATCGCGGCGCGCAGCACCTCACGGTCGTCGAAGGGGCGCACCTCTCCGGCGATGTCCTGGCCCTGCTCATGGCCCTTCCCCGCGACCAGCACGATGTCGCCCGGCCGCGCCTGGGCGACGGCGGTGGCGACGGCGGCGGCCCGGTCCGGTTCGACGATGACGTGGCCGCGCTGACCGGAGGGGACCTCCACGGCCCCGTCCAGCATCGCGGCGAGGATCGCCAGCGGGTCCTCGGAACGCGGGTTGTCCGAGGTCAGTACGGCGGTGTCGGCGAGCCGGGCCAGCGCGGCGCCCATCGGCCCGCGCTTGGTGCGGTCCCGGTCGCCGCCGCAGCCCAGCACGGCGTGGATGCGGCCCTCGGTGGTGGTGCGCAGGGCCTGCAGCACCGACTCCACCGCGTCGGTCTTGTGGGCGTAGTCCACCACCGCCAGGTACGGCTGCCCGGCGTCGACCCGCTCCAGCCGGCCCGGCACCCCGGGCACCCCGGCGATGCCGTCGGCGGCGGCCTGCGGGTCCAGCCCGGCCGAGGCCAGCGCGGCGATCGCCGCGAGCGTGTTGGCCACGTTGAACGGGCCGGGCAGCGGCGCGACCGCCTGCACCCGCTCGCCCTTCGGCCCGAGCACGGTGAAGCGGCTGTCCAGCAGCCGCGCCTCGACGTCCTCGGCCCGCCAGTCCGCGTCGAGGCGGCCCCGCGCGGAGAAGGTCACCAGCGGCACGCCCGCCTCGGCGACCAGCCTGCGGCCGTACTCGTCGTCCAGGTTGACCACCCCGAGCCGGCTGCGGCGCGGCGTGAACAGCTGCGCCTTGGCCTGGAAGTAGTCCTCCATGCCGGAGTGGAACTCCATGTGCTCCGGGCTGAGGTTGTTGAAGACGGCCACGTCGAAGACCGCGCCGTCGACCCGGCCGAGCACCAGCGCGTGGCTGGAGACCTCCATGACGACCGACTCCACGCCGCGCTCGCGCATCACCGCGAACAGCGCCTGGAGGTCGGTGGCCTCGGGGGTGGTGCGCTCGCTCTTGATCCGCTCGTCGCCGATCCTCGTCTCGACCGTGCCGATGAGCCCGGTCCCGCCGTGCCTGACCGCCCGCAGGCCGCCCTCGACGAGGTACGAGGTGGTGGTCTTGCCCGAGGTGCCGGTGATGCCGATCCGCAGCATCCCCTCACCCGGCTCGCCGTAGACCGCCGCGGCCAGGCCGCCCATCACCGCCCTGGGGTCGGCGACCGCCAGCACCGGCAGGCCGGTGGCGGCCGCGGCCGCCTCGCCCTCGGCGTCGGTCAGCACGGCGACCGCGCCGGCCGCGGCCGCCTGCTCGGCGAACTGCGCGCCGTGGAAGCGCGCGCCGGGCAGCGCCGCGTACAGGTCGCCGGGGCGCACCGCCCGCGAGTCGTGGGTGATGCCGGTGACCTGCGCGGCACGATCGGGCGCCGGCACGCCGAGCCGGCCGGCGAGGTCCGCCAGCGGCGTGGGGCGCGGATGCGCCGGGCGCGGCGCGCCCGGCTGTCTGAGGGTGGACTGATCAGCTGTGGGCACGGCGGTGAGGTTACCGGCCCGGTCGGTCTCCGGGCCAAAACGGGCCGGTCGCGGCGGGTGCGGGTCGCGATCGGGCCGGCCGGCGGGTCGGTCCGCGGCGCCGTGCGGCGCGAGCGGGCTGCGGTGTGCTGTCACGGTGGATCACTGCCCCTTGGCGCCGGCCGGCGAGGCCGGCGCGGACGGGTCGAAGGTGATCGGCAGGTGCGGGGCGGGCTTGCCGGTGGGCGGCACGTCCAGTGACTTCAGGGCGAACTCCATCACCTTCTTGAAGACCGGCCCGCAGATGTCGCCGCCGAAATAACTGCCCTTGGTGGGGTTCTGGATCACGCAGGAGACCGTGACCCGCGGGTCGTCGGCCGGCGCGAAGCCCATGAAGGAGGAGGTGTAGCCCTTGTAGCGGCCGGTCTTGGGGTCCACCCGGTTGGCCGTACCGGTCTTGCCCGCGACCCGGTAGCCGTCGATCCGGGCGTTCATGCCGGTGCCCTGCTCGCTGCCGACCACCGACTCCAGCATCTGCGAGAGCGTCCTGGCCGTCGCGGCGCTGACCACCCGGGTCCTCTTCGGCGGGTCGGCGGGCGTGAAGCGGCCGTCGGGTCCGGTGATGCCGCGGATCAGCGAGGGCTCGACGCGCACCCCGCCGTCGGCGATCGTCGCGTAGACGGAGGTGGCCTGCAGCGCGTTCAGCGACAGGCCCTGGCCGAACGGGATGGTGTACTGCTGCGAGGCGTTCCAGTCCTGCGGCTTGGCCAGGATGCCGGGCGTCTCGCCGGGGAACCCGATGCCGCTGGGCTCGCCGATGCCGAACTTCTTCAGGTACGAGTAGAGCACCCTGTTGGCCTGCGCCTGGGTCGCGCCGAGCTGCTGGCTGGCGAGGATGGTGCCGATGTTGCTGGACTTGGCGAGCACGCCGTTGAGCGTGAGGTGCCAGGTGCCGTGGTCCACGTCGTCGTGGAAGATCCGGTCCGCGCGCGGCAGCGTGCCGGGGACGGTGACGCGGGTGGTGGGGGTGGCGGTGCCGGTGTCGAGGATCGCGGCCATCGACATCAGCTTGCTGACGCTGCCCGGCTCGTAGGCGTCCTGCAGGGCGGCGTTGCCCAGCGCGGCGGAGTCGGCGTGCGCGAGGTCGTTGGGGTCGTATCCCGGAGCATCGGCCATGGCCAACACCTGCCCGGTCCTGTTGTCCTCCACCACCACGTAGCCGCGGTCGGCCGCGGATGCGGCCACCTGGGCCGAGATGGCGCTCTGCGCGGCCCACTGGATGTCCCGGTCGAGGGTGAGCTGCACATCGTCGCCGGGGACCGCGGGCTGGTCCTGGCCGCCCGCGGTGGGCACCTCGCGGCCGTTGGACTGGGCGTAGCGGATCTTGCCGTTGGTGCCGGAGAGCTGCTTGTCGAGCATCGACTCCAGGCCGCCGGCGCCCTGGCCCTCGCTGTTCACGAAGCCGATGACGCCGGCCGCGAGGTCGCCGGCCGGGTAGACCCGCCGGGAGTGCGGCTCGTTGAAGACCCCGGCCAGCACGTTCGCGCCCTCGCCGGTGGCGGCCTTGTCGGCGAAGGCGGCCTTGAGGTCCTTGATCTGGTTCCACACCTGCGGGGACTGCCGGGTGGCGAGCACCTGGAAGCGCGAGCCCGGGGTGGCCAGCTGCCGGGCGATGGTCGTCGCGTCGCCGCCCACGATCGGCGCGAGCAGCTCCGCCGCCTGCTGCGGGGCGTCCGCGACCTTGGTCTGCGCGCGGGTGAAGAGGTACGGGTCGGCGATGACGTCGAAGGCGTCGACGGTGGTGGCGAGGTCCGCGCCGGTGCGGTCGGTGATCGTGCCGCGGTCCGCGGTGACCTCGTGGGTCACCCAGCGGTTCACCGCCGCCTTGGACGCGTACGCGGACGCGTCCACCGCCTGCACCTGGAGCAGCCGCACCACGAACACGGCCATCACGATGGTCAGCGCCGCGCCCACCAGCCGCAGCCGCGGCTTGGGGCGGCCGAGGCGCACGGTCCGGCCGACCGAGGGCGCGGGACGGCGGTACGGCCCGCGCGGGCCGTGGGGGCCTCCCCCGGCGCTGCGGGGCCGCGCCACCCGCGGGTCGCCGCCGGCCGGCGCGGGCCGCCGCGCGCGCGGTGGCGGCTCGGCGGCGGCGCCGGCGGGCCTGCGCACCCGGCGCGGCGCGCCGTCCTGCTCCTCGGGGCGCCGGGCCCGGGGGGCGCCCCGGGCGTCGCGGCCGCCCTGCGCCCGGTCGGGGCGGTCCGGGCGATCCGGTCGGTCGGGGCGGCCCGACCGGGGGTCGCGCCCGGTCACCGCGCACCGCCCGCGGCGGAGCCGCTCGGGGTCGGCCCGGAGGGGGTCGCGCCGGAGGGGGTCGCACCGGAGCCTGGGGCCGACGACGGTGCCGGCGAGGACGGCGACGGGGGCGCGGGCGGCTCGGTGGCCGGCGACGGGCTGCCGTGGACGCCGCCGCCGGGCGTCAGGAACGCCGGCTCGCCACCCGGGACCATGCCGAGCCGCCTGGCCCGGTCGGCGAGCGACCCGGGCGCCGAGTAGCCGTCCACGTCCTGCTGGAGCTGCTGCTGCTCGTCGGTGTAGCCGGTGGTCTCCTTCTGCAGCTTGTTCAGCTCGAACGAGTCCTGGTTGACCGCCGAGTTCAGCAGCAGCAGCGAGATCAGGCCGCCCGCGAGCAAGGTCACGATGAGGACGACGAACGGGGTGCGGGCCGCGGTTGCACTGCCGCGGGCCCCCGCGATCCCCGCGACCCGGCCGAGCCGCGCCCCGCGGCCGGCGCCGCGGACCGCTCCCGGCCGCCCGGCGGCGCCCCGTCCCGGCCGCACGCCGCCACCGCGACCGGCGCCGTGCCCGCTTCCGCCCTGTCCGCTCACCGCACGTCCTCCCTGATCCGCTCCGCGCCGCGCAGCCGGGCCGGCGCGGCCCGCCGGTTCTCGGCGATCTCGTCCTCGCTGGGCAGCTCCGCGCCGCGGGTCAGCAGCCTCAGCCGCGGCTGGTACTGCTCGGGCACCACCGGCAGGCCGGGCGGCGCGGTGTTCGCCGCGCCGGCCGCGAGGACCTGCTTGACCAGCCGGTCCTCCAGCGACTGGTAGGCCAGCACCGCGATCCGGCCGCCGACCGCGAGCGCCCCGACCGCGGCCGGGACCGCCCGCTCCAGCACCGACAGCTCGCCGTTGACCTCGATCCGCAGCGCCTGGAAGGTGCGCTTGGCCGGGTTGCCGCCGGTGCGCTTGGCGGCCTGCGGCAGCGCGTCCCTGATCAGCTCGACCAGCCGGGCGCTGGTGGTGAAGGGCTCCCGGTCGCGTTCGCGCACGACCGCGTCCACGATCTTGCGGGCGAACTTCTCCTCGCCGTAGGAGCGCAGGATCCTGACCAGCTCGCCCGGCGGGTAGGTGTTGAGCACCTCGGCCGCGCTGATCCCCGTCGACTGGTCCATCCGCATGTCCAGCGGCGCGTCCTGGGCGTAGGCGAAGCCGCGGCCGGCCTCGTCGAGCTGCATCGAGGAGACGCCGAGGTCGAAGAGCACGCCCTGGACGCGGGCCACGCCCAGCCGGTCCAGCACCTCGGGCAGCTCGTCGTAGACCGCGTGGACCAGCGTGGCGCGGTCGCCGAAGGGGGCCAGCCGTTCCGCGGACAGCCGCAGCGCCTCCGGGTCGCGGTCGAGCGCGACCAGCCGGGCAGCCGGGAAGGTGGCGAGCAGCGCCTCGCTGTGGCCGCCGAGTCCGAGCGTCGCGTCCACCACGACGGCGCCCGGTTCTGCGAGGGCGGGGGCCAGCAGGTCGAGGCAGCGCCGCAGCATCACCGGGACGTGCCGCGGCTGCGCGGGTGAGGACGCGGGCGAGGACGGGGACGGGTCGCTCATGTGGCTGGTTTCCAGAGGGTGCTAGAGGGTGCCAGAGGGTTCCGGCGGGGGCCGCGGCGGGCGCCGCGGGACGTAGGACCTGGTCCCCGCCCGCTCGGAGGGAGACGACCCGCTGGCACCGGGGAAGTGGTGTCAGCGGACCGGAGGAGCGGGAGGAGGCCGAGCCGTACGTCCGGCGGGCGGCCGGCGCCGGTGCGCGCGGTTGCCCGGCGCGCTCACAGTAATCCGGGCGGAACCTCCTCTGACAGGGCCGAAAAGGTGTCTTCCTGTGCCGCCAGATAGCGTTCCCACGCCTCGGCCGACCAGATCTCCACCCGGGTGTTGGCGCCGATGACGGCGCAGTCGCGGACCAGCCCCGCGTACGCGCGCAGCGGCTGCGGGACGGTGACCCGGCCCTGCTTGTCCGGCACCTCGTCGTGGGCGCCGGCGAAGAGCACCCGCAGGTAGTCGCGGGCGGACTTCGAGGTCAGCGGTGCGTCGGACAGCTGCTGGGTGGCCGCCGTGAAACCCTCGACGGGCCACACGCACAGGCAGCGCTCCTGCCCGCGGGTGATCACCAGCCCGTCCGCCAGCTGCTCGCGGAACCTGGCCGGCAACACCAGCCGGTTCTTGTCGTCCAGCCGAGGGGTGTACGTCCCGAGGAATCCCAGGAACACGGCCCACCTCCCGCAGACGGCACCACTTCGCGCCACTTTACTCCACCATGCTCCACCGGCAACGACGGACGCGGCGCGGCGCGCCCCCCGCCGACGGGGGCGCACCGCTGCCTCGCGGGACGCTCCGCGATACCGTCATAGACATGTCGATACCTGTCAGCGGTCCTTCCGAGCAGCCCGGGACCACCGCCACCACGTCCGTCACCGACCGGCTCATCGAGGCGAACGAGCGCTACGCGGCCGCGTTCCACGACCCGGGGATGGGCGCCGCCCCCGTCCTGAAGGTCGCCGTGGTCGCCTGCATGGACGCCCGCATCGATCTGCACAAGGCGCTCGGCCTGGAGTTGGGCGACTGCCACACCATCCGCAACGCCGGCGGCGTGGTCACCGACGACACCATCCGCTCCCTCGCGATCAGCCAGCGCGCGCTGGGCACCCGATCCGTGGTGCTCATCCACCACACCAACTGCGGCATGCAGACCATCACCGAGGACTTCCGCGCCGAGCTGGAGGCGGAGGTGGGCCAGCGCCCGACCTGGGCGGTGGAGTCGTTCACCGACGTCGACCAGGACGTCCGGCAGTCGATGGCACGGGTTCGGACCTCCCCCTTCCTCGTTCACGTCGGAGACGTGCGAGGCTTCGTCTTCGACGTGCACACCGGCCGGCTGCGGGAAATCACGAACCAGTAACGGCAGCCGAGTGACGTGGGCCGTCCCGAAAGGGAACAATGCATCGTGCGGCACGTCGCGTCCGATGCGAGCGTTGCGCACACGGGGAGGGACGGTCCAGGGATGACCGAACCCTGCGGTCCCCTGGAACAGGCCGAGGAGTACCGGGTGACGACCTTCGACGCACGAGCAAGCCTGAGCGATCTGACCACGACCGCGGAGCGGGTGCGCCGCAGCGTGGAGAACGTGATCGAGGGCAAGCCCGAGGTCGTACGCATTGCACTGACCGTGTTGCTCGCAGAAGGGCACCTGCTGATCGAGGACGTGCCCGGCGTCGGCAAGACGATGCTGTCCAAGGCGCTGGCGCGTTCGATCGACTGCACGGTCCGGCGGATCCAGTTCACGCCGGACCTGCTGCCCTCGGACATCACCGGCGTCAGCGTCTTCGACCAGCAGCAGCGGGACTTCGAGTTCAAGCCGGGCGCGATCTTCGCGCAGATCGTGGTGGGCGACGAGATCAACCGCGCCTCGCCGAAGACGCAGTCCGCGCTGCTGGAGTCGATGGAGGAGGGCCAGGTCACCGTCGACGGCACCACCTACGCGCTGCCCAGCCCCTTCATGGTCATCGCCACCCAGAACCCGGTGGAGATGGAGGGCACCTACCCGCTGCCGGAGGCGCAGCGGGACCGCTTCACCGCCCGGGTGTCCATCGGGTACCCCAGCGCCGAAGCCGAGTTGAAGATGCTCGACGTGCACGGCGGTGTGTCGCCGCTGGACGACCTGCAGCCCGTCGCGCACGCCCACGAGATCGTCAAGCTGATCGAGGCGGTACGCCAGGTGCACGTCTCCGACCCGGTGCGGCGGTATGCGGTGACCCTGGTCGGCGCCACCCGCAACCATCCCGACCTGCGGCTCGGGGCCTCGCCCCGGGCCACCCTGCACCTGGTCAGGACGGCCCGCGCGGCCGCGGCGCTGGACGGGCGCGACTACGTGCTCCCCGACGACGTGCAGTCGCTGGCGGTCTCGGTGCTGGCGCACCGTCTGCTGCCCACCGCGCAGGCGCAGCTGAACCGGCGCACCCCCGAGCAGGTGGTCGCCGAGATCGTGCAGCGGGTGCCGCTCCCCGAACCCGTCCCCGGCACCTGGCCGCAGCCGCCGGCCGGCCGGCCGCAGGGCACTGCGGGCGCACGGGAGCTGTGATGGCCTCGCCGCCGCCCCCGCCGCCGTCCGCACCACCGGGCGCGACCGGCGGCGGCCCGGGGCCCGCGGCCCCGCACGGAGGCCAGGGCGGCCGCAGGCCGCAGGGCGCCCCGGGGCCGGTCGGCGGTTCCGCGCAGCAGGGCGGGCAGCACGGCGGCAACGGCTTCCGCACCGCACTCGGCGGGCTGACCACCCGCGGCCGGTCCTTCGTGGCCGCCGGGGTCGCCGCCGCCGTGTGCAGCTACGTGCTCGGCCAGTCCGACCTGCTGCGGGTCGGACTGCTGCTGGCGGTGCTGCCGCTGGTGTGCGTCGCGGTGCTCTACCGCACCCGCTACCGGGTGGCCGGCAGCCGCCGGCTCGCGCCGTCCCGGGTGCCCGCGATGTCCGAGGCCCGGGTGCACCTGCGGGTCGACAACGTCTCGCGGATCCCCACCGGGCTGCTGATGCTCCAGGACCGGGTGCCGTACGTGCTCGGGCCGCGGCCCCGGTTCGTGCTGGACCGGGTGGAGCCGGGCGGCCACCGCGAGGTGTCCTACCGGGTCCGCTCCGACCTGCGCGGCCGCTACCCGCTGGGACCGCTGCAGCTGCGGCTGACCGACCCCTTCGGGATGGTCGAGCTGACCCGCTCCTTCAGCGCCTACGACACGCTCACCGTGGTGCCGCGGGTCGAGCCGCTGCCCGCGGTGCGGCTGGCCGGCGAGTCCTCGGGCTACGGCGAGAGCCGCACCCGGTCGCTGGCGCTGGCCGGCGACGACGACGTGATCCCGCGCGGCTACCGGCACGGCGACGACCTGCGCCGGGTGCACTGGCGCTCCACCGCCAAGTACGGCGAGCTGATGGTGCGCCGCGAGGAGCAGCCGCACCGGGCCCGCTGCACGGTGCTGCTCGACACCCGCAAGGAGGCGTTCTTCGGCGCCGGCCCCGACTCGGCCTTCGAGTGGGCGGTCTCCGGCGCCGCGTCGATCGCCACCCACATGCTGGAGCGCGGCTTCGCGGTGCGGCTGCTGACCGACACCGGCAGCAGCGTGCCGGGCCCCGAGGCCAGCGCCGGGTTCACCGGCGACTCCTCCGACATGGCCGGGCTGCTGCTGGACACCCTCGCGGTGGTCGACCACTCCGACGGCGACGACCTGTCGCCGGCGTACGAGGTGCTGCGGTCCGGCACCGAGGGCCTGCTGGTGGCCTTCGTCGGCGACCTCTACGAGGAGCAGGCGGTGCTGCTCGGCCGGATGCGCCAGCGGGCCGGCGGCGCCGTCGCGTTCGTGCTGGACAGCGACGACTGGCTGGTCCGCGAGGCGGCCGGCCGGCCCGAGCTGCAGTCGGGGCAGCAGGACCCGGCGGACGACACGGACAGCACCGAGCGCGCGGTGCGGCTGCTGCGCGAGTCCGGCTGGACCGTGGTGGAGGTCCACCCCGGCGAGAAGCTCCCGGAACTGTGGCAGCAGGCAGACCGTTACCGGTCCCGGGAGGAGCACCAGGCGCAGCGGCGCGGAGCGGGGGCGGACTCATGAGCGGGCGGGCACGGCTGACCATGTGCGCGGCGCTGGCCACGATGATGGCCTCGTTCTCGCTGCTGCCCCTGACCGACGGCTCGGGCTGGTACGTCCGCGCGCTGGTGCTGGTCTGCGTGCAGTCCGGGATCGGCGCGGGCGCCCGCAGGATTCCGCTCGCCCGGCCGCTGACGGTGCTGGTGCAGGCGGTGGTCTCGCTGGTGGTGCTGACCGTCATGTTCGCCTCGCACCAGGCGCTGGGCGGCCTGCTGCCGGGGCCGAGCGCCTTCCGGCAGCTCGGCCAGGTGCTGCAGGACGGCATGGACGACGTCAGCAACTTCTCCATCCCGGCGCCGGTGACGCCCGGCATCCGGCTGCTGCTGATCGGCGGCGTGCTCATCGTCGGGCTGGCCGTGGACGCCGTCGCCGTCACCTACAACACCTCGGCGCCGGCCGGACTGCCGCTGCTGGCGCTGTACTCGGTCGCCGCGGGGCTCTACGACGGCGGCGCCGCCTGGCCGTACTTCCTGATCGCCGCGGCCGGCTACCTGCTGCTGCTCCTGGCCGAGGGCCGCGACCGGCTGTCGCGCTGGGGGCGGGTCTTCGGCGGCCCGCCGGCGGCGAACGGCTGGGGCGGCTCCTCGGCGGGCGGCTCGACGAGCGCGCCGGTGCGCACCGGCCGGCGGATCGGCGCGATGGCCCTGGGCATCGCGCTGCTCGCCCCCGCGGTGCTGCCCTCGCTGGGCGGCGGCCTGCTCGACCCCTCCGGCCGGGGCTCCGGCTCCGGTTCCGGCCGCGGCGGTGGAAGCGGCTCGGTCAACCTGGTGGCCGCCCTGCAGGACAACCTCAACCAGCCGGACAACCGCGAGGTGCTGACCTACCGCACCGACGCCACCGACGTGCCGGGGACGTATCTGCGGATCGCGGCGCTCGACAAGTTCGACGGCAAGGCGTGGACCCCGTCCCACCAGGACACCCAGGACATCCCCGATCCGCTGCCGCGCCCGCAGGGCATGGCGGCGGACGTGAAGTTCACCCCGGTCAGCACCCAGGTGCGGGCCGACCACGACTACGTCCAGGGCCTGCTGCCGATGCCGTTCCCGGCGCTGACCGTGCAGGTGCCCGGCGACTGGAAGTTCCAGCCCGAGGGGCGGATGGTGATCGGCCAGGGCGGCCAGACCACCTCCGACCTGCGGTACGCGGTGACCAGCATGCAGGTGGCGCCGACCGCCGCCCAGCTCGCCGCGGCGCCGCGCGCCACCGGCCGGATCGCCCGGCAGTACACCGAGGTGCCCAAGTCGCTGCCGCCGGTGGTCGCGCAGACCGCGCGCGCGGTCACCCGGAACGCGACCGACGACTACCAGCGCGCGGTGGACCTCCAGCGGTACTTCACCTCCGGCCAGTTCGTGTACAACACCCAGGCCACGGCGGGCACCGGGGTCGACGCGATCGCCCGCTTCCTGCAGACGAAGGAGGGCTTCTGCGTCCACTTCGCCTTCACCATGGCGGCGATGTCCCGCACGCTGGGCATCCCGGCGCGGGTCGCGATCGGCTTCACGCCGGGCACCGCGACCTCGAACGGCATGATGTCGGTGGGGCTGAAGGACGCGCACGCCTGGCCCGAGCTGTACTTCGAGGGGATCGGCTGGACGCGCTTCGAGCCCACCCCGTACCGCGGCACCGCCCCCTCCTACACGCAGGACACCGCGACCGGCGGCGGTGACAACTCGCAGGAACTGGCGCCGCACGGGGCCACCAAGGCGCCCTCGGTCGCCCCGCACAACACGGACAGCTGCGCGCCGGAGAACCGCGGCGTCGGCGACTGCGGCCAGGCGGCGGCCACCGCGGGGGGCAACTCCGGTGGCGGCGGGACCGGCACGCCGCTGCGGATCGGCCTCTACGCGCTGCTCGGGCTGCTGCTGCTGAGCATCCCGGCGGCGCCGCTGCTGTGGCGGACCCGGCTGCGGGCCCGGCGGCTCGGCGGCGGCCGCGGGAAGCCCGAGGGGCCGACGCTCTCGGCGTGGCGCGAGGTGCTCGACACCGGCTGGGACTACGGCGTGCTGCCGGACGAGTCCGAGACGCCACGGCGGGCCATGGCCCGTCTGGTGGCGGACGGCGGGCTGACCGGCGAGGCCGCCACGGCCGCCGCGAAGCTCGCGACGGCGGTCGAGGAGACGCTCTACGCCCCACAGCCGCGGCCCACCGCAGGACTCGGGGCGGAGGTCCGCCGGGTGCGGGCCGGGCTGCACCAGGCGGCGTCCCGCCGCGTGCGGTGGCGTGCCACGCTCTTGCCGCGCTCCTCCGCGCGGCTGGCCTGGGCGTTCTCCGCGCGATGGATGGAGATCACCGAGCGTGCCTCGGCCACCGCCCGGCGCCTCACCGCCCGCCTCCCCCGACGGCTCCGCCGGGCCTGACCGGCCGGCCCTCCCGGGCCGGGAGCGCCACCGGGGCCGGCCGGGTGGCCGGCCCCGGCCGACCGCGCTGCCCCGCCTGCCGGGGCCGCCTGCGGGGCCGGGCGCGGCCGGGCGGGACCTCCCGGGCCTCGCCCTCCGCGCCGGGCGGTCCAGGCCGAGTCCGCTGCCGAGCGGCCCTCCGGGCCGCGTGCGCTGCCAGGTCAGGCCGGGGCGCCGGACGGGCCGAGGGCACGGCCCCGCCTGCCGGGCGGGACCTCCCAGGCCCCGCCCTCCGGGCCGGATGCGGCTCTCTGGCCGGGTGCGGCGCCACGCGGGGGGCCGGGGGCATCCCGGGCCTGATGGGCGAAGGCGGGGCGCCGGATTTCTGCGGGGCGGGACGCACCAACGCGCCGGCCCCGGAGATCGTCCTCCGGGGCCGGCGCCTGTGAACAGAAGAAAGGCAGGGCCCCGCTTACTGGCCCTGCTCGTCGCGGCGGCGCTGCCACCGCTCCTCGATGCGGTCCATGACCTTGCCGCGCCGTGGCGGATGCGGCTGCCTGCGCCCCGCCCGGCCGCCGATCCGCCTCCTGGGCGTGGCCGCCGGCTGCTCGGCCGGCCGGGTCCCCCGCCGCCAGGCGGTCACCCCGACCACCGCGCACGCGAGCATCACGAGGAAGCCCACCACGCTGACCCAGGTCTGCCGCGCGACCAGACCGCCCATGAGCAGACCGATGCCGATCAGGAACCCTGCCCCTGCCAGATACACGCGGCGACGGGTGAACGTGCGCAGCCCGCTGCCCTCGAGCGCCGACGCGAACTTGGGATCTTCGGCGTACAGCGCTCGCTCCATCTGCTCGAGCATGCGCTGCTCGTGCTCCGAGAGCGGCACGGAGACCTCCTACTCGTCGGTCGCGTGAGACGACCGGTCCGACCCTTCAAGGATAGGCAGGGAATCGCCCCGGTGAAACCCGCCCCACTGCGCCTGATCCGACGGGGCTCTCATTCCCCGTCCGCCCCTGCGTCATGCCAGCATACGGTCAGGAATGCGGCTGCGGGCGGCCTGTGACGCACTCCCCTGGGAGGGGGTCGGAAAAGGGTCCGCGCGGCGGCTTTTCAGCCCCGCTCGGCGAGCACGTGGAGCTGGGTTGCCACGGCATGGAAACCGGGCTCTTCCGCCGCCGCCAGCTCCAGCCGCAGCAGCGCATCGAGCGCGCCCGGCTCGGTGTCCACCAGCACCCCTGGGACGAGGTCGGCGAAGACCCGTACGCCGTGCACCGCGGCGGCCCGCAGGCCCGCGTCGGTGACCAGTCGGGTCAGGTCCTCCGCGGTGAAGCGGCGGGGCAGCGAGTCCCCGCTGCCCCATCGTCCGTCCGGGTCACCGAGCGCGTGCTGCGCCTCGGCGAAATGGCCCGCCAGCGCGCGGGCCAGCACGGCGCCGCCGCGGCCCGCGGCGAGCAGGCTGAGGCTGCCGGCCGGGCGCAGCGCCCCCACCACGTTGCGCACGCCTTCCGCGGGGTCGTCCACGTACTCCAGGACGCCGTGGCAGAGCACCATGTCGTAGCCGCCGGGCTCGACGACGCCGAGCAGGCCGTGGGCGTCGCCCTGCACGCCCCTGACCCGGTCGGTGACCCCGGCCTCCGCGGCGCGCCGCTCCAGGGCGAAGAGCGCGTCCGGGCTGGGGTCGACCACGGTGACCCGGTGGCCGAGCCGGGCGACCGGCACGGCGAAGTTCCCGGTGCCGCCGCCGGTGTCCAGCACGTCCAGTCCGGCCCGGTCCGCGACCTTGGCGCGCCGTTCCAGCGCGCCGCGCAGCACCTCCCACACCACGGCGGTACGGAGGCTGGCACGGGGGCGCATCGGGTCCACCCCTCCTTGACGGGACATGGCGGGCGGCTCTCCTCGCGGGGCGGGCGGTCAGCTTCGGGCGGCTCCAACTCTATGGCCTCCCGGGCCGCGCGCCGGTACCTCAGCCGGCCGGGACCGGGGCCGCCGGCAGGTCCCCGCCGACGGCGGGTCCGAGCAGCAGCATCCGCTCCACCAGGCGCAGGAACATCGCGCAGGCGCGCACCAGGTCGTCGGCCTCCCGGGCGGTCGCGGCGCCCGCGATGCCGGCCTCCGCGCGCGCCCTGCGGCTCGCGCCGGCCGCGAACAGGGCGCTCCACTCGGCCAGTTCGGGAGCGACCTCGGGCAACACCGCCCAGGCGCTGCGTATCCGCCGGCGGTGCCTCTCGGTCGTCTCCGGCCGCCCGCGCACCGCGAGCACGGCGGCCGCGGTGCGCAGCGCGGCGAGGTGTGCGGCGGCGTACCGCTCGTGCGGGGGCTCCAGCGCGGTGGCCTCCCGCAGCCCGGTGTGCGCCTGGGCGAGCAGGTCGAGAGCCGCGGGGGACGCGCCCGCGCGGCGCAGTACGGGGTGGATGTCGCTGACCTCTGCTGCCATGACGAGCCTCCTTGTCCGTTGCCCCCATACTGGGGCCGACCACTGACAATCGGCCCTGACCTGGCCAAACGCCCATTTCGGGGACCTTGATACAGCGCGGCCGCGGTCGCTCCGGTCAGCGCGCTGCACCCGCGGCCGCCCTTGTGAACGCCCCGGTCCCCGTGCCCGTCTTCTGGCAGGCAGAATCAGGGCCATGACCACCGCACGACGCCAGGCCACCCGGCAGAGGCTGTACGAGGCAGCCGTCACCCTCATCGCCGAGCAGGGCTTCTCCGCCACCACGGTCGACGAGATCGCCGAGCGTGCCGGGGTCGCCAAGGGGACCGTCTACTACAACTTCGCCAGCAAGAACGACCTCTTCGAGGAGCTGCTCCGGCACGGCGTCGGGCTGCTCACCGCCTCACTGCGGCAGGCCGCGGAGGGCGTCGAGGCGCGCGGCGGCAGCCGGGTCGCCGCCCTGGACGCCATGATCAGGTCGGGGCTCGCCTTCATCGTGCGCTATCCGTCGTTCACCCAGCTGTACGTGGCCGAGCTGTGGCGGACCAACCGCACCTGGCAGGACACCCTGATGATGGTCCGCCAGGAGGCGGTCGCCGTGGTGGAGAAGGTGCTGGGCGAGGCGGTCGCGGCGGGTGAGCTGAGCGACGAGATCGATGTGCCGCTGACCGCGTCCGCGCTCTTCGGCATGGTGCTGGTCGCGGCGCTCGACTGGCAGGCGTTCCAGCCGGAGCGGAGTATCGACGAGGTGCACGCGGCGTTGTCGCGGCTGCTCCAGGGGCGGGTGGGCGGGGTGGCGGCGCGGCCGTGGTGACGCTCTTCCGGCCCGGCTGGCCGGGTGACCGGCCGGACCGGAACAGCGCTTCCCCCGTGCACGGCCGGTCCGGTCCCGGTCCGCCGCCCCGTGCCGGCGGTCCCGTTCCTTCCCCGGCCGCACACCCCACTCTCCCGTGTTCCCCGGCGGCGACCATCCGTACTTCTACTCAACCCGCGCCCTGAGTAGCCGGACTCAGCTTCCGCGCCCCCTCAGAAACGGGCCGGCGCCCAGCACCGCGCTCGCGCGAAGAGTGCGGGGCGGCACCCCGAGAGGGCCGCGACCCAACGCCCGGCGGCCCGGAAACAGCACCAGCTGCCCCTTCGGCCCGGTGGCCGGCCACCCGCCACACCACGGCCGGTCGCGCAGTTCCCCGCGCCCCCTCAGAAACGGGCCGGCGCCCAACCGCCGCTCGCGCCGAAGGCGGCCTCGCGCCCAGCGCCGCGCTCGCGCCGAGGGCGGCCTCGCGGACGGGGTGGGCCCGCAGAGGTGGGGGGCCGGGGGTGGGCCCCGGGTCGGGGGGCCGGGAGTGTCCTCTACAGTCCTGGTCATGGCACGGATTGCGGTGATCGGCGCCGGCATGGCGTCCATGGCGGCGGCGGCGCGGCTGGCCACCGGGGGCCATCGGGTGGCGGTGTACGAGCGCGGCGGGACGTTCGGCGGCGGGGTGGGCCGTCTGGTGCGTGACGGCTTCGCCTTCGACACCGGTCCCGGGGTGCTGACGCTGCCCGCGGTCTACCGCGACCTGTTCGTGAAGACCGGCCGGGAGCCGCTCGCGGACCGCGTGGATCTGGTGCAGGTCGATCCGGCCGGACACCACCTCTTCGCCGACGGCAGCTCCGTGTCGCTGCCGAACGCGTCCCGCTCCGGCGTGATCGAGGCGCTGGACGGCGCCTTCGGGCCCGGCAGCGGGGAGCGGTGGAGCGAGGTCATGGTCAGGGCCAGGGAGACCTGGGAGGCCATGCGGCGCCCGCTGCTGGAGGACGTCCTGCGCGACCCGGCGGCCGCCGCGCGCGATCCCTATCCGGCGGCGGGCCGGCGCGGGCTGTTCCGGCGCGCGGCGCCGACGCTCGCCGGGGTGGCCGCAGGTCTGGGCGATCCGCGGCTCGCGGCGCTGCTGGAGAGCTGGGCGCTGGGGTACGGCCTGGACCCGCGCTCCGCCCCGGCGTCCACCACCGTCCTGCCGTATCTGGAGGCGACGTTCGGCGTCTGGTACCCGCGCGGCGGGGTGCGCGCGCTGGCGGAGGCGGTGCACGAGCGCTGCCTCGCCCGGAAGGTGGAGTTCCACTTCGATGCGGAGGTGACGGAGCTGCTGACCGGTGCGGACGGTTCCGCCGCCGGCGTCGAACTCGCCGACGGCCGCGCCGTCCCCGCGGATCTGGTGGTGGCCGGCGCGCCGCTGCCGGCCCTCTACCGTGACCAGGTGCTGCCGTGGACACGCCAGGACGAGTGGCCGCCGATGGGGCCGCCCGGCGAGCCCGGACGGGTCACCGTCCACCTGGCGCTGCGCGGTGCGCGTCCGGGCGGCACCGCGCACCGCACGGTCGTGCACGCCGCGGACCGCCGGGCCGCCCTGGACTGGCTGTTCGCGAGCCGCCGCGAGGCGCTGCCGCCCGAGGGCGGGCTGACGGTGACCGTGCTGCGGCCCGACGACCCGGCGGCGCGTCCCGACGCCGGGCACGAGGCGGTGACGCTCACCGCGACCGTGCCGCCGCACCGCCCGGACGCGCGCGGGGGCGCGAGCGGCGACACGAGCGGCGGCGGTCTGGACTGGACCGCGCCCGGCGTGGCGGAGGCGTTCGCGGCGCGGATGGCCGCGGTCGCGGAGGCCGCGCTGCCGGGCCTGGGGGAGCGCGAGTGCTGGCGCGAGGTGCGCACCCCGGCGGACACCGAGCGGGAGACGGGCGCGCCCGGCGGCTCGGTGCCGGCCCCGGCCCTCGCGGGGGCCGGCGGCGCCCTGGTCAGGGCCGCCAACCGGTCGGGCGTGCCGGGCCTGTACCTGGTGGGCGGCTGGGCGCATCCCGGCGGCGGGCTGCCGCACACCGGGATGTCGGCGGCGATCACCGCGGACCTGGTCGCCGGCGGCCCCGGCGGCAGCCGCTGACCGGACCCGGCAGCCGCTGTCCCGGCCACCCGGCCACCCGGCCACCCGGCCACCCGGCCACCCGGCCACCCGGCGGCGCGGCACTGGCCCGTCGAGGGGCGAAGTATGCCGGCGGGCACCGGAATTCAGCACATCGGGCGGAATGCCGGGCCGAGCGCCCCGGCGGGCGGGGCGCCGACCTACGTTCGAGGGAATTGCGACCGCCGATGCGGAAGGCCCTGACGACATGCCGCAGCCCTTCGAACTCCCCCGGTTCTACGTGCCGTACCCGGCGCGGCTGAATCCGCATCTGGAGCGCGCCCGGACGCACACCAGGACCTGGGCCCGCGAGATGGACATGCTGGAGGGCTCCGGCATCTGGGAGGAGTCCGACCTCGACGCGCACGACTACGCGCTGCTGTGCGCGTACACCCACCCCGACGCCTCGGGTCCCGAACTGGACCTGGTCACCGACTGGTACGTGTGGGTGTTCTTCTTCGACGACCACTTCCTGGACATCTTCAAGCGCAGCCAGGACATGGCGGGCGCGAAGGAGTACCTGGACCGGCTGCCCGCGTTCATGCCGGTGGACCTCGCGCAGCAGGTGCCCGAGCCGACCAACCAGGTGGAGGCGGGGCTCGCCGACCTGTGGGCGCGGACCGTGCCGTCGATGTCGGGGGACTTCCGCCGCCGCTTCCACGAGAGCACCCGGCACCTGCTGGAGGAGTCCCTCTGGGAGCTGTCCAACATCAACGCGGGCCGGGTGTCGAACCCGATCGAGTACATCGAGATGCGCCGCAAGGTCGGCGGCGCGCCCTGGTCGGCGAACCTGATCGAGCACGCGGCGAACGCGGAGGTGCCCGAGCGGATCGCGGCCGCCCGCCCGCTGCGGGTGCTGCGGGACTGCTTCGCCGACGGCGTGCACCTGCGCAACGACCTGTTCTCGTACCAGCGCGAGATCGAGGAGGAGGGCGAGCTGTCCAACGCCGTGCTGGTGCTGGAGCGCTTCCTCGGCCTGGGCACCCAGGAGGCCGCCGAGCGGGTGAACGACCTGCTGACCTCGCGGCTGCACCAGTTCGAGCACACCGCGTTCACCGAGGTGGAGCCGCTGTACGAGCAGTACGCGCTGAGCCCGGCGGAGCGCCTCGCGGTCTTCGCCTACGTCAAGGGCCTGCAGGACTGGCAGTCCGGCGGCCACGAGTGGCACCTGCGCTCCAGCCGCTACATGAACGGCGCGGACGCCGGGGCGCGGGACGTCGCCACGCTGGGCGGCCCGACCGGGCTCGGCACCTCGGCCGCGCAGATCCTCGGGTCGCTCGCCGCCACCCTGCCGCAGCGGGCCAGATCGTTCTCGCACCCCCCGCACCGGCCGGCCGGTCAGGTGCGGCGGCCCGCCGTCCCGATGCCGTTCCCCACCACGCTCAGCCCGCATCTGGAGGCGGCACGGGCGCACAACCTGGCCTGGGCGGGCGCCATGGGCATGCTCGACGCGGAGCCCGGCTTCCCGCTGCCCGGCGGCCTGTGGAACCCGCGCAAGCTGGTCGACTACGACTTCGCGCTGTGCGCGGCCGGCATCCATCCGGCGGCGACCGTCGACCAGTTGAACCTGACCACCGACTGGCTGACCTGGGGCACCTACGGCGACGACTACTACCCGCTGGTCTTCGGCCGGGCCACCGAGCTGTCGGCGGCGCGCGTCGCCACCGAGCGCTTCAAGCTCTTCATGCCGCTGGACGCCGGCGCGGTGCCGCCGCCGCTGACCACGCTGGAGCGGGCGCTCGCCGACCTGTGGGGGCGCACCGCAGGCCCGATGGAGCGCGAAGAGCGGCAGACCTTCCGTGCCGCGATCGAGGACATGTGCGAGAGCTGGCTGTGGGAGCTGGCCAACCAGAAGCAGAACCGGGTGCCCGACCCGGTGGACTACATCGAGATGCGCCGCAAGACCTTCGGCTCCGACCTGACGATGAGCCTGTCCAGGATCGGCCACGGCGCCGCGCTGCCCGACGAGATCTACCGGTCACGGCCGGTGCGCGGCATGGAGCTGGCCGCCCAGGACTTCGCCTGCATGATCAACGACGTCTTCTCCTACCAGAAGGAGATCGAGTTCGAGGGCGAGATCCACAACGCGGTGCTGGTGGTGCAGAACTTCCTCGACTGCGAGCCGCAGCAGGCCATGGACGTCGTCGGGGACCTGATGGCCGCGCGGATGGCCGAGTTCCAGCGGCTCACCGACACGCAACTCCCCACCCTGTTCGAGGAGTTCGCGCTCGACGAGGCGGCGCGCACGGCGCTGCTCCACTACGCGCAGGAGCTGCGCGACTGGATGGCCGGCATCCTCACCTGGCACGAGGGCTGCCACCGCTACGAGGAGGCGACGCTGCTGCGGGACTTCCCGCACGTGGCCGCCGCGCTGCCCGCACAACCCTGGCGGCCGCCGACCGGTCCCGGCAGCTCCGCCCTGCGGCTGCTGCCGTCCGCGCCCGGCGGCCGTCAGTAGCGGTAGGGGTCGTACGGGTCGGCGTACTGCTGCTGGACCTGCTGCTGGTCGTGCCCCCGGTGCTGCCCCTGCGGCGGGGACTGGGGCTGCTGCTCGTACGGTGACTGGTGCTGCTGCTGCGGGATGTACGGCTGCGGCTGCGGGTCGTAGCCGTACGCCGCGTACGGGTCGGCGGCGGGCTGCTGCTCGCCGTTGGACGGCGTCCAGTCGCCCGTCCCGTAGCCGCCGCCGACCCGGCCGTTGTCGCCACCGTAGCCGTTGTACCCGGTGGAGGCGTCGTACGTCTGGTAGCCGTCGTAGGCCGCCGCGGCCGGATGCTGCTGCTGGTAGGCGGCTGCCTGGTCGTAGCCGTGGTCCTGGCCGCCCCAGCCGCCGGACTGGTCGTAGCCGCCGCCCTGGTAGGCGCCGTCGTACGACGCGGCGGCCGAGGCCGGCTGCGGCTCGCCGTCCCAGCCGCCGTAGCCCTGCGCGCCGTACCCCTCGTAGCCGCCGCTGGTGTACGGGTCGGGCGTGTAGCTGGACTGGCCGTCGAAGAGCGGGTACTCGCCGCTGTCGTCGTGCATCGGCACCGGCTGGTAGATCTGGCCGTCCTCGTCGCGCAGGCCCGGCTCGGCGGCCAGCACCTCCTGGCCCTCCGGCACGCCGGCGCCGTACTCCGCCTCGATCGGGGTGACTTCGAGGACCGGCTCGGCGGGGCGCGGCGGCGAGCCCCTGCGGCGGCGGCTGGAGCCGGGACGGCCGCCCAGCGCCCAGCCGGTGGAGAATCCCCGCTTGTACGACAGCGTGACGAACGCCTGCCCGGTGCCGAAGGCGACCGCGCCCAGCAGGATCACGGCCACCTCGCGCAGCGCGACCCCGCCGACCACGCCCATGAACCCCGCGAAGGCCAGCAGGCGCCAGCGCAGCCGCGCCTTGTACTGGAGCAGCACCTCACCGAGCAGCCACAGCGCGACGATGCCGAACGCGATGTAGAGCACCGAGTAGCCCATGTGCCGACTTCCTCACCTAGGGGTCACGCCGCCCGCTGGTGCAACCCGAGGTTCTCGTAGATCTCCAGCGAAGCGGTGGAGTGGTTAAGAGTAATGAAGTGCAGCCCGGGAATGTCCTCCGCGAGCAGACGGCGGCACATCTCGGTGGTGAACTCGATGCCGATGGCCCGCACGGCGGCCGGGTCGTCCCGCACCGCGAGGATGCGAGACGCCAGGTCAGGCGGGAAGGGGGCGTTGCCGAGCTGGGAGAACCGCTCGATCTGCTTGACGTTGGTGACCGGCATCACCTCGGGGATGATCGGGACGGTGCAGCCCGCGCGGTCGACCCGGTCGCGCAGCCGCAGGTAGTCCGAGGCGTCGAAGAACATCTGGGTGATCGCGAAGTCCGCGCCCGCCCGGCACTTGTCGAGGAAGTGCCGGGTGTCGGCGGCCGGGTCGGTGGAGCGCGGGTGCATCTCGGTGAAGGCCGCGACCCCCACGCAGAAGTCGCCGGACTCCTTGATCAGCCGGACCAGGTCGGCGGCGTACGTCAGGCCCTGCGGGTGCGGGACCCAGTCGCCCATCGGGTCGCCGGGCGGGTCGCCACGCACCGCCAGCATGTTGCGGATGCCCGCGTCGGCGTACTGGCCGATGATGTTGCGCAGCTCGGCCACCGAGTGGTTGACGGCGGTCAGGTGGGCGCAGGGGGTCAGCGTCGTGTCCGACACGATGCGGTCGGTGGCGCGGACGGTGCCCTCGCGTGAGGAACCGCCGGCCCCGTAGGTCACGGACACGAAGGTCGGCGCGACCGCCTCGATGCGGCGGATCGCGTTCCACAGCGTGCGCTCGCCCTTCTCGGTCCGCGGCGCGGCGAACTCGAACGAGTACGAGCGCCCGCCGCCGGCCAGCAGCTCACGGATGGTGACCGCGCGGTCGGTGCGGGTGGAAGAAGTGCCCAGGGCCATGACAGAAGGCTAGCCCGGTATCGAGACCGTGCGTCATCATCCGGGGTGCTATCAGCCACTACGCCCCTTTCCCGTCCACGGAGTGGACGCGCGGGAGCGCCGAGGAGCCGGGCCGGACCCGCCCGCGGGCGGGCGCGAGCCCGTTCTCCAGGGACGATGCCCCACCCGCGCGACGGGCCGGCGCTACGGGAGGGCGGCGCGGAGCGCGGCGGCCGCGGCCGCCGGGTCGGCGGCCTCCGTCAGGGCGCGGACCACCACGACGCGGCGGGCGCCGGCGGCGACCACCTCGTGCACGGTGTCGAGGTCGATCCCGCCGATCGCGAACCAGGGCCGGTCGGTGCCGAGCGCCGCGGCGTAGCGGACCAGGTCCAGGCCGGGCGCGGGACGGCCGGGCTTGGTGGGGGTGGGCCAGACCGGGCCGGTGCAGAAGTAGTCCGCCCCGGGCTCGGCCGCGGCGGCGGCGACCTCCGCCTCCGCGTGGCAGGACCGCCCGATCAGCACCCGCTCGCCGAGCAGCGCCCGCGCGGCCGGCACCGGCAGGTCGCCCTGGCCGAGGTGCAGCACCTCGGCCCCGGCGGCGTGCGCCACGTCCGCCCGGTCGTTGACCGCGAGCAGCGTGCCGTGCCGGCGGCACGCGTCCGCCAGCACGGCCAGCGCGGCCAGCTCCTCCCGGGCCTCGATCCCCTTCTGGCGGAGCTGGATGACGTCCACGCCGCCGCCGAGCACCGCGTCGGCGAACTCCGCGAGGTCGCCGCGCCCGGCCCGTGCGTCGGTGCACAGGTACAGCCGGGCGGCGGCGAGCCGGGCCCGCGCGGAGGCGCTCGACGCACTCGCGGTGTTCGAAGCGCCGGCCGCGGCGGTGGCAGCGGTGTCGGTGGCGGCAGCGGTGGCGGTCATCGGGCCCCCCGGGTCGGGACTACACGGCGAGCGCCTGCGCGCGACGCTTCACCTCGGTCCCGCGATTCTCGCGCAACGCCTGCGCCGGGGTGCCGGGCAGGGTCTCGTCCGTGGTGAAGAGCCACTCCAGGGCCTCCTCGTCCGAGAACCCGTCGTCCTTCAGGACGGTGAGGGTGCCGGACAGGCCCTTGAGGATCTTTCCGTCCCCGATGAAGTCCTCGGGGACCATCAGGGCCTTGTTCTCGCCGCGGCGAACCGCGATGAGCTGCCCTTCCTTGATCAGCGGGCGGATTTTGGTCACTTCGAGACCGAGACGATCCGCGACCTCGGGCAGGGTGAGCCAGGAGGGCACGAGAGCGTCGATGTGTGCGTCAACCGACGAGAAAACAGTCACGGGACAAGCCTGCCACCTGCCGCCGACAACTGCTGCGGCACGCCGCCGTCCGAGGGTCAGCGCACCGCGGACTTCAGCGGTACGGCGGGGTCCGCGACGAGCGCGGGGTCCACCGCGACCGTCCGGGGGAGCAGTTTGCGCGCCTGCGCCATGTCGCGCGGCCGGCCGACCGCGAGCACCGCCACCAGCAGCCCGTCGCGCAGCCACACCGCCGCCCAGGACGGGGACGCAGGATCGCCGCGCAGCAGCATCGTGTCGGCCGCCACGTGGTGCCCCGCGTACTGCACGAACCGCCCGAACTGCTCGGACCAGAAGTACGGCACCGGGTCGTACGGCTCGTCGCCGCCGAGCAGGTTGGCCGCGGCGGTGCGCGGGCCCTGCACCGCGTTGTCCCAGTGGTGCACGAGCAGCCGCTCGCCGTAGCGGCCGGACGGGAAGGACGCGCAGTCGCCGACCGCGAAGACCTCATCGGCGGTGGCGCGCAGCCGGTCGTCGGCGAGCACCGCGCCGGTGGCGTCCAGCGCCACCGCGGAGCCGCCCAGCCAGCCGGTGGAGGGGCGCGCGCCGATGCCGACGACGACGGCCGCGGCGACCAGCCTGCTGCCGTCGGCGAGCACCACCGCGCCGGGTTCGACGGCGGCCACCGCGGTGCCGGTGCGCAGGTCCACCCCGGCCTCCTCGTACCAGTGCCGCATGTGCGCGGTGACGGACGCCGGCAGCACCCCGGCCAGCGGCCGGTCCGCGGCCTCCACCACGGTGACCGCGCAGCCCGCCTGCCGGGCCGCGGTGGCGAACTCCGCGCCGATCCAGCCGGCGCCGACCACCACGAGGTCGCGGCCCGCGGCCAGCACCGGGCGCAGCGTGGCGGCGTCGTCGAGCGTGCGCAGCGGATACACGTCGGGCAGCCCCGCGGTGCCGGGCAGTTCGGTCGCGTAGGCGCCGGTGGCCAGCACCAGGTGGTCGTAGCGCACGGTCCCGGTGTCCGTGTCCAGCTCGCGGCGCTCGGCGTGCAGCGTCTGCGCCCGCGACCCCAGCCGCAGGTCCACGCCGAGCGCCCCGAAGTCGACGTCGAACCGCACGTCGACCGGCGCGTCCCCGGCGCCGAGCAGCACCGCCTTCGACAGCGGGGGCCGGTCGTACGGCGGGTGCGGCTCGTCACCCAGCAGGGTGATGTCACCGCGCCAGCCCTGGCCGCGCAGCTCCACCGCTGTCTGCACTCCGGCCATCCCGGCCCCGACGATCACCACGCGCTCGGTCACGCGATCACGGTAGCCCGCGCGCCCGCCGTTTTCCGCCGCCATCGGGGATGCGGCCGGAATTCGGGGCCGGGTCCGCCGCACCGGCGGCCGGGCGGGGCGGAGGGGATAGGGTCGGACGCCAGAGAACTCGCGGGAGCCCGGACGCACCGGGCTGAGAGGGCGGCTGACCGGCCGCCGACCGTACGAACCTGATCCGGGTCATGCCGGCGAAGGGAGGGCGCTACCTGATGCGTACATCCGACGTGCTCGTCGTGGGCGGCGGGATCATCGGGCTGGTCACGGCGTGGCGCGCGGCCCAGCGGGGCCTCACCGTCACCGTCGCCGACCCCGACCCGGGCGGCGGCGCCGCGCGCGTCGCGGCCGGCATGCTGGCCGCGGTCACCGAGCTGCAGTACGGCGAGCAGACCCTGCTCGACCTCAACCTGGCCTCGGCGGCCCGCTATCCGGACTTCACCGCCGAGCTGACCGAGCGCACCGGCCTGGACACCGGCTACCGGCGCTGCGGCACGCTCGCCGTGGCCCTCGACACGGACGACCGCGCGCACCTGCGCGACCTGCACGCCTTCCAGACCTCGCTGGGCCTGGAGTCGCAGTGGCTGAGCGGCCGCGACTGCCGCCGCCTGGAGCCGATGCTCGCCCCCGGGGTGCGCGGCGGCCTGCGGGTGGACGGCGACCACCAGGTCGACCCGCGGCGGCTGGCCGCGGCGCTGCTGCGCGCCGCCGAGCTGGCCGGCGTGCGGTTCGCCCGGTCGGCGGTCGCCCGCGTCACGCTCGCCGGCGGCCGGGTGACCGGCGCGGTGCTCGCCGAGGGGACAGCGGTCACCGCGGACCGCACGGTGCTGGCCGCCGGCAGCGAGAGCGGGCGGCTGGCCGGCCTGCCGGACGAGGTGCTGCCGCCGGTGCGCCCGGTGAAGGGGCAGATCCTGCGGCTGCGGGTGCCGCCCGCGCACGCGCCGTTCCTGTCCCGCACGGTCCGCGCGGAGGTCCGCGGCAGCCACGTCTACCTGGTGCCGCGCGAGAACGGCGAACTCGTGCTCGGCGCGACCAGCGAGGAGCGCGGCTGGGACACCACGGTGACCGCCGGCGGCGTCTACGAACTCCTTCGCGACGCACACGAGTTGGTGCCGGGCATCACCGAACTCCCGCTCACCGAGACGCTGGCCGGGCTGCGGCCGTGCTCCCCCGACAACGCGCCGCTGCTCGGCGCCACCGCCGTCGACGGCCTGCTGCTGGCCACCGGGCACCACCGCAACGGCGTGCTGCTCACCCCGGTCACCGGCGACGCGCTCGCCGAGGCGCTGACCTCGCCCTCCGGCGAACTTCCGCGGTACGCCAGCGCGTTCGGCGCGAACCGGTTCGCCCGCGCACGGCAGGAGCAGACCGTATGAGCACCGCGATCACCGTGCACGTCAACGGCGAGCGCCGCACGCTCGACGCGCCGCTCGCGCTGGACGCCCTGGTCGCCGCCTTCACCCGGGCGCCCACCGGAGTGGCCGCCGCCGTCAACGAGACGGTGGTGCCGCGCACCCGCTGGCAGGCCACCGCGCTCGCCGAGGGCGACCGCGTGGAGATCCTCACCGCCGTCCAGGGAGGCTGACCGATGACCACCACCACGGCGACCGCCGATCCGCTGACCATCGGCGGCGCCGCCTTCACCTCCCGGCTGATCATGGGCACCGGCGGGGCGCCCAGCCTGGACGTGCTGGAGCAGGCGCTGCTGGCCTCCGGCACCGAGCTGACCACGGTCGCGATGCGCCGGCTCGACCCCGCGACGAAGGGGTCGGTGCTGTCGGTACTGGCCCGGCACGGCATCCGGGTGCTGCCCAACACCGCGGGCTGCTACACCGCGGGCGAGGCCGTGCTCACCGCCCGGCTGGCCCGGGAGGCGCTCGGCACCGACTGGGTGAAGCTGGAGGTGATCGCCGACGAGCGCACGCTGCTGCCCGACCCGGTCGAACTCCTCGACGCGGCCGAGACGCTCGTCGACGACGGCTTCACCGTGCTGCCGTACACCAACGACGATCCGGTGCTGGCGCGCAAGCTGGAGGACGTCGGGTGCGCGGCGATCATGCCGCTCGGCTCGCCGATCGGCTCCGGGCTCGGCATCCGCAACCCGCACAACTTCCGGCTGATCGTCGAGCGGGCCGCCGTCCCGGTGATCCTCGACGCGGGCGCGGGCACCGCGTCCGACGCGGCGCTGGCGATGGAGCTGGGGTGCGCCGCGGTCATGCTCGCGTCGGCGGTGACGCGGGCGCAGCGGCCGGTGGTGATGGCGGAGGGGATGCGGTGGGCTGTGCGGGCGGGGCGGCTCGCGTATCTCGCCGGGCGCATCCCGCGGCGGCACCATGCGGTGGCCTCTTCCCCCCTCGACGGCCTTGCCGGCCTGGACCCCGAACGCCCCGCCTTCTGACCCGGCCGGTGGTCCGGTCTGCGACGGCAGCAGCCCCCTCGGGCCGGTGGCCCTCCACCGGCCGCGCCGTGGCTCCTCGCGCGGTTCCCCGCGCCCCTCAAAAACCCCGGGCCGCGCCCGGACGGCGGTGGGCGTCGCGCCGCACCAGGGACGCGGGGAACCGCGCGAGCAGCCGGCCGCCGGCCGGTACCGGCCGGTGGTCCGGGCACGACCGCAACAGCCCCACCGGGCCGGTGTCGACGCACAGCCCTCGCCGCACCTGGCCGCGCCGTTCCCCGCGCCCCCGAAACCCAGGCTGCGCCCGGACCCCGCCGGGCGTCGCGCCGCACCAGGGGCGCGGCGAACCGCGCGAGCAACCGGCCACCGGCCGGGGGTCCGGGGGCGACCGCCACCGGGCCGGTGGCGAACCGCGGGCCGGGCGGTTACCCGCGGCGCGCGACAAACGGGTGGCGCCCGAGCGTCCCGCGGGCGCTGGAGAACGGGCCGGCGCGGGGCGTCCGGGGGACGTGGGGGGACGTGGGGGGTGGCGGCGCCGGAGGCGTCAGGTCACGGAAATGTTCCGGAACGCCACGAGTGCGGCACAAGCGGGCGCGTAAAGCCATTCGGCGCAACACGGGCTCGTAGAATCGGGCGTCGTGGACACCACCGTGCAGGACCCGCTCGTCGGCCGGACGCTCGACGGCCGCTACCGGGTCGAGGGACGCATCGCGGTCGGCGGGATGGCGACGGTCTACCGGGCCGTCGACACCCGCCTGGACCGCGTGCTCGCGCTGAAGGTGATGCATCCCGCACTGGCAGCCGACACCGGCTTCGTCGACCGCTTCATCCGCGAGGCGAAGGCGGTCGCCCGCCTCGCGCACCCGAACGTGGTCGGGGTGTTCGACCAGGGCACCGACGGCCGCTACGTGTACCTGGCGATGGAGTACGTGGCCGGCTGCACGCTGCGCGACGTACTGCGCGAGCGCGGTGCGCTGCCGCCGCGCGCGGCGCTGGACATCCTGGAGCCGGTGCTGGCGGCGCTCGGCGCCGCGCACCGCGCGGGCCTGGTGCACCGCGACATGAAGCCGGAGAACGTCCTCATGGGGGACGACGGCGCGGTGAAGGTCGCCGACTTCGGCCTGGTCAGGGCGGTCGACACGCAGACCAGCGTGAACACCGGCGCGCTGCTCGGCACCGTCTCCTACCTCGCGCCCGAGCAGATCGGCCGCGGCGTCGTCGACCAGCGCACCGACGTGTACGCGTGCGGCGTGGTGCTCTACGAGATGCTGACCGGCAGCAAGCCGTACGACGGCGACACCCCGATGAAGGTGATCTTCCAGCACCTCAACGAGGACGTGCCGGCGCCGTCCGCGGCGGTGCCCGCGCTCCCCGCGGAGCTGGACGCGCTGGTGGCGCGGTCCGCCGCGCGCGACCCGCAGGCCCGCCCGGCGGACGCCGCGCAGCTGCTCGCCGAGGTGCGCGCGGTGCGCGCCGCGCTCACTCCCGACCGGCTGGACGGCCGGCCCACGGCCACCGCCCCCGGCGTCCGCGCCGGCACGGCCGGCGTCCGCGTCGGCCCGGAGGACGCGACCAGCGTCGTGCCGCTGCCCCCGCCGCCCGCCACCGCCGGGCCGCCGGACGAGCTGCACCGCACCGCCCGGCTGATGCTGCCCTCGCCGACCGTCGACGAGGACCCGCACGCCCCCGCGGCGCACGGGGTGCGGCGCAGCCGCCGGGGCCCGCTCGCGGTGCTGCTGGTGCTGCTCGCGCTGCTCGGCGTCGGCGCGGGCGTCTGGTACGTCGCCGACGGCCGGTTCACCACCGTGCCCGGCGTGCTCGCACTGCCGCAGCCCGACGCGCAGCGGAAGCTCTCCTCGGCCGGGCTGGACGCGCGGGTCCGGCAGGACTTCTCGCTGAACGTGCCGCGCGGCAGCGTGATCTCCACCGACCCGGCGCCCGGCAGGCGCATCCGCTCCGACAGCACGGTCACCCTGGTCGTCTCCAGGGGCCCGCAGGTGATCGCGGTGCCGCGGGTCGAGGGCCGGGCGCTCGCCGACGCGCAGCGCGCGGTGCGGGCCGCGGGGCTGACCCCCGGCGCGGTCACCCGGACGTTCAGCGGCGACGTGCCGAGGGGCGCGGTCGTCTCCACCGAGCCGGCGTCCGGCGTGCGCCGCTCCCCGGGCACCCCGGTGACCTTCACCGTCTCGCGCGGCGCCCCGGTGGACGTGCCGGACGTGGTCGGCGACAGCGTGACCGACGCCCAGCAGGCGTTGCAGGACGCCGGGCTGAAGGTGGTCCTCGCGCCGGACAAGGTCTTCTCCGACGACGCCGACAAGGACAGCGTCGCCCTCCAGTCGCCGGGTGGGGACACCCAGGCAGGCGCCGGCGAGACGGTGACCCTCACGGTGTCCAAGGGCCCGCAGCTGCTCGACGTGCCGAACGTGAAGGGCATGAGCGAGGGCGACGCGAAGCAGACCCTGCGGGACGCGGGCTTCGACGTGCGGGTGATCGACCTCTTCTTCGGCGACACCGTGTTCAGCCAGTCGCCGGGCGGCGGCCAGGCCGCCAAGGGGTCGACGATCACGCTCTGGGTGCGCTGAGCCGGTGCCGCAGCCCGTCCCCGCGGCGCAGCCTGTTCCGGCCGCGCAGCCTGTTCCGGCGGCGCAGCCCGTTCCCGGGGCGCCGCGCCCGCCGCGCAACCCGGTCGGCAGCCATGTGCCGGTGGCGGGCGGCCTGGCCGCCAAGGGCCTGGCGTACGCGGCACGGATCGGCGCGGAGGCGGTGCAGGTCTTCGTGGCGAACCCGCGCGGCTGGGCGACCGGTCCCGGCAGCCCGGCGCAGGACGAGGAGTTCAGGGCGGTCTGCGCCGAGCGGGGCGTTCCCGCGTACGTCCACGCGCCGTATCTGATCAACTTCGGCTCGCACACCGCGGCGACGGTCGACCTGTCGGTGGCGTCCCTGCGGCACTCGCTGCGGCGCGGGCGGCAGATCGGCGCGCGCGGGGTGGTGGTGCACACCGGCTCGGCGACCGGCGGCCGCAGCCGGGAGACGGCGCTCGCGCAGGTCAGGGAGCGGCTGCGGCCGCTGCTCGCGGAGCTGACCCACGACGACGACCCGTGGCTGCTGCTGGAGCCGACGGCGGGACAGGGCTTCTCGCTGTGCTCGCTGGCGGAGGATCTCGGCCCCTACCTGGACGCGCTCGACCGGCATCCGCGGGTGGGCGTCTGCCTGGACACCTGCCATGCCTTCGCCGCGGGCCACGACCTGGCGGCGGCGGACGGCGCGCGGCGGCTGCTCGACGAGCTGACGGCGGTGGCGGGCCCTGGCCGGCTGCGGCTGGTGCACGCCAACGACTCCACCGGGGGCTGCGGCTCCCGGCTGGACCGGCACGCGAACATCGGGGCGGGCCGGATCGGCGCCGACGCCTTCGCGGCCCTGCTGCGGCACCCGGCGACCGACGGCGTTCCCTTCGTCATCGAGACGCCGGGCGGCCCGGAGGGCGCCGCCGCCGACATCAGGCGGCTGCGGTCCCTGCGCCGCGCAGATCCGGACGGCAGGCCCTAGACCGGGTCCGCCGGGGCGCCGGGCGGCTCACAGTTCGGGGCCGTCGCCGGGCGCTTCCTGGTAGGTGTAGCGCTGCTCGGCCCAGGCGTCGCCGACGTTGTGGTAGCCGCGCTCCTCCCAGAAGCCGCGGCGGTCGGCGGTCATGTACTCCACGCCCCGGACCCATTTCGGGCCCTTCCAGGCGTAGAGCCGGGGGACCACCAGCCGCACCGGGAAGCCGTGTTCCGCGGTGAGCGGCTCACCGCCCTTGTGGGTGGCGAAGATCGACGTGTCGTCGAGGAAGTCCTCGATCCGCAGGTTCGAGGAGAAGCCGTACTCGGCCCAGACCATGACGTGGGTGACGTCGTCCGCGGGCGGCGCGAGCTTGACGACGGTGCCGGCGGAGACCCCGCCCCACTCCATGCCGAGCATGGAGAACTTGGTGACGCAGTGGAAGTCCGCGACGACCGTGTCGTACGGCAGCGAGGAGAACTCCTCGTGGTTCCAGCAGGTCTTGTCCCCGTCGGCGGTCGCGCCGAACACCCGGAACTCCCACCGGTCGGACTTGAACCGCGGCACCGGGCCGTAGTGCGTGACCGGCCAGCCCCGCTGGAGCCGCTGCCCCGGGGGCAGCTCTCCCCCGCGACGCTCGACCTGACCCATGCCTCCATGGTGACAGACCGGGCACCGTGCTCCCGACCAGGGCATCGCGGAGCGCTCCACGGAACGTGAATCTCCGCTTACTGGATCGAGCCGACGGCCGGTGCGAGGATGCGGGCGACAGTGGGTGCCGCAGGCCCCGGCCCCGGCGGGCCGGGGGCCACAACGGGAAGGACGGCGTTGCCATGCAGGGCGACCCCGAGGTCATCGAGTTCCTCAACGAACAGCTGACCGCCGAGCTGACCGCGATCAACCAGTACTTCCTGCACGCCAAGATGCAGGAGAACTTCGGCTGGCCGAAGCTCGCGAAGTACACCCGGTCCGAGTCCTTCGACGAGATGCGGCACGCGGAGCTGATCACCGACCGGATCCTGCTGCTCGAAGGGCTGCCGAACTACCAGCGGCTCTTCCACGTGCGGGTCGGCCAGACCGTCACGGAGATGTTCCAGGCCGACCGGCAGGTCGAGGTCGAGGCGATCGACCGGCTGCGCCGCGGCGTGGAGGTGATGCGCGCCAAGAGCGACATCACCTCGGCGCGGCTGTTCGAGTCGATCCTGGAGGACGAGGAGCACCACATCGACTACCTCGACACCCAGCTGGAGCTGATCGAGAAGCTCGGCGAGCCGCTGTACATCGCGCAGCTGGTGGAGCAGCCCGGCTCGGAGGACTGAAGGCCGGTCAGGCCGCGCGGACGCCCGGCAGGGCGGGCAGCGCCGGGACCTGCGGCAGCGCCGGCACCGCGGGCGCCTCGGGCAGCGCGGCGGGGGCGATCACGGCGGGTGCGCCGGACGGGACGGCCTCGGCGCCCGCGCGCTCCAGCCGGGTGGCGGTGGAGCGGTTGTCGCCGCGGCCGAGCAGCGCCTGGATGCGCTTGACGCAGGAACCGCAGTCGGTGCCCGCCTTGCAGGCGGACGCGATCTGCCGCGGGGTGCAGCGGCCGCTGTCCGAGTGCTGCTTGACCTGCTGCTCGGTGATGCCGAAGCAGGAGCAGACGTACACGCGGTCACCGCCGATCCAGGACTCTGAGGAGCTGAGGTAACCCTTACCTTACCTGCCGCTCCGGACGCGGAGAAGCAGCGAGGGGCGCGGATCGGTGTGATCCGCGCCCCTTCGCCGTACGTGCGGTGTCCGCCGTGGCGGCCGCCGCTACTGCCCGCGGTACATCTCGGCGACCAGGAAGGCCAGGTCCAGCGACTGGCTGCGGTTGAGCCGCGGGTCGCAGGCCGTCTCGTAGCGCTGGTGCAGGTCGTCGACGAAGATCTCGTCGCCGCCGCCGACGCACTCGGTGACGTCGTCGCCGGTCAGCTCGACGTGGATGCCGCCGGGGTGGGTGCCGAGCCCGTGGTGGACCTCGAAGAAGCCCTTGACCTCGTCGAGCACGTCGTCGAAGCGCCGCGTCTTGTGGCCGGAGGCCGCCTCGAAGGTGTTGCCGTGCATCGGGTCGCACACCCACGCCACCTGGGCGCCGGAGGCGGTGACCTTCTCCACCAGCGTCGGCAGCTTGTCGCGGACCTTGTCCGCGCCCATCCGCACGATGAAGGTCAGCCGGCCGGGCTCGCGGTCCGGGTCGAGGCGGTCGATGTACGTCAGCGCCTCCTCCGGGCTGGTGCCGGGGCCCAGCTTCACGCCGATCGGGTTGCTGATCCGGGACGCGAACTCGATGTGCGCGCCGTCCAGCTGCCGGGTGCGCTCGCCGATCCACACCATGTGGCCGGAGACGTCGTACAGCTGCCCGGTCCTGGAGTCGGTGCGGGTGAGCGCCGTCTCGTAGTCGAGCAGCAGCGCCTCGTGGGAGGCGTAGAACTCCACCGTGCGGAACTCGGCGGGGTCGGTGCCGCACGCGGCCATGAAGTTCAGCGCGTTGTCGATCTCGCGGGCGAGCGCCTCGTAGCGCTGGCCGGACGGCGAGGACTTCACGAAGTCCTGGTTCCAGGCGTGCACCTGGCGCAGGTCGGCGTAGCCGCCGGTGGTGAAGGCGCGCACCAGGTTCAGCGTGGAGGCGGAGGCGTTGTACATCCGCTTGAGCCGCTGCGGGTCGGGGATGCGGGCCTCGGGGGTGAAGTCGAAGCCGTTCACCGAGTCGCCGCGGTAGGTCGGCAGGGTCACGCCGTCGCGGGTCTCGGTCGGCTTGGAGCGCGGCTTGCTGTACTGCCCGGCGATCCGGCCGACCTTGACCACCGGCACCGACGCGGCGTAGGTGAGCACCGCTCCCATCTGGAGCAGCGTCTTCAGCTTGTTGCGGATCTGGTCGGCGCCGATCGCGTCGAACGCCTCGGCGCAGTCGCCGCCCTGCAGCAGGAACGCCTCGCCCTTGGCCACCGCGGCCAGCCGGGCACGCAGCTGGTCGCACTCCCCCGCGAACACGAGCGGCGGATACGAGGCGAGGTCGGCGATCACGTCGCGCAGAGCCTCGGGGTCGGGCCACTCGGGCTGCTGCGCCGCGGGAAGGGAGTGCCAGGTGTTGCCACCGGCCTGGAGATCTGCGTTCACGGTCACGCCACCACCCTACGGGGTCGCCCGGCCCCCTTCTGTGTGCGCCCAGAGGGTGAGACATACGCGACGCGCCTGGCCGATCGTCAGAACCGATGGGGCTGCTGCTAGCGTCTGCGCCTTCGGAGGCGATCACCGTCCGAGGGGTCGCCAGGGGAGGGTGCGCTCCCGGGCGTACCGGAAAGCCGGGGTCTCAGCCGTGTCACGCAGCAGGCATCGCAGACGCAAGTCCCTCATCGCGTACGGAGCGGGCGCCGCCGTGCTGGCCACGCTGGCCACCTACGGCACGCTCGCCATCGCCTCGCCGTCCGACGGCGGCGACGACGCCAAGGCGACGGGTCCGTCCGCGCTGCAGGCCGACTTCGCCTCCGCCGCGCAGGAGTTCAAGGTCCCGCAGAGCGTCCTGATGGCGGTCTCCTACCGCCAGACCCGGTGGGACGCACACGCCGGGCAGCCCAGCACCACCGGCAACTACAACGTGATGGGGCTCACCCAGGTCCGCGCGCAGGACCTGGAGCAGCCGACCGACGCCGAGCGGCTGTCGGAGATGAACCTCAGCGGCGACCCGGCGGTCTCCCGCCACTTCGACGCCGCCCGCGCACTGAAGTCAGACCCGGCGCGGGTGAACCCCGCCGACCCGCGGCTGCACACCCTGGACGACGCGGCGAAGCTGATCGGCGCGTCCACCGGGGAGCTGCGCACCGACAGCAGGCAGAGCGTCCGGGGGGCCGCCGCTCTGCTCGCGCAGTGGGAGAAGGAGGCGTATGGCTCGCTGCCCGCGGACGCCGGCCGCTGGTACCCGGCGGTCGCCCGGTACAGCCAGTCGCCCGACGCGGGCGCGGCCGACCGGTTCGCGCAGCGCGTCTTCACCTCGATCGACACCGGCGAGAGCCGGGTCACCGACGACGGCCAGCAGGTCGTGCTCGCCGCGGACCCGTCGGTGCACCCGGTCAAGGTCGGGAAGAAGGCGCTGACGGTCAAGCCCGCGGACGCCGGCACCGCCGCCGTCGCCGCGGACTGCCCGTCGACGCTGAGCTGCGCCTGGGTGCCCGCCGCGTTCAAGCGGAACAGCACCCCGGCGACCGACGACGACTTCGGCAACTACAACCCGGCGAGCCGGGTCGCCGGGCCGCCGTCGGCCGGCACCGAGGACATCCGCTACATCGTCATCCACGACATGGAGGGCACCTACGAGGGGTCCATCCAGGAGTTCCAGAACTCGACGGTGTACGCCAGCGCCCACTACCTGGTCGCCGACGACGGCCGCGTCACGCAGATGGTCCAGAACAAGGACGAGGCGTGGCACGCGGCGAACAAGACCGTCAACATGCACTCCATCGGCGTGGAGCACGAGGGCTACGCGATGAAGGCGGGCTCCTGGTACACCGAGCAGGAGTACGACACCTCCGCGACGCTGGTGAAGTACCTCGCCGCCAAGTTCCACGTGCCGGTGGACCGGCAGCACATCCTCGGCCACGACGAGGTGCCGGGCGTCACCGACAGCCTGGTCGCCTCCCAGCACTGGGACCCGGGACCCTTCTGGGACTGGAACCACTACATGTCGCTGCTGGGCGTCCCGCAGGGTGACCAGGGCGCGGGCGGCGTGCTCAAGACCGGGCAGCTGGTCAGGATCGTGCCGCCGTTCACCACCGCCAACCAGCCGACGCTGACCAACGGCGGCGCGGCCTTCGCCGCGCACCCGGCGAACTTCGTCTACCTCTACGCCTCGGCCTCCACCTCCGGGACCAGGAACACCGACCCGTACCTGGGCAGCCCGCTGTGGAGCGACGGCGCCAACTGGGCGGACAAGGCGGTGGCCGGCAGCGAGTACGTGGTGGCCGGCACCTCGGGCAACGACTGGACGGCGATCTGGTACGCCGGCAAGAAGCTGTGGTTCTACAACCCCGGCGGCCAGTGGACGGCCCCGGTCGGCACCACCGGGCAGCAGGTGGTCACGCCCAAGGCCGGCGCGTCCACCATCCAGGTCTACGGCCGGGCGTACCCGGAGGACGCGGCCTACGCGCCCAAGGGCGTGGCGGTGCAGGTCCCGAACATCCAGAAGCTGTCGAAGTACAACACGCTGGCCGCGGGCCAGGCGTACGCGACGGCCGGGCCCGAGGCGGCCGGCGACTACTACTTCGCGGGCACCTACGCGGGCACGAAGCCGAACGACCGCACGCTGGTCCCCGGCACCGTGCAGTACTACCCGATCCAGTTCAACCACCGGATCGCCTGGGTGGCGGCCTCGGACGTGCAGCTCGTCACCAGCGCCGCGCCCGACCTGGGCGCGACCCGCAACGACCTGATGGTGCGCGACGCGTCCGGCACCCTGTGGCAGTACCAGGGCTCGGGCAGGAGCGCGACACCGTTCCTGTCCCGCTTCCGGGTGGGTCCCGGCTGGAACACCTACAACCAGGTGACCCGGATGTCGGTGCTCCGCGGCAACGGCACCGGTGACATGGTGGGCCGCGACGCGACCGGCACGCTCTGGTACTACACGGGCTCGGGCACCATAAACAAGCCGTTCACCGGACGCACCAAGGTCGGCACCGGCTGGAACCAGTACAACCTGCTGCTGGGCGGCGGCGACCTCAACGGCGACGGCAGGCCCGACCTGCTGGCCCGCGACTCCACCGGCGCGCTGTACTACCACCCCGGCGCCGGCACCTCGGCGCACCTGAGCGCGCGCACCAAGATCGGCACCGGCTGGAGCCAGTACAACGCGCTGGTCAGCCCCGGCGACCTGACCGGGGACGGCCGCGCGGACCTGCTGGCCCGGGACTCCTCGGGCACGCTGTGGCTCTACCGCGGCACCGGCAACCCCGCCGCGCCCTACCTGGCCCGCACCAAGGCCGGCACCGGCTGGCAGTCCTACACCAAGATCATCGGCGCGGGCGACATCACCGGCGACGGCAGGCCGGACATCCTGGCCCGCGACTCCGGCGGCACGCTCTACGTGCACCCGGGCACCGGCAGCGCGACCGCTCCCTACGGGGCGCGCACGGCCATAGGGTCCGGCTGGAACCAGTACAACCTCTTCAGCTGAGCGACCTGTTCGGCTGAGCGGCGATTGCGGTAGGGTCGGCGGCATGATCGCGCTGCCGGCCCTTCCGGCCGACCAGACCCCGCACCAGAACTGGTGGTGGACCGCTCCTCCGGCGGCCCGCTGACCCGCGCGTATCCACGCACCTCGCGAAGGCCGCCCCCAGGGGCGGCCTTCGGCGTTCTCACACCCCGGCCGCCCCTTCCCGCTCCCGACGGAAGGACCACCGCCGTGAACCCCACTCCCGCACAGCTCGTACGGCGCCTGCTCGCCCCCGGCTGCCCGCCGTTCGCCCTGCTGCACCGCACCACCCCCGGCCGCCCCGACGCGGTCGTGGAGGTGCTGCTCGGCCCGGTCGAGCACGCCGCGCGGCTCGCCGACATCCCGCTGCCGACCGGCGCCCCGGCGGGCGGCGACGCCGCCGTGGACGTGCTGGCGCTGGTGCCCTTCCGGCAGATCCGCGAGCGCGGCTTCGACGTCCGCGACGACGGCACTCCGCTGACCGTGCTGCGGCCGCAGGAGTCCTGCGCACTCCCGCTGGCCGACCTGCTCGCGGCGCTGCCGCAGGACGAGGTGCGGGTCGAGGGCGGCGCCTTCGACGTCTCCGACGAGGCGTACGCGGACACCGTCGGACGCGTCGTCGAGGACGAGATCGGCCGCGGCGAGGGCGCCAACTTCGTGATCCGCCGGACCTTCCGCGGCACCGTGCCCGGTTACGGCCCGCGGGCCGCGCTGGCGCTCTTCGCCCGGCTGCTGCGCGGCGAGCGCGGCGCCTACTGGACGTACGTGGTGCACACCCCGGAGCGGACCCTGGTCGGTGCGAGCCCGGAGGTCCATGTGCGGATGTCCGGCGGGACGGTGGTGATGAACCCGATCAGCGGCACCTACCGCTACCCCGGGCAGGGCCCCACCACGGAGGGCCTGCTGGCCTTCCTGCACGACCCGAAGGAGGTCGAGGAGCTGACCATGGTGGTCGACGAGGAGCTGAAGATGATGTCCGCCATCTGCTCGCTCGGCGGCGTCGTGGTCGGCCCCCGGCTCAAGGAGATGGCCCACCTCGCGCACACCGAGTACGAGCTGCGCGGCCGCAGCGCCCTCGACGTACGGGACGTGCTGCGCGAGACGCTGTTCGCCGCGACCGTCACCGGCTCACCGGTGCAGAACGCCTGCCGGGTGATCGAGCGGTACGAGGCCGGCGGCCGCGGCTACTACGCCGGCGCGCTGGCGCTGATCGGCCGCGACGCCGGCGGCGCCCAGACCCTCGACTCGCCGATCCTCATCCGCACCGCCGACATCTCGCCGGACGGCGAGCTGAAGGTGCCGGTCGGGGCGACGCTGGTGCGCCACTCCGACCCGCGCTCGGAGGTCGCCGAGACCCACGCGAAGGCGGCCGGCGTGCTGACCGCGCTCGGGGTGCGCCCGGCGCCGCCGCGGGCGCCCGGCGCAGGGCCGCGGCCACGGCTCGCGGACGACATCCGGGTGCGGGCCGCCCTGGACGCCCGGCGGGCCGGCCTGGCGCCCTTCTGGCTGCGGATGCAGACCTCGCCCGCGGAGGGGGTCGGCGGCGCGGACGCGGTCCCGCAGGCGGCGGCTCCAGGCGCCGGGCACGCGCTGGTGGTGGACGGCGAGGACACCTTCACCGCGATGCTCGCGCACGTGCTGCGCTCCTGCGGGCTGGCGGTGACCGTGCGCCGATACGACGAGCCGGGGCTGCGGGAGGCCGCGACGAGCCACCCCGGCCTGGTGGTGCTCGGCCCGGGGCCCGGCGACCCGTCGGACACCGCGGACCCCAAGATGCGCTTCCTGCGGGCGCTGGCCGCCGACCTGGTGACGGGCCACCGCCACGGCCTGCTCGGGGTCTGCCTCGGCCACGAGCTGATCGCCGCCGAGCTGGGCCTCGACCTGGTCCGCAAGGACGAGCCGTACCAGGGCGCCCAGCTGTCCGTCGACTTCTTCGGCCGCCGCGAGACGGTCGGCTTCTACAACTCCTTCACCGCGCGCTGCGACGACGCGACCGCCGAGGAGCTGGCGATGCACCGGGTCGAGTTGAGCCGCGACCCGGTGAGCGGCGACGTCCACGCGCTGCGCGGGCCCGGCTTCCAGGGCTTCCAGTTCCATCCGGAGTCCGTGCTGAGCCTGGACGGCGCCGCGCTGGTCGCGGAGGCGGCGCGGGCGCTGCGCACGACGGCGCCGCACTAGTGCTCCGGCCGCAGGGCGGTCCGGCCGTCACCCGGTCACGCCGTCACCCGGTCACGCCGTCTCGCCGAACTGGCCGGCGTGCACCGGGTGGTCGGCCAGCGTGACCGGTTCGGCGAGCACCGGGCCGATCAGGGTGAGCACCTCGGCGATCATCGTGTACTCGTCCGCGGTGCCGTCCACCACCAGGTCGGCGCGGGCGCGGGAGGGCGCGACATGGGCGGCGTGCCGCTCCCTCCCGCTGGCCAGGTAGTTCAGCAGGGAGATCCGCGGGTCCTGCCCGAGGATCTCGATCTTGCGCAGGAGCTTGCGGGCCAGCCGGATGTCGTCGGGCGTGTCCACGTAGACCCGCCAGGTGGCCCGGTGGGCCACCGCGGCGAGGGTCAGCGCGAACAGCCCCTCGACGACGACCAGCCGGTGGCCGCCGGCGGCCATCGCGTCGACCGCCTCGGCGACCGCGGTCTCGTCGATGGACCCGGGATGGTTCCAGTCGAGCGTCTCGGCGCCGGTGGCGCTGAGGGTGCGCACGCCGCGCCGGGGATCGTGCGCGGGCACGTAGAAGTCGTCGAGATGCAGGAGACCCACGGTCTCCGGGTGGTGCCGCGCCAGCGCGTCGGCAAGGGTCGACTTGCCTGACGCGGTGCCGCCTGCGACCGCGAGGACGGGCACAGCGTGCCCTGCCACAACACGCGCCATACCGGGCGCTCCTTCAGGTGCTCAAGGAAAAACGAAGCGGCCGGACAAGCCGGGTGCACGGATGGTAGGGCGGGGAGATCAGCTACGGCAAGCGCCGTACGTCACGTCGTGGGAACGGCGTTTTCCGGCTACCCGAAGAAGACCCCCGCTTCGGCGTAGAGACGGGGGTCGACGGTCTTGATGGAGACCGTGGCGTCGCCGATCGGCACCCGGACGATCTCGGTGCCGCGCAGCGCGACCATCTTCCCGAAGTCGCCGTCGCGCACCGCGTCGATGGCGTGCAGCCCGAAGCGGGTGGCCAGCCAGCGGTCGAAGGCGCTGGGCGTGCCGCCGCGCTGCACATGGCCGAGAACGGTCGTCCTGGCCTCCTTCCCGGTTCGGTCCTCGATCTGCTTCGCCAGCCACTCCCCGATGCCCGACAGCCGTACGTGGCCGAAGGAGTCGAGGGTGCCGTCCTTGAGCACCAGGTCGCCGTCGAGCGGCATCGCGCCCTCGGCGACCACCACGATCGGCGCGTACCGGATCTTGAAGCGGCTCTCCACCCACGCGCACACCTGGGCGAGGTCGAAGCGCTGCTCCGGTATGAGGATCACGTTGGCGCCGCCGGCCAGGCCGGAGTGCAGGGCGATCCAGCCGGCGTGCCGGCCCATCACCTCCACCACCAGCACCCGCATGTGGGACTCCGCGGTGGTGTGCAGGCGGTCGATGGCCTCGGTGGCGATGTTCACGGCCGTGTCGAAGCCGAAGGTGTAGTCGGTGGCCGACAGGTCGTTGTCGATGGTCTTGGGGACGCCGACGCACGGCACGCCGTGCTCCGCGGAGAGCGTCGCGGCCACGCCGAGGGTGTCCTCGCCGCCGATCACGATCAGCGCGTCGACGTCTCGCTCGGCGAGGTTCGCCTTGACCCGGCGGACGCCGCCGTCGACCTTGAGCGGGTTGGTGCGCGAGGAGCCGAGGATGGTGCCGCCGCGGGGCAGGATGCCGCGGACGGCCGGGATGCCGAGCGGCACGGTGTCCCCCTCCAGGGGGCCGCGCCAGCCGTCACGGAAGCCGGTGAACTCGAAGCCGTACTCCTGGACGCCTTTACGGACGATGGCGCGGATGACCGCGTTCAGACCGGGGCAGTCGCCGCCGCCGGTCAGGACTCCGACCCGCATGGACTCTTCCCTTCGTCGCAAGCCAGCTGTGCCGGATGTGCAACCTCCGCCAAGCTAGCGTGACTTGGGTCACATGTCGCCGTCCCCGTCAGCCGCGGCCGCCCTGTCAAGGCCGCGCTCGATCGCGTATCGGACAAGCTCGACGCGGTTGTGCAGCTGGAGCTTTCCGAGGGTGTTCTGCACGTGGTTCTGCACCGTGCGGTGCGAGATGACCAGCCGCTGGGCGATCTGCTTGTAGCTCAGGCCCTTGGCGACCAGCCGCAGCACCTCGGTCTCCCGGTCGGTCAGCCGGGGCGCCGCCGGGCCGTCCGCGGCGGCGGCCGGCGCGGGCTCGCCGGCCAGCCTGCGGTACTCCCCCAGCACCAGCCCGGCCAGGCCCGGAGTGAACACCGGGTCGCCCGCCGCGGTCCTGCGCACCGCGTCCACCAGCTCCTCGCGGGCCGCGGACTTCAGCAGGTACCCGGTCGCGCCGGACTTGACCGCTTCCAGTACGTCGGCGTGCTCGCCGCTCGCGGACAGCACCAGCACCCGGATCGCCGGGTCCTGCGCGACGACCTCCTTGCAGACCTGCACCCCGGACGCGCCGGGCAGGTTGAGGTCGAGCACCAGCACCTGGGGGCGGGCTGCGCGGACCCTGCGCACCGCCTCGGGGCCGTCGCCCGCACTGGCCACCACGTGGAAGCCCGCCTCGGACAGGTCCCGGGCGACCGCGTCGCGCCACATCGGGTGGTCGTCGACGACCATCACCGTCACCGCGGGTTCCTGGCCGCCGTCGCCTGCGGTTCCGACCGTCATCTCGCGCTTCTCCCGTTCGTCTCGCCCAGGGCGGGCGCGACGTCCGCGCCGCCCTCCCGCACACCCAGGGCGCCCCTGGGCAGCCGCAGTTCCACCTCGGTGCCCTGTCCGGGCACCGACACCAGGTCCGCGCTGCCGCCGAGGTCGCGCAGCCGGCCGCGGATGGACTGGGCGACGCCCAGCCGGCCCTCGTCCGCGGCGGCCGCCAGCCGGCCCTCGGGGATGCCCGGACCGTCGTCCCGCACGGTCACCAGCACCGCGTCCGCCTCGTCCTCCACCAGGATCCACGCCCGCGCCTGCTCGCCGGCGTGCCGCCGCACGTTGTCCAGCGCCGCGCCGACCGCCGCGGCCAGCTCGGCGGCGGGCTCCGGGTCGAGCAGCACCGGCGTGCCCGGCGCGGACAGCGTGACCCGCGCGGAGGCGGCGTGCGGCGCGAGCAGCGCGCGCAGGTCCCGCGGGCCGCGCGCCGCCGGTTCGCCGCGCGCGGCGCCGGCCGGCGGGGCGCCGGAGATCAGCGCGCGCAGCGCGGCCTCCTGGTCGCCGGCCAGCCGGCCCAGCTCGGCGGCGCGGCCGCCGGCCGCGTTGCCGCGGCGCTGCACCATGGCGAGCACCTGCAGCACGCCGTCGTGGATGTCGCGGGCGAGCCGTTCGCGTTCGCGGGTGGCGGCCTCGATCTGCAGCGCGCGGGCCAGCGTCCGCTCGCTGGCGCGGGCCACCTCCACGACGTAGCCGATGGCGACGCCCGCCACCCAGACCAGCACCACGTTGTGCACGGTGTCGCGGCTCGGCGTGCCGCGCTCCGCGAGGTCGGCGGCGGCCACCGCCGTGGACGCCACAGCGGCCCAGCGCCAGCCGCCCTTCAGGGCGTACGCGAGGACCGCGCCGGCCGTCCATATCGACGGCAGGGTGAAGGCGCCCGACTCGATCCGGCCCGCGGTGTCCACCCAGCCGGTGAGCAGGATGCCGCCGACCGCCATCGTCAGGTCCACCGCCAGGAACGGCCTGGTGCACCGCTCGGCGCCGCGCACCCGGCCGATCGTGCCGAGGGTCCACACCGAGAGCAGGGCCATGTAGCAGCCGCCGGGCAGCGGGTGGCGCAGCGAGCCGTACGCGTGCGCGTAGAGGGCGACCGCGTACCCGAGGGTCAGCACGCGGTAGGCGGTCAGCGCGCGCCACAGCGGCTGCTCGACGGACATCCGCATGGCCATCCGGCCCCCCTTCCTCCGCGCCACCGTAGCGCCTGCCGGCGCGGCCTCCCCCGGAGACGGCCGAGGCCGCCCCCACCCCGCACTCCTGGGCGCTGCGGCGCACCGACGACGCGGCCCACCCCCTCAGGGGCCCGGGGAACGGCGCGACCAGCCCACCACCGGCAGGAAGCCGGCCGCCGGCCGCGGCCGAACGGCGCGGACCACCCGCCACCGGCGGAAAGCCGGCCGCCAGGGGCGCGCGCCCCACGGCGAGAACCCGGAGCGCAGCCCCCCGGACGGGGAGAAGCGCGGGCTACGCCCGCTCCGCGGCCTCGGCGATCTGCCGCTTCGCGGCCGTCGCGTAGATGTCGACGTACTCCTGCCCCGACAGCTTCATGATCTCGTACATGACCTCGTCGGTGACCGACCGCAGGATGAAGCGGTCGGACTCCATGCCGTGGTACCGGCTGAAGTCCAGCGGCCGGCCGATCCTGATCCCCGGCCGCACACTGAACTTCGGCATGACCTGCCCCACCGGCTGCACCTTCTCGGTGTCGATCATCGCGACCGGGATCACCGGAGCGCCGGAGGCGAGCGCGACCCGGGCGAGGCCGCCGGGCTTGCCCCGGTACAGCCGGCCGTCGGGTGAGCGGGTGCCCTCGGGATAGATCCCGAAGAGCTCGCCGCGCTCCAGCACGGCGAGGCCGTCCTTGACCGCCGCCTGCCCCGCGCCGCGCGCGCCCGAGCGGTCCACCGGCAACTGCCCGACGCCCTTGAAGAACGCGGCGGTGAGCTTCCCCTTGATGCCGGGCGAGGTGAAGTACTCCGCCTTGGCGATGAAGGTCACCTTGCGGTCGAGGACCGCAGGAAGGAAGAAGGAGTCGGAGAAGGACAGGTGATTGCTCGCCAGGATCGCGGGACCCTCCTTGGGGATGTTCTCCAACCCCTCGACCCACGGGCGGAAGGCTGCCTTGATGGGGTGGCCAATCACGATCTTCATCGCGCCGTAGAACAAACGTGCCTCCAGTTTCCGACGCAATGACCTTAACGCCCCTGCGGCCCGGTGGGGCTTACCGGTGTGGACGCCGTCCGCGTACGCTGAACTACCCGAACGCGTTCTGCGTCCTGCTGCCTCGACAGGAGACCCCGGTGCCGCTCATGTCCGGAGCCGAACCGTACCGCCATGAAGGCGGCGAGACCGGCGTCCTGCTCTGCCACGGATTCACCGGGAGCCCGCAGTCGCTGCGGCCCTGGGGCGAGTACCTGGCGGAGCGCGGCCTGACGGTGTCGGTGCCGCTGCTGCCCGGACACGGCACGCGCTGGCAGGACATGCGGGTCACAGGATGGCAGGACTGGTACGCGGAGGTCGACCGCGAGCTGGTGCGGCTGTCCGCCCAGTGCTCCCGGGTGTTCGTCGGCGGCCTGTCGATGGGCGGCACGCTGGCGCTGCGGCTGGCCCAGCGGCACGGCGCCGCGATCAGCGGCCTGGTGCTGGTCAACCCGTCGGTGAAGGCCGACAGCGTGCAGCTGAAGGCCGTCCCGCTGCTGCGCCACGTGGTGCCGTCGGTGGCCGGCATCGCCAGCGACATCGCGCTGGAGGGCAGCCGCGAGCTGGGCTACGAGCGGACGCCGCTGCAGGGGGTGTACGAGCTGACCAGGCTGTGGCGCACGGTGCGGCCCGCGCTGCCGCAGGTGACGCAGCCGCTGCTGCTCCTGCACAGCAGGGTCGACCACGTGGTGCACCCGTCGAACTCGGCGCTGCTGCTCGGCAGGGTGTCCTCGCTGGACGTCACCGAGCGGGTGCTGGAGCGCAGCTACCACGTGGCGACGCTCGACCACGACGCCGGGCAGATCTTCGAGGAGTCCTACGAGTTCGTGCGGCGGCTGTCCGCGGGCCCCGCGGGCCCGGCCGGCGCCGCTGCCGCGGCGGTCGCGGACGCGGCCGAGGAGGGGGCGGCAGGTGGCTGACGCCGACCGCGAGGAAGAGGGCGCCGCGCCGCTGGACGAGGACGCGGCGTGGGCGGCGCTGGTGGCGGGGTACGACGCGGAGCCCGAGCCCGGCACGGCCGCGGCCTGGCCCGAGGCGGAGAACGTCCCGGACCCGCCGGCCGCCGCCCCGCCGCCGGCTCCGGCGCCTCCTCCCCCGCCGCCGCCGAACCGCAGCATCGTGATCCACCCGGTGATCACCGGGCCGCGGGACTTCGAGCTGGTGGAGGACGAGGACGAGGCGCACTTCGTGCCGCCCGAGCCGCCGCCGCTGCCGGAGGCCGACGTCACGACCAAGTTCGCCTGGCTGGCGGTGCTCGGCGGGCCGCTGCTGCTGCTGGCGTTCGTGCTCCTCCAGCTCGACCTGACCTGGTGGGCGATCCTGCTGGGCGTGGGCGGGTTCCTCGGCGGCTTCGCCACCCTGGTCGCCCGGATGCGCACCGGTGAGGACGACGACGACCTGCCCGGCGGCGGCGCCGTCGTCTGACCGCCCCGACGGCGCGGGCCGCGCCCGCGGCCGCGGCGCCCGGGAGGCCGTCAGGCCGGCGGGACGCGCAGCGCGGCCAGCACCGGCATGTGGTCGGTGGCCGCGTGCAGGTCGGCGTCGGTGACGCCGGGGAGCGCGGAGGGCACCCCGCAGCCGAGCACCTCGATGCCGTCGGTGGTGAAGATCGCGTCGATCCGCTGGAACGGCGCGCGCTGGTTGGTGATCGCGCCGCCCCACGGCGCCGTGGCGTGACCGTCGTGCAGGGCGGCGGCGATCCGGGAGAAGCCGGGCCGCTCGGGGGGCTCGTTGAAGTCGCCGCCGAGGACGACGTGCGGCTCCCCCATCGCGGCCACCCGCTCCAGCACCAGGCCGGCCTGGGCGCGGCGCTCGGCCGGGCTGAGGCTGAGATGGGTGGAGACCGCGGCCAGCCGCGCCCCGCCGAAGCGCAGCACGGCGGTCGCGAAGCCGCGCCGGTGCAGCCCGGGGGTGTGCGGCATGAGCAGGTCCTCGGTGCGTTCCACGTCCGCGCGCAGGGAGCTGAGGATCATCGGGCCGGTGGCCGTCGCGCCGCCGGTCACGTAGTACAGCCCGGTGGCCTCGGCGAGGCGCGCCGCGGCCTTGCGCCAGCGGAAGAACCGCGGGGCCTCCTGGATCAGGACGAGGTCGGGGGCGCAGGCTCGGATCACCCGGGCCAGCGCCGCCGTGTCGTCCCGCAGGGAGCGGACGTTGTAGCTGAGCACGCGGACGACCGCCGAGCCCCCTGGCTCGGTCGTGGAACTCGGCAGATCCTCCACTGCGCGTGCTTCTCCTCAGGTGTCTCTCCGCGGGCGCCTCTCCGCGGGCGGCGGGTCAGCCCTGGCGGGCCAGGTCCGCCGCGCCGACCAGTCCGGCCTTGCCGCCGAGCTGCGCGGCGAGCACCTGGGCGTGCGGCCGCCACTCGCCGCCGATCAGCCAGCGCCGGAACGACTTGCGGATCGGGTCGAGGACCAGCTCCCCCTCGTCGGAGACGCCGCCGCCGACGATGAACGCGGACGGGTCGAAGAGCGAGGCGAGGTCGGCGAGTCCGGCGCCGGCCCAGCGGGCCAGCTCGCGGAAGGAGTCGATCGCGACCGGGTCGCCCTGCCGGGCGGCCGCGCTCACGTGCCGGCCCTCGACGCCCTCCGGGGTGCCGTCGCCGAGCGCCAGCAGCGCGGCGGCGTTCTCCGGGGTGGCGGCGGCGCGCTGCTTGGCGTAGCGCACCAGGGCGCGGCCCGAGGCGTACTGCTCCCAGCAGCCCTGGCTGCCGCAGCCGCAGAGCAGGCCGTCCGGGACGACCCGGATGTGGCCGAACTCGGCGGCGACGCCGAAGCGCCCGCGGCGGAGCTTGTTGCCGATGATGATGCCGCCGCCCAGACCCGTCCCGAGCGTGATGCAGATCACATCGGAGTGGCCCTGTCCCGCGCCGAAGCGGTACTCGCCCCAGGCCGCCGCGTTGGCGTCGTTCTCCACCACCACGGGCAGGCCCACGCGCTGCTCGACCTTGTCCTTGAGCGCCTCGTGCCGCCAGTTGATGTTCGGCGCGAAGAGGACGGTGGCGCGCTTGTCGTCGACGTAACCGGCGGCGCCGATGCCGACGGCCTCGATCTGGTGACCGGTGCTGACCTGGCGAACCGACTCGACGATCGCGTCCACGACGCCTTCGGGAGTCGACGGAGTCGGCACCTTGACAGTCTCGAGAATCGAGCCTTCCTCGTCGACCACTCCGGCCGCGATCTTGGTGCCGCCGATGTCGACGCCGATGGTGAGTCCCATGTGTCCCTCAGTTTTCGGTCGTTCCCCGCTAAGAGAACCGTACCGGAGGGAGGGTCAGTCGAGGTCGATGTGTTCAGCGGTTGAACGCGAGGAACCTCCGCCGGCCGTCCAGCGGCCCTCTGCTCCGGCCACCGCGGACCGGTAAGCCGCCAGGAGTTCGGCTCCCGCGGCCGCGAGGTGGTCGAAGACGTCGGGGTTGCGCTCCACGATGGGTTCGACAACAGAACGCACCTGGGAGAGGACGCCCTGCGCGGCCATCTGCACCGCGGGGTTGCCGAGGGTGCCCAGCCGGTCGGTCACCGCGGCGCCGACCGCGTCGGCGAGCCGGCGCAGCTCCTCCGCCGCGCTGCCCGTGTCCGGTCCGCCCTCGGCCCGCCTGCGGGCGTGCTCGGCCGCGATGTCCTCCGCGCTGGCCTTGGCCCACGCGTCCGCGTGGGGACGCTCCGCGCCCTCGTCGGCGGGTCGGTCCGTGGCTTCGCTCATGATCGGCTCCAAACGGGGCGCTCGGGGTGTTCGCCGCTGCTGCCTCGGCTTCCCTTCGACGGTACCCGAACTCCCGCGGTGGCAGCCGGGCTCAGCGCGGCCACAGCCCGGGATCGGGGGTGAACCGCACCTGCAGCGCGTCGTCGCGCAGCGCCGCCCCGGCGACCGTGCAGCGGCGCAGCGCCGACGGCAGCGGCACGATCCGCCGGAAGCCGCCCGCGTCGACGACCAGTTCGTCGCCCCGCCTGACCAGGTCGAGCCCCTCGCGGGTGGCGCCGGGCAGCGGCAGCGTCCAGACGAACTGGCCCTCGTCGGCGAGCCGGTCCTGCACCGTCCACGGGTCGGGGCGCGGCTCGGCCGCCGCGCCCGCGGACGGCCCGCCCACCCCGATCGGCCCGCCCACCCCGATCGGCCGGCCCAGCTCGACCGGTCCGCCGCCGGCGGGGCCGGCCGGGTCCAGCAGCCGGAGCAGATCGCGCGGGGTGTGCGGCGCCCGGCCCAGGTGCGGGGTCTCGCGCAGCTCCGCGCCGTCCGCCGCGCAGGCGTCGGCGAGTTCCTTCAGGTGTTCCTGCTGCTGTCCGGACAGCCCGGCGAGGAAGGGGTCGGCGGACCCGGCGGGCAGCACCCGGTTCGCCACCACGCCGGCCGGCCGGTGGCCGTAGAGGGCGAGCCCGGTGCGCGCGGTGCGCAGCGTGCGCAGGGCGGCGGGGCCCGGCTCGACGACCACCGCGACGGAGGTCCCGCGCGCGTCGATCACGGCCTGCACGGCGGCCAGTTCGCGGTCCGCGCGGGCGGCCGCCTCGTACGCCCACTCCGCGGGCATCGGCACCCCGGCGAGCTGCGCGAGCACCGGCCGCAGCGCCCGCGCCGCCTGCCGGTCGGCGGGCAGCAGCCGGCCCAGGTAGCGGCGCAGCTGCTCGGGCAGCGCGAGCAGGGCGACGGCCTCGCGCACCGGCGGCAGGTCGACCACGACGAGGTCCCAGGCCGAGTCCGCGCCGAGCGCGCCCGCCTGCCGCAGCACCCGCAGCAGCGCGAGCGCGTCCGCGCCGGGCAGCTCGGTCAGCTCCTCGGGGTCGAGCGGGGCCGCGCCGAGCAGCGAGAGCAGGCTGCCGATCCGGTCCTGGACGTCCAGCGCGCCGGAGCGGAAGGAGGCGGCGGTGTCGACGACGGCCACGTACAGGCCGTCGACGCCGTCCACCCCGTCGACCGGTGCGGGGCGCGGCAGCCCGTCGGCCATGGTGCCGCCGGCCGCGCCCGCGGCGGCGGGCAGCAGGTGGGCGGCCGCGTCGGCGTCGCGGGTCAGCAGCAGGGTGCGGTCGCCGTCGCGGGCGGCGGCCAGCGCGACCGCGGCGGCGACGGTGGTGCGGCCGGCGCCGCCCGCGCCGGTGACGAGCAGGGTGCGGACGGGCATCGGCGGTACCGCTTTCGACGGTGCGGGGTGCTGCGCTGCGTGCTGCTGGGGCGCCGGCTGCCGCGCTGCGGGCTGCCGGGTTGCGGGCCGCGACGATCCCGGCGGCGACGCCTCAGGCGTGCGCGGGCGTCCGTCCGGTACGGGCGTGTCGGCGGCCACCGGTCAGGCCGGTTCGCCGGACGCGCCGGCCCCGGTCCCCTCACCGGTGGCGCCGGCCTCCGGCGCCGTCTCCACCCGCTTCTTCAGCCCGGCCAGCGCCCGGTCGATGATGACCTTCTCGGCCTTGCGCTTGATCATCCCGAGCATCGGGATCTTCACGTCGACGGTGAGCTGGTAGGTGACCTCGGTCGCCCGTCCGCCGTCGAGCGGCGCGAGCGCGTAGGAGCCGTCGAGGGTACGCAGCATCTGGGACTTCACCAGCGACCACTGCACCTCGCTGTCGCCGATCCAGCGGTAGGCGAGGGTGTGGTCGTCCTTGATCGCGCCCGCGTCCAGCAGCAGCCTGACCTGCTCGGCGCGCCCGGCGGCGTCGGTGGCGAGCACCTCGGCCTCCTTCACCTCGCCGGTCCACTCCGGGTAGCGGCCGAAGTCGGCGATGACGCCCATGACCGCGGCCGGGGCCGCTTCGATCGTGATGCTCGACCTCGTGTGTTCCGCCATGGCCGTGGTCCTCCTGAAACGTGCTGCCGGCTGCCGGACGCCAGCCCTGTCGAAGGCTATCGCGCCCGGCCGCGCCGGACCGACGGCCCGGTCACCACTCCATCGCCCACGGGGTGCGGGTGTGGTTGAAGTGGCCGACGTTGACGCACTCGGTGCGGCCGATCCGGGTGCGCCGCAGCAGCGGCTGGTGGACGTGGCCGAACAGCGCGTACCGCGGCTGCGTCGAGCGGATGGCCTCGAGCAGCGCCTCGCTGCCGCGCTCGAAGCGCCGCGCGGTGGTGTCGTAGCAGAGTTCGGGCAGCGCGGGCGGGATGTGCGAGCAGAGCACGTCGACCCGGCCGAGGGCGGCGACCTTCGCGGCGTACTCCCCCTCGTCGATCTCGTACGGGGTGCGCATCGCGGTGCGCAGGCCGCCGCCGACGAAGCCGAAGACGCGGCCGCCGATCTCCGCGGTGGCGCCGTCCAGCACGGTGGTGCCGGGCCCGGCGTACTCCGGCCAGAGCGCGGGGATGTCGACGTTGCCGTACGTGGCGTAGGTGGGGGTGGGAAAGGCGGCGAACAGCTCGGCGTACTGCTTGCGCACCGCCCGCTCGATGACGGCGCGGCGGTCCAGCCCGGCCCACAGGCTGCGGTCCAGCTCGTGGGCCTCCTCGAAGCGGCGGGCGGTGCGCAGTTCGACCATCCGGTCCGCGTTCTCGGCCCCGAACAGGTCCGGGAAGATGCCGCGCGAGTGGTCGGCGTAGTCCAGGAAGAGGATCAGGTCGCCGAGGCAGACCACCGCGTCCGCGCCGTCGCCCGCCCGGGAGAGCGCCTCTACCGCGCCGTGGACGTCGCTCACCACATGCACCCGCATGGCGTCACCCTATAGCGGGCACATAGTCAGGGGCCGCCTGCGCCGGCGGCGGCCGCTGGTCTAGGGTTCGGCGAGCGGTGCCACCCCCCGCCCTCGGTGTGTGATGCTTAAAACATCTGTACTGCCCCTCTATCGCCGGAGCTTTACCGATGGGTAACGTCCAGGCCGTCCCACTTCCCTCCGGGTGCGCCGTGGCACCGATGAGGAGCAGTCGCCTTGCGTGAGTTCAGCCTTCCGGCCCTGTACGAGGTCCCCGCGGACGGCAATCTGACGGATCTCGTCCGCCGCAACGCCGCACAGCACCCGGACACCGCCGTACTCGGCCGCAAGGACGCGACGGGGACCTGGCAGGACGTCACCGCGGCGGCGTTCCTGACCGAGGTGCGGGCCGCCGCGAAGGGGCTGATCGCCTCCGGCGTGCAGCCCGGCGACCGGGTCGCCCTGATGTCCAGGACCCGCTACGAGTGGACGCTGCTCGACTTCGCGGTCTGGAGCGCCGGCGCGGTCACCGTGCCGGTGTACGAGACGTCCTCGGCCTCGCAGGTCGAGTGGATCCTCGGCGACTCCGGCGCGGTCGCGCTGGTCGTGGAGTCCGGGGCGCACGAGGGCCTCGTGGAGTCCGTACGGGAGCGGCTGCCGCAGCTCAAGCACGTGTGGCGGATCGACGCGGGCGCCGTCGACGCGCTCACCGCGGCGGGCACCGACGTCTCCGACGCCGTCGCCGACGAGCGGGCCGGCTCGGCCACCGCCGACTCCCCCGCCACCATCGTCTACACCTCGGGCACCACCGGCCGCCCGAAGGGCTGCGTGCTCAGCCACCGTGCCTTCTTCGCCGAGTGCGGCAACGTGGTGGAGCGGCTCGCCCCGCTCTTCCGCACCGGCCACTCCTCGGTGCTGCTCTTCCTGCCGCTCGCCCACGTGTTCGGCCGGCTCGTCGAGGTGGCCAGCGTGATGGCGCCGATCCGGCTCGGCCACGTGCCCGACATCAAGAACCTCACCGACGACCTCCAGGGCTTCCGCCCCACCCTGATCCTCGGCGTGCCGCGGGTCTTCGAGAAGGTCTACAACTCCGCCCGCGCCACCGCCCAGGCGGGCGGCAAGGGCCGGATCTTCGACCGGGCCGCCACGACCGCGATCGAGTACAGCCGCGCGCTGGACACCCCGGCCGGGCCCTCGCTGAAGCTCAGGCTCTCCCACAAGGTCTTCGACCGGCTCGTCTACGCCAAGCTCCGCGCGGTGCTGGGCGGCAGGGCCACCCACGCGATCTCCGGCGGCGCGCCGCTCGGCGACCGGCTCGGCCACTTCTACCGCGGCATCGGCTTCACCGTCCTGGAGGGCTACGGCCTCACCGAGTCGTGCGCGGCCACCGCCTTCAACCCCTGGGACCGTACGAAGATCGGCACCGTCGGCCAGCCGCTGCCCGGCTCCACGGTGCGGATCGCCGACGACGGCGAGGTGCTGCTCTACGGCGAGCACCTGTTCTCCGGCTACTGGAACAACGAGCCGGCCACCGCCGAGGCGATGGCCGACGGCTGGTTCCACACCGGCGACCTCGGCGCGCTGGACGAGGACGGCTACCTGTCCATCACCGGCCGCAAGAAGGAGATCATCGTGACGGCCGGCGGCAAGAACGTCGCGCCCGCGGTGATCGAGGACCGCATCCGGGCGGACGCCCTCGTCGCCGAGTGCATGGTCGTCGGCGAGGCGCGTCCCTTCGTCGCCGCGCTGATCACGCTCGACGAGGAGTTCCTGCCGCACTGGGCGGAGCAGCACGGCAAGACCGGCCGCACCACGGCGGAACTGGCCGCCGACCCCGATCTGCTGGCCGCCGTCCAGCGCGCCGTGGACGAGGGCAACGCGGCGGTCTCCCAGGCGGAGTCGGTGCGCAGGTTCCGCATCCTGCCGACCCAGTTCACCGAGGCGTCCGGCCACGTGACGCCGTCGCTGAAGCTCAAGCGCAATGTGGTGACGGTGGACTTCGCCGCCGAGATCGAGGGGCTGTACGCGAAGTAGCGCGGCCGCGCCGGGGCCTCGGCGCAGCGGCCCAGCGCCGGGGCTCAGAACCGGGGCTCAGAGCAGCGAGCGCAGCCGGGCCGCCAGCAGGTCCCAGCGCCACGCCTCCTCGACCCACTCGCGGCCGCGACGGCCCATCCGGGCGCGCAGGTCGGGGTCGCGGAGCAGGATGAGGATGCGCTCAGCGGCCTGCTCGGGTGAGCCGCCGGGGACGACCCAGCCGGTCTCGCCGTCGAGCACCGCGTCGGGCGCGCCGCCGGAGTCCCCGGCCACCACGGGCAGGCCCGTCGCCGACGCCTCCAGGTAGACGATCCCCAGGCCCTCGACGTCGAGTCCGCCGCGGCGGGTGCGGCAGGGCATCGCGAAGACGTCGCCGGCGCCGAAGTGCGGGGGCAGTTCGCTCCACGGCACCGCGCCGGTGAACCGGACCGCCGCGGCCACCCCGGTGCGTTCGGCGAGCCGCTCCAGGTCACCGCGGTACGGTCCGTCGCCGACGATCAGCAGCGCGGCGTCCGGCACTTCGCGCAGGATGCGCGGCATGGCGAGGATCAGCGTGTCCTGGCCCTTGCGCGGCACCAGCCGCGAGACGCACACCACCACCGGCCGGTCGGCGAGCCCCAGCGCGGCCCGCACCGCCTCCCCGCCCGACCCGGCGTGGAAGGTCTTCTCGTCGACGCCCGGCGGCAGTTGCACCATCCGCCCGGCCGCCTCCGGGGTGAGCGCGGCGGCGATCCGCGAACGGGTGTACTCGCCGAGATAGGTGAGCGTGTCGGTGCCCTCGCCGATCCTGCGCAGCAGCCGGCGGCTGACGGGCAGCTGCGCCCAGCCGGCCTCGTGTCCGTGGGTGGTGCCGACCAGCCGCCGCGCGCCGGCCCTGCGCAGCGCCGGGGCCATCAGGCCGAGCGGCGCGGCCGCGCCGAACCACACCGAGGAGCAGCCGTGTTCGCGCAGCAGCCCGGCCGCCGTGCGGGTCACCCGCGGGGTCGGCAGCAGCATCCCGGTCCGGTCCCGGACCACCGGGAACGGCTGCTCCGCGTCGAACCGCTCGACCTCGGCGGCGTCCTTCCACGTCGAGCAGTAGACCACCACCTGCCCCGGGTCCAGCCGCAGCGCCATGCTGTGCACGAAGGACTGGATGCCGCCGGGCCGCGGCGGGAAGTCATTGGTGACGATCAGGGTCTTGTCCACAGCAGGATGTACCTATGTGACTATGAGGAGGCGAGCAGCAATCTACTGCCGGATCAGTCGGGATCGCGGCGGCGCCGGGTTGGACGTGGCCGCCGGGACGAGAGACTGCCGGACGTTGTGCGTCCGCGACGGCTGGGACGTCGTCGGAGTCTATCCGGACGACGATGTGAGCGCGTATTCAGGAGCGCCGCGCCCCCAGTGGCAACAGCTTCTGGCCGCGGTGCGCGGGGAAGGGTGAGCGTCCCGAGTACCGTCGGCACCGGGGTCCGCTCGCGGATTGCCAGCCGGACCCCCAGCCGTCCAGGAACAGGGGTGGTCCGGTCACATCGTTGCGGGTAATCGCCCAACAGCTCAGCTCAGGGGGCCGGGCGAGACAGGCGAGGGCGTCCTCGCACGTCGCTCGCGTGACTCGCCGGATCGGGACGTCACAGCACCTCCTCCAACGACGCCCGGAAGAAGCCCACCACCGTTCCGCGGAAACCCGTGTGGCCGGTGCGGCCGGCGTGGCGCAGGCACCACAGCTGGAGTGGTCCCAGTCGCCCGCCGCGTCCGACTTCTCGTCGCATGTCGTGCACTCCGCTTCGTGGATCAGCGGTCCGCTCTCAGTGTCCGTTGCCAAGATCCACTGCCCGAGGCGCAGGCGGGACCGCACCGTGCCACCCTCCGAACCGCTCACCGGAGCCGGCCCTGTTCCCCACGCCCACGCCCGACGCGCAGCAGCTCGCTCGCGCTCGTCCGCACCATGCGAGCCGTCTTGACCTGCTCGTGGCGGCCCCGCGTGATCGCCACGAAGGAATGGCTACGCGCCACGGTCATCCCCGCCGGTGCCCGGGAGGCGGAACTCGGCCCAGACGACTTTGCCGACGCCGTCCCGGGCTGTGACACCCCACGAGCCGGACAGCGTGTCGACCAGCCAGAGCCCGCGACCGTCGAGCGAATCGACGTCGGCCATGCCGCGTACGGGCTTCTCGTCCGAGGAGTCGTGCACCTCGATCCGTACGCGGTCGCCGGTGAGCCGGAAGCGGGTCTCGATCTCCCGCCCGGCCGGCACATGCGCGTGGCGGACAGCGTTGGTGAGGAGTTCGGAGAGAACGAGGACGGCGGAGTCGGCGATCTCCTCCAAGCCCCACTCGGTCAACGCTTTCAGCAGGACGCCACGGGCCGTAGCCACATTCCGGCGGTCCCGGCCCCAGCGCCGGATCACCGCCCGCTCATCCACACTCGCCTGTCGTAGCTGCATGGGGATCAGGCTTTCGGCTGACGGATCATGGGAATAGCCCAGCGTGGTTACCCACCATGGATAACATCGCGTCACCGGCCGACCACGCAAGCCAGCGCGAACCGCCTCTCACGGAGCGCCGCCCATGACCAGATACCAGCCGCCCCAGGAACTCCCCGCCCGATTACTGGGCGATCCCGAGATGATCGAGGCGTGCCGCCAACGCGACTTCTCGCAGATCTTCCGCCTCGTCAAGGCCCGCGCCGGGATCTACCCCTCGCTGATAGCCCGCCGTTGCGACATGACTCCCAGCCGGGTGGCCGAGGTGATCGCCGGCCAACGCGTGGTCAAGGACATCAGCGTCGTGGAACGCATCGCTGACGGCCTGCGCATTCCCGGCCGTCTGCTCGGGCTGGCCCGGCGGGAGTGGGAACCGAGCGACGGCCGGCATCCGGTCCTTCCGTTCTCCGCCACCGTCCCCACGTGGATGCCCTCAGGCCCTGATGACGACGGGTGGATCGCCAGTGCGGAGGACGATCTGAACGACCCCCAGTTCGTGCTCTCGCTCATCGAGAGCCAGCTTCCCGAGCTGTACAAGGGAGCCAACTTCTTCGGCGCGCGGCAGAGCGTCCCCTCCACTGTCCACCATGCGCAGAGCATCGCGCGTCTGCTGGAGCGCGCCGACGGAGCAGCCCGGGAGGCGCTGCTCCGGACCGGCGCCCTGGTGACGGAGTTCCTGGGATGGCTCTGTCAGGATCTCGGTGACTTCCGGACCGCTGCCACGTGGTCGGACCGTTCGATGGAGTGGGCGCAGGAGGCCGCCGACGACCACTTGCAGTCGTATGTGCTCTATCGAAAGAGCCATCAGGCGGCGGCGCAGGGCAGTGCGCAGAAAGCCGTGGCACTCGCGCGAGCGGCGCAGCGGCTGCCTGATCTGACACCCCAGATCACCGCACTCGCCGCGCAGCAGGAGGCGCAGGGGTACGCGCTGATGCAGAACCCCAGGGCGGCGCTCGCGAAGTTCGACGAGGCCCACGACCTCGCCTCCGCGCTCACCGCGGCCCGCCCCGACTCCAAACTCGACACCTCGTACTGCACTCCGGCGTACATCGAGATCCAGCGCGCCAACTGCTGGACCGACCTCGGCGAGCCCCTGCGGGCGGTGGAACTCCTCGAAGCTGCGTTGGCGACCCTGCCGCGGGTCTACCGCAACGACCGGAGCGTGTATCTCGCACGGCTGGCCCGCGCCTACGCCAGGGCCGGCGAACCCGAGTCGGCCGCCGACACCGCGACCAGGGCACTGGCCATCGTCCAGCAGACCGGGTCCGCACGGACGTTGGCCGAGCTGGACAGCGTCGCATCGGCGATGGGGGCACGATCGGACGTGTCAGCCGTCGCGGCGTTCACCGAGCGGTTCCAGATCCTCCGCGAGCGCCTCACGGCTTAACGTGAGCGGCACACATGGGAGATGCTGGAGATCATGGAAGATCTGATCACACAAGCCACGTCGGGTGACGAGCACCGCAGGGGCAAGGCCGTCGCGGTCCTGCCGGTCGGCAGCTTCGAGCAGCACGGCGAACACCTTCCGCTGATCACGGACACGGCCATCGCCTGTCTCCTCGCCCGCCGTATCGCCGAGGACCACGACCTCTTCCTCCTGCCGCCGGTCACGATCTCCTGCTCCCACGAGCACGCCCCGATGGCCGGCACGGTGAGCATCAGCGCCACCACCCTCTACGCCATCGTGAACGACATCTGGCGCTCACTCGAAGCATCGGGCACGCCCGGACTGCTCATCGTCAACGGCCACGGCGGCAACTACGTCCTGTCGAACGTCGCCCAGGAGATCAACGTCAGCGGCCCGCGCGTCGCTCTCTTCCCCGTCCACGAGGATCGCGCCCAAGCCCGCGCGGACGCCGAACTGGAGAGCGACGCCGCCGAGGACATGCACGGCGGAGAGTTCGAGACCTCCCTCCTCCTGCACGGAGCGCCCCACCTCGTCCACGGCGGCATCGAGGCGACCGACCACTCGGCCCCCGAACGGCCGCACCTGCTCACCCTCGGCATGGCCGGCTACACGGCCAACGGGATCATCGGCCAGCCGTCCCTGGCCACCGCCGCCAAGGGCAAAGCCCTCCTCGACAGCCTCTCCCGCGCCGCCGAAGCCCATCTGGCAGTGCTCGGCGGGTCGGTCTGACGCAGGTCCGAGCGCGCGGACCACGCTGACGCGGGGGGGCAGACACGCGACACCGGGCCGGCGGGCGGTGGGCGCGGTTCTCCGGGCCCCGGGGGCTACGGGCGGCGGCCCCACGCCGAGATGAGGGGGGCGGTCGCGAGGTCGAGGCGGCCGGCGGCGACGTTCGCCAGGTGGCGGTCGATCTCCTCGTCGGTGGCGAGGCCCCGGCCGGTCAGGTGGTGGCGGATCTGCCGCACCGTCGCGTCCTCCAGCACGGCGCACGCCGGGGAGGTGATCGGGAAGTACGCGTCGGCCCGCACGTCGTGCAGCCCGGCCTCGCGCAGCACCCGGGGCAGGGTGCGGCCGTAGGCGAGGTCGGCGCCGCGGGCGGCCATCAGGGTGCGGAAGCCGGAGCGCAGCCGGTTGGCGAGCCGCTGGTCGGGGCCCGACTCGTCGGGGCAGAGCAGCGGTTGCAGCGCGGGGTCGGCGTCCTCCAGGAGGAGCGTGCCGCCCGGCCGCAGCGCCTGGACCATCCGGCGCAGCGCCTCGGCGCGGTCGGCGACGTGCACCAGGACCAGCCGGGCGTGCACCAGGTCGAAGCCGCCGGGCGGCGGCGGGTCGGCCGCCACGTCGTGGGTCAGCACCTCGATCGGGCCGCCGGCGATCTCCCGGGTCCAGGCGACGTCGATGTCGGTGGCGACCACCGTGCCGGTCGGGCCGACCCGTTCGGCCAGGCCGAGGGGTACGGAGGGGCCGCCGGCGCCGACCTCCCAGCAGCGCATGCCGGGGCCGATCCCGAGCCGGTCGACGTGCCGGAAGGTCACCGGGTCGAACAGCTCGGCCAGGGCGCCGAAGCGGATGCCCGCCTGCACCTGGCGGTTGTCGAGGAGGTAGCCGCCGTCGGGGTCGTGCTCAGCCATGCGGCGAGTCTGCCAGAGCGGCGCGGGGACGCCGCCGGTCCGGCGGCTCCTCCCGCGCCGGCGCGCCGCTGCGGAGCCGGCGCCGAGCCGCCACCGGGGAAGGCCGCGAGGCCGCCAGGGTCGAGCGCCTCGGCGGGCAGGTCCCCGCGGCGGGGCCGGACAGCGGGACGCCTGCGGCGCGGCGGCGCCGTGCTCCTCGGTCCAGGGGCCGGGCGCGGCGGGGACGCCGCCGGGCGCGGGCGGGGGGGGCCGCCCCCCGGCGGGCGGGCGTCCGTCACCCCGTCAGGCTCCCGCGGGCCGCCGCCGGCCCGCGTTCACCCGGGCGGGCGCGCGCACCGCGTCCGTCCGGCGGTGGGGACGCGGCGGCACGCATGATCGTCGTGTGACAAGTCCTCCTATCGGCCGCTCGGGCCGTGCACTCGCGGTGTGGGTGGTGACCCGCGCCGGCATCCTGCTGTTCGTCTTCAAGGTCTTCCGCTTCCCCCAGCAGGTGATCCTCAACGACGTGTCGCACGTCTACCTGCCCTGGTTCGAGGTGCTGCGGCACGGCGCCTTCCCCGCGCACGACGTGACCTGGCAGTACCCGCCGGGTGCGGCCGCGGTGATGGCCGCGCCGGCCGCGGTGCCGCTGGTCTCGTACACCACCGGGTTCTTCGCGCTGGCCTTCCTGGCGGACGCGCTGGTGCTGGCGGCGCTGCTGTACGACGCGCGCCGGGCGGCCCGGATGCCGGGGGTGTGGGTGTGGGTGGCGGGCGTCGCGCTGCTGGGGCCGCTGGTGTACGCGCGCTACGACGTGCTGGTGACCGCGGTCGCGGTGGCCGCGCTGCTGGCACTGCCGCGGCGTCCCGCGCTGGGCGGCGCGCTGGCCGCCGCCGGGGCGCTGCTGAAGGTGTGGCCGGTGCTGCTGCTGATCGGCACGCCGCCGGGCCGGGCGACCCGCCGCGCGTGGACGGCGGCGGCGGGCGCGGCGGCGGCGCTCACGGCGCTGTTCGCACTGACGATGAGCGGGTCGCTGTCGTTCCTGACCATGCAGGCCGACCGCGGCACCGAGGTGGAGTCGCTCGGCGCGATGGTCTTCCACCTCGGGCGGCACCTGGGCTGGCAGGGGCGGGTGCGGATGCACTACGGCTCGATGGAGTTCCTCGGCCCGCACGTCCACCTGGTGAGCGCGGCGGCGCTGACGCTGAGCCTGCTGGCGTTGTGCTGGCTGCTGTGGTGGCGGCTGCGGGCCCGCACGTACAGCGCGGCGACACCGTACGACGCGGCGTTCACCGCGCTGCTGGTCTTCACCACCACCAGCCGGGTGATCAGCCCGCAGTACATGGTGTGGCTGATCGGCGCAGGCGCGGTGTGCATGACCGTACGCGGCAGCTCGCAGCGGCTGCCGGTGCTGCTGATGCTGGCGGCGACGCTCTTCACGACGCTGGAGTTCCCGCTGTTCTTCAACCATGTGACGGCCAGCGACGCGTGGGGCGTCCTGCTGATCGGGGTGCGCAACGCGCTGCTGGTCGGCGCGTCCCTGGTGGCCTGCCGGCGGCTGTGGACGTCCACGGTGCCGGTCCGTGCGGCCGGCGGGGTGCGCGGCGGGGGCGCGCTGCCGGAGACCTCGTCGGTGCTCACCTCGCGCTGAGCGCTGAGCAGTGAACGCCTCGTGCCGCACGGCCCTACGGGCGTCCCGCCGGCCGCGCGCGGGCCATGGCGATCCTGGCCGCGGGGGCCGGGTGGGTGGACAGCAGCAGGTGCAGCAGGCGGGGCGGGTCGGGGTCGGCGACGTTGGCGACCGTCAGCCGCCGCTGCATCGCGATGAACTCCCCCGGCGCGCCGGTCAGATGCAGGGCGTGCAGATCGGCCCGCCGCTCCACCCCGCGGCTGAGCGCCCGCCCCGCCGGGCCGAGCAGGGCGCCGCCCAGCGCCGCCACGGCGGCCAGCAGCCAGGCCGAGCGCGGGTCCGCGAACCGGTCCACCCCGGCCGCGTCCAGCAGCGGCTGCCACGTCACGACGGCCGCGAGCGCGCACACCCCGAGACCCGCGCCGAGCGCGCCGAGCACCGTCCCGCGCGCCACGTCGCGGTGCACGACGTGGCCCAGTTCGTGCGCGACGACCAGTTCCACCTCGCGCGGGTCCGCGGTGGTCAGCAGCGTGTCGTAGGCGACGATCCGGCGGGTGCGGCCGAAGCCGGACACGTACGCGTTGAGCGCCGTCGTCCGGCGTGAGGCGTCGGCGACCAGGACGTCCCGCACGGTCACGCCGTCGCGTGCGGCGAGCGCGAGCAGGGCGTCGCGCAGCGGGCCGGGCTCCATCGGGGTGAAGCGGTTGAACAGCGGCTCGAGGACGAGCGGCGCGAGGAAGGACAGCAGGACCGTCACGGCGGCCGCGCCCAGTGCCGCCCACACCCACCACCAGCGGGTGGCGCCGGCCAGGCCGTAGAGCGCGAACAGCGCGCCCAGCAGCAGCGGGAGGGAGATCAGCAGTCCGCGCAGCTGGTCCACCGCCCAGCCCCGCCAGCCCTGCGTGACCAGGCCGAAGCGGGCCCGCACCACGCGCCCGCGGGCGGCGAACGGCAGCCCGAGCACGAACGGCAGCAGCACCAGCGTGACCGCGGCGCCCGCCACCCGCGCCCACCACGCGGCGCCGAAGGCCGCCACCAGGCCGGCCCCCGCGGAGGTCAGGCCGAGCGCGGCGGTCAGCGCGAACGCGGCGGCGGACCCCGCGAGCACCAGCGGCAGCACCCCGCGGCGCAGCGCCCGGCCGCGGGCGATCTGCTCGGGCGTGAAGTCCGAGTCCGGTCCGGCCTCCGCGGCGGCGCCCGGCGCCTCCGGCTGCGATCCGTCGCCGCTCACGCCAACTCCCCCTTCAGATAGGTGCGCCAGCGCGCCGTGAACGCGTCGAGGCCCAGGCCCAGCGCGTCGCGCAGCCGGGCGTCGAGGGCGCCACCGCGGTCGACCGCGCGGTAGAGCGAGGTCAGAGTCTGCGGCGACCACTGGTCGGCGATCATCCGGCAGGCCAGCCAGCCGCCCTCGTACGCCTGGGCGATGCCGGGCGCGCCGGGCCTGAAGTCCGCGGCGGCGGGCAGCGCGCCGGGCACCCGGCCGGCCCGGACGTCGGCGGCGAGCTCCGGGGCGAGCTGGTCCGCGGTGCGGCCCGACTCGCGGTAGGCGACCCAGTCGGCGATGCCCTCGGATAGCCACAGCGGGGTGGCCGCGCCGGTGGCCGTGCGGGTCGCCACGTGGGTCGTCTCGTGGGTGAGGACGGCCTGCCGGCCGAAGGAGGAGAGCTGCCCGAAGGCGTCGGGGTTGACGATCACCCGGTCCGCCGGCGCGCCGGAACCGGCGCCCGCCTCGCCGGTGGTGACGGCGGCGATGCCGCGGTAGGCGGCCGGGCCGGTGTCCAGCAGTGCGCCCATCTGGGCGAGCGTGGCGGGCGCCTCGACGACCACCTCGCCCGGCCAGCCCGTGCCCCAGGCGTGCGCGACCTGCGGCACGGCGCGGTCCGCGTCGGCCGCGTAGCCCTTCAGGCGGGGCAGCGCGCCGAGCCCCAGCACGAGGCTGTGCGCCCCGCGGACGGCCTGGACCCGGCCCTGGTCCCACAGCTGCACGTCGGTGCGGTGGCCGCTCGCCGCGCCGTCGTCGTCGGCGGCGAGGTACCAGTGGCCGCCGCGCCGGTCGAAGGTCAGGTACGCGGTCGAGACGACCGGCTGGGCGTCGTAGCCGCGCAGCCGGTAGCTCAGCCGCACCTCGGCGGCGGTCCGCGGGGCGCCGTCCGCCGCGGCGGGCGGCGTGAAGACGGCCGGGCCGGTCCTGACGACGTCGTACGACCACGCGGCCAGCGGGACCTGGGCGAGGTTCGCGAAGACCTTGCGCTGCGCGGCGGCGAAGCGGTCGGCGTGCGGGTCGATGCCGGCGAGGAAGGTGGTGGGGTCGCGGTGCAGCACGGAGGCGGCTCGCGCCGCCAGGACGGTGCGGATCCCGGCGTCCGGCGCCGCCTTGGCGTGGGCGGCTCCGCCGCCGCTGCATCCCGCGAGGGTCGCGGCCACGAGTGCCGCTGCCGCGGCCCGGCGTCCCACCATGCGCCGATCGTACGTCGCCCCCCGCACCGGCCGGTGGCCCGGGGACCCCCCGGCACCCCCCACCGGGCCGGTGGCCCACCGCGGGCCGCGCCGTTCCCCGCACCCCCCGAAAAACCCGGGCTACGCCCGGACCGCGCCGGGCGTCACCGCCCCACCAGGGGCGCGGGGAACGGCGCGGGCAACCACCCACCCGCCGGTGGCACACCGCGGGCCGCGCGCGCCCGGCGCGGTGGTCAGGGGCGGGTGACGGAGTTGATCGGCATCATGCCGATCGGGTCGTAGCGGACCCGGGCGCCCGGGTAGGGGGCGTGGATGACCTGGCCGGCCCCGACGTACATGGCGACGTGGCTCGCGTCGCCCCGGTAGATGACGAGGTCGCCGGGGCGGACCTGGTCGAGGGGGATGTGGGCGCCGGCGTTCATCTGCTCCTGGGAGGTGCGCGGGAGGGCGACGCCGGCCCGCCGGTAGGCGTAGAGCATGAGCCCGGAGCAGTCGAACGCGTTGGGTCCTGTGGCGCCCCAGACGTAGGGCGCCCCGAGCATCTGGCGCGCGGCGGCGACCGCGACGGCGGCGCGGCCGGAGGAGGCCGGCAGCGCGGGGAGGTCCGGTTCGACGCGGTCGCGGGAGGCGCGCTGGTCCGTCATGCCGGGCGCGTAGCCGGCCCGCTGGGCCGCCGGCAGCGTGTCGAGCAGCCGCTGCGCCGAGGCCAGCGCCCGCTGGACGGCCCGCTTCCTGGCCCGCAGCACCTGCCCGGCCCGCTGGAGGTCGGTCAGCTTGCCCGCGGCCTGGTCGCGCTGCTGGCGCAGCGTGCGCTGCGCCTCCTGGAGCAGCCGCAGCCGGTCGGTCTGCCGGCCGCCGAGCCGGTCCAGGGTGGCTGCCCGCTCCAGGACCTGCGCCGGGTCGTCGGAGAGCAGCAGCGCGAGCGTGGGGTCGATCGCGCCCTCACGGTACTGGGAGGCGGCGAGCACGCCGAGTTCGTCGCGGAGGTCGTTGACGCGCTGCTGGCCGGTGGCGGCCCGGTCCTGGAGGGCGGTCAGTTCGGCGCGCAGCCGCTTGGCGCTCTCCTGCGCGCCGTCGTAGCGCTGGGTGGCCACCTCGGCCTGCTGGTAGAGCCGGTCCAGCCGGGCGGCGGTGTCCTGGGGGCCGCCCGAGGGGTCGGCGGCGGCCGGCAGCGCCGCGGCTCCGGACAGCGCGGCGGAGGCAGCGGCCGCGGACAGCACGGTCACACGGGTGGTGCGGGCGGCCAGGCCCGGCTGCGAGGTGCGTCGATGGGAGACCACGGCAGCAGACAGTAGCGACCCGGTGACACAGAGCACAAAGAGGCGGGCACTCGCACATGCGGGCGCGGCGCGCCCCGGTGCAGGTCACGGCGGCTTGGGCGGTCGGCCGGAGCCGTGTTCATCACCCGTACGCCGTACGGGAGTCAGGCCCGTCGGCAGGCGCGCGGGCACCTGCCGACGACGCGCGCGTCAGACGATGCGGACGCCGAACTCGAACGGCATGTCGCCCATCGCCTCGTACCGCACCGAGGCGCCGGGCTTCGGCGCGTGCAGCACCAGCCCGTTGCCGGCGTACAGCCCCACGTGGTGGAAGTCGCCGTAGAAGATCACCAGGTCGCCGGTGCGGAGCTGGGACGCGGAGTAGATCCGGGTGCCCGCGTTCGCCTGCTCCTGGGAGGTGCGGGGGATGGACACCCCGGCCTGGCCGTAGGCCCACGAGGTGAGGCCGGAGCAGTCGAAGGAGCTGGGGCCGGTCGCGCCGTACACGTACGGGTCGCCGATCCTGCTCTGCGCGTAGCTGAACGCGGAGGCGGCGCGGGCGCTGGCGGCGGTGGTGTCGCCGAGGTTGACGCGGGCGCTGGCGCGGCTGGCGGCCAGGGCGTCCTGCCGGGCTATCTCGGCGCGCTGGGCGGAGGTCAGCGAGTTGAGGACGGCCTTCGCCTGCGCCAGCTTGCTCTTCGCCTCGGTCTTGCGGTGCGCCAGCTCGGTGCGGGTGCTCTGCAGCTCCGCGAGCTTGGTGGTGGCCTCGGCGCGCTCCTGGTCCAGCGTCCGCTTGGCGTCCTGGAGTTGGTCCATCGAGCTGGCCTGCAGCGAGCTGAGCTGGTCCAGGGCGGTGGCCTGGTCCAGGTAGCTGTCGGGGTTGGAGGACAGGAAGAGCTGGATCGACGGGTCGATTCCGCCGCTGCGGTACTGCGAGGCCGCGATGGTGCCGAGGCCGTCCCTGAGCGTGTTGAGGTGCTGCTGCTGCCGCGCCACCTGGTCCTGAAGGGTTGATGCGTCCTTCTGGAGGGTAGAGAGCTTCTCGTTGGCCGCGTCGTACTTCTCCGTCGCCTGCTCCGCCTGCGAGTAGAGCGCGTCCACCTTCGCCTTGGCATCCTTGATGGACGGCTTGGCGGGAGCGGCGTTCGCCGCCTGGGCGGAGAGTGCGACAGCCGCGGCCGCGGTCGCGGTCAGCACGGTCACGCGTGTGCGGCTTGCCGGCTTGGGACGACGGTGGGACGCCACGAAGGCGGTCTCCTTCTTCCTTCAGCCGCCTACCGGTTCAGCTGGCGGGCGGCCCCCGAGCGCCATCCGGGTTGGATGATCGACTGCGCGGAGGTTCGACGCCCGACCTTAGTGACCTTTCTGTGATCGGTTCAAATCCTTGTAGGCAAAATCTCGATCGGTTCGCACATTATTTACGGGCACCGTACGCGCGGTGAGGGCCGCTCGACGCTGCGTTGTCCTTCCAGGGCGAACAGTCGTGCCATGTACGGGCGTTCGCACCGAACCGGACACCGCTGGACACAAGGGCCAGAAGGATCGGAATGGCCGACAGAACCGGAACGGCCGGCGGGACCGGAACGATCAGACCCGGGCGAGCCGTTTGAGCAGCAGCGTCGAGGCGACCGGGCGGGCGCCGGCCTTGGCGACGCCGTCGGCGACCTCGCGGTCCGCGGAGACGACCACGATCTGCCGGCCCGGCGGCTCGGCGCGCACCAGCCGGCGGATCAACTCGTCCGCGGTCTCGCCCGCCTTGGAGAAGAGCACCCGGACGCCGCGAGGCGGTGCGAGCAGCACCGGCATGTCCAGGTCGGCGCCGTCGAAGACGCAGGTGACCTCGGCGCGGCTCTGCGCGGCCAGCGCGGCGAGCCCGCCGAGCAGCCGCAGCCGCTGCTTCTCCAGCGGCAGCGAGGGGTAGCCGGTCTTGGTGACGTTGTAGCCGTCCACCACCAGGTGCGCCTGGGGCAGCGCGAGCAGCTGGTCCAGGAGTGCGGGGTCGGTCTCGGACAGCGCGCGGGTGGCGATGTCGCGGGCGCTGAACTGGCCGGGCGCCACCGCGTCCACGGTGTCCGCGGGCCGCACCGGCATGGTGTCCCGCGGCGGCAGGGCCAGTTCGCGGCGCAGCCCGGACGCGGCGTCGAGCACGGTGTCGAGCAGCAGCCGCAGCCGTACGTCCGCGACGCCGCGGCCCTCGCGGGCGGACCTGCGGCCCGCCTCGGCCGCGGACTCCGCCTCGGCGAGCCGGGTGCGGAGCCTGCGGGCCTCGCTCTCGGCGGCGGCGCGCTCGTGCCCGGCGCTCGCGCGGACCTCGTCGAGCGCGCTCTGCAGCTTGCGCTGCGCCGCCTCCGCGCGCTTCACATCGCTCTGGGCGGCGCGGAGTTTGCGGTGCAGGGCGTCGCTCTCCCTGCGCACCGTGTCGAGTTCGGCCCTGGCCCGGCCGGCTTCGGCGCGGGCGTGGGCGTGCAGCGCCTCGACCTCCTCGCGCAGCCGGGCGACCTCGCGCAGCGTCTCCTCGTCGGCGCGTTCCGCGTCGGCGCGCTGGGCCTCCTCGCCCGCGGTGGCGACGAGTTTCGCCCAGCCGGCGGGGCGCAGCAGGTAGGCGGCGGCGGCCACGTCGAGCGGGTCGGCGGCGGGCGGCGGGGTGCCGGCGTCCAGCGCCCCGGTCAGCTCCGGCTGCGACTCGCGCAGCTTGCCGCCGACCTTCTGCCGGAAGCCGGCGTCGGACTCCAGGGCGGCGGCCAGCGCGGTCGCCGCGTACTTCACCCGCCGGCTGGGCGTGAACCGGGCGTACGGGCGCAGGGAGACCGGAAGTTCGGGATAGGTGAAGCCGCCGAAGGCGTCGGCTGCGAGGGCCACGACGCGATGGCGCACGCCTTCGGGCAGCGGGCGGTCCAGCGCGGGCTCACCGTCGCCCCGCGTCTGCGGTCCGCTCGCCTCGGCGCCCGGTTCGCCGCCGCTGTCGTCCACCGATCACTCCTGTCCGGTTCTCGGCGCCCTCCCGGCCCCCTTCGATCCCTCCGGCCGCCGCCTGCTGCTTCCATTGTCCCCGCAACGGGGGTCATTCCTGTGCGGAACCGTCCGCCCCGGTGCGCGCGGTGCCGTCTTCGCCGGCCCCGGCGTCTTCCGCGGACCCTTCGGCGGCGCCGTCGCGGCCCGGCCGGTCGACGAGTTCGACCTGGTCCAGGGCGTTGCACCAGCGGCAGCGGACGGATTCGACGGTCTCGCTGAGCACGTCGGTCTCCTCGGTACGGGGCTCGCCCGCGAGGTCGAGGTGGACGTACTCCACGACGCGGGTCGAGCGCGTCACGTCGAACCTGGTCAGATTGCCGCACAGGGTGCAGCGCCAGCGTGTGGTGGCGGTCGGCAGGGGAACCGGCATCGGATCGGCGCCTCTCGTCTCGGGAGGGTGCCCGCCCCCGGGCCGGCGGCGCGGCGAGGGCGGTCGTCCCGGTCACCCTACGGCCTCGGAGGTGCGCCGCGCTGCGGCGAGGCGACCGGTGACCGTTACGCCCCTTCCGTCATGATCGGTGCATGGTCATCCCGGTGCACGACATGAACCCGGTCCGCCGCACACCGGTCGTGACGTACGGGCTGATCGCCCTGTGCACCGTGGTCTTCCTGCTCGGCCCGCTCTCCGGTTTCACCCCGTCCTACGGCACCGGGCACGCGCTCCAGTGCGAGCAGGCGGTGTACTTCGACCGCTGGGGGGTGATCCCGGCCGAGCTGTTCCACGGGCAGCTGCCGATCGGCCGGCTCGCCCAGCCGGCCGGCTGCCCGGTGCCGCACGGCTTCTGGAAGTCGCCGTTCGTCTCGGTCTTCACCGCGATGTTCCTGCACGGAGGCTGGCTGCACCTGATCGGCAACATGCTCTTCCTCTACGTCTTCGGCGACAACGTCGAGAACCGGATGGGCCGGGTCAGGTTCGCCCTCTTCTACCTCGCGGCCGGCTACCTGGCCACCTACGGCTTCGCCCTCGGGCACCCGGAGGACACGCAGAGCCTGGTCGGGGCGTCGGGGGCGATCTCCGGGGCGCTCGGCGCGTACCTCTACCTCTTTCCGCGGGCGCGGGTGACCAGCCTGTTCCCGTTCCTCTTCTTCATCCCGCTGCGCTTCCCCGCGTGGGTGGTGCTGGGCTTCTGGTTCGTCCTGCAGTGGCTCGCGGCGCAGACCGCGCAGGGCGGGCCGGGCATCGCCTATCTCGCGCACGTGGTCGGCTTCGCCTTCGGCTTCTTCTGCGCATGGGTCTGCTACCGGCCACGGCGTAAGGTGAGCGTCGTCATCGGGTCGACCCAAGGAGACATCCAGCCGTGATCACCGCGATCGTGCTCATCAAGACGTCTGTCGACCGGATTCCGGAGATCGCCGAGTCGATCGCCGCGCTCGACAATGTGAGCGAGGTCTACTCGGTGACCGGCACGTACGATCTCGTCGCCCTGGTCCGGGTGGGACGCCACGACGACCTCGCGGACATCATCCCCGGCCGGATCAGCAAGATTCCCGGGGTCGAGGCCACCGACACGCACGTCGCCTTCCGCACCTACAGCCAGCACGACCTCGAGGCCGCCTTCGCGATCGGCCTCGACGCGTAGCGCCCTCCGGGCGCGCGCCCGGCTGTCAGGGGCGACTGCCCCCGCGGCCCGGCGGCGCACCGCGGGCCGCGCCCTGGCGGGTCACGCAGTTCCCCGCGCCCCTCAAGAACCCGGGCTGCGCCCGGAACGCACTCGAACAGCCACCCGCCGGCCGGCGGGTCGGCAACGCCCGCAACGCCCCCCCCCTGCGCCCGGTGACCAACCGCGGGGCTGCCGCCCGGAAGGGCAGGGGGCCGGGGGTCAGCCCTTGACGGGGACGCAGCGGCCCTCTTCGGTGTGGTAGCGCCACGCGGCGCCGTCGGCGACGAGCGAGCGCGCGGCGGCGAGGAAGCGGTCCACGTGCTCGGCGGGGGTACCGGCGCCGAAGCTGACGCGGACCGCGTTGAGCGAGCGCTCGCCGGGCTCGGCGTCGGGCGCGCCGCACTCGCCCGGCTCGCCGGGAGCGGAGTCGAGCAGCACGCGCACCAGCGGGTGCGCGCAGAAGAGGCCGTCGCGCACACCGATGCCGTGCTCGGCGGAGAGCGCCGCCGCGAAGTGCGAGCTGTTCCAGCCGTCGACGACGAAGGACACCACGCCGACCCGGGGCGCGTCCGGCCCGAACAGGGACAGCACCCGCACCTGCGGGATCGCGGCGAGCCCCTCGGTCAGCCGGGCGAGCAGCGCCTGCTCGCGCTCGACCAGCCGGTCGAAGCCCGCCTCGGTGAGCGCCCGGCACGCCGAGGCGATCGCGTAGGCGCCGATGACGTTGGGCGAGCCCGCCTCGTGCCGGGCGACGCCCTCGTGCCACTGCACGTCGACGCGGCCGTCGGCGCCGCGGGTGACCGTACGGGTGGCGCCGCCGCCGGCGAGGTAGGGCTCCGCGTCGCGCAGCCAGTCGGGCCGGCCGGCGAGGACGCCGGAGCCGAAGGGGGCGTACAGCTTGTGCCCGGAGAAGGCCACCCAGTCCACGTCGAGGTCCGCGACGTCGACCGGGTGGTGCGGCGCGAGCTGCGCCGCGTCGAGCACGATGCGGGCGCCGTGCCGGTGTGCGGCGGCGGCCAGTTCGCGGACCGGCCACAGCTCGCCGGTGACGTTGGACGCGCCGGTGACGCACACCAGCTTGGGGCCCTTCGGCGCGCCGTGCAGCGCCACGTCGAGCGCGGCCACGGCCTGCTCGGGGGTGCGCGGCGCGGCCAGACAGACCACCTCGGCGTCCTCGGCGCGCTGCCACGGCAGGAGCGCCGCGTGGTGCTCGGTCTCGAAGACGAACACCCGGGTGCCGGCGGGCAGGGCGGCGGCGAGCAGGTTGAGCGAGTCGGTGGTGGACCGGGTGAAGAGCACCTGGTCGTCGGGGCGGCAGCCGAGGAACCCGGCGACGGTGGCCCTGCTCTGCTCGAACAGGTCGGTGGACAGCTGGGAGAGGTACCCGGCGCCGCGGTGCACGCTGCCGTAGTACGGCGCGTAGGCGGCGACGTCGTCCCACACCCGCCGGAGCGCCGGGGCGCTGGCCGCGTAGTCGAGCGCCGCGTACGCCACCTCGCCGCCGGTCACCAGCGGCACACGGACGTCGCCGCCGAGCACGGCCAGCGGGGCCCGCAGCTCGACGTCGGACCCGCCGGAGACAGCGGCGGCGGCAGCGGAGGAGGCAGAGAAGGCGGAGAAGGTGGTGGTGACAGTCATGGCGTGGCTCCTGGAGGCAGGCAGGCGGCATCGCGCCCGCTCCGGCCGGAGGACGGCACGGCGAAGCGGGGCGGCGCGGACTCGACGACGGGCGGAAGTGCAGTGGAAACGCAGAACCGGGGCCTGAGGCCCTATCGCATTCGCTTGCTCATGAAAGAACTCCCCATGTCCGGCTTGCCGTGGGCCTTGCTGCTCACGGCCTGGTCATCACCCGGGGCACCCCGCCTCGGACGGAGGGTTGCCGGACAGCGAGCCGGGGCCTTGACGCTGTCACTCGTGACCTGAAATGGATTGTGCCATACACGCGTCCGGGCGCAAGACGGCGTCCGATCAGTGGACTCGTCCTGCGCCCGGAGCGTGCGGTGCCTCGACCGCGGCTGCTTCGACCCTGGCGGGTCAGCCGCGGTGCGTCACGCCTGCGTCGCGGCCGCCCACCGCTCCAGCGCGGCGGCGGCCGCGCCGGAGTCGATGGACTCGGCGGCCGCCACCAGCCCGGCGGCGATCTGCTCCTCCAGCGGGCCGTCGCCGGGCGACAGGGCGACCAGCGCGGCCGCGGAGTTGAGCAGCACCGCGTCCCGTACCGGACCGGTCTCGCCGGCGAGCAGGCGGCGGGCCACCTCGGCGTTGTGGGCCGCATCGGCGCCGCGCAGCGCCTCGACCGGGACCAGCGGCAGGCCGACGTCGCGCGGGTCGAAGGTGCGCTGCTCGACCTTGCCGTCGCGCACCACCCACACCTGGGAGGTCGCGGTGGTGGTCAGCTCGTCCAGGCCGTCGTCGCCCCGGAACACCAGCGCGGAGGAGCCGCGTTCGGCCAGCACGCCGGCCAGGATGGGCGCCATCCGCAGGTCGGCGACGCCGGTCGCCTGCGCCATGACCCGGGCCGGGTTGGTCAGCGGGCCGAGGAAGTTGAAGGTGGTGCCGACCCCCAACTCCGCGCGCGCCTTCGCGACATGACGCAGCGCCGGGTGGAACCTGATGGCGAAGCAGAAGGTGATGCCGGCCTCCGCGGCCACCTGCACCACCCGCTCCGGGGTCAGCTCCAGATTGACGCCGAGCTTGGCCAGCACGTCGGACGCACCGCTGGCGGAGGAGGCCGCGCGATTGCCGTGCTTGACCACCTTCGCGCCGGTGCCGGCCACCACGATCGCCGACATGGTGGAGATGTTGACGGTCCTGGAGCGGTCGCCGCCGGTGCCGACGATGTCGACGGTCCGGCCCGGCACCTCGATGGTGTTGGCGTGCTCGTACATCGCGCGGACCATGCCGGAGACCTCGTCGACGGTCTCGCCCTTGGCCCGCAGTGCGACGGCGAAGCCGGCGATCTGCACGTCGGTCGCCTCACCGCGCATGATCCGGTCCATCGCCCAGGCCGTGTCCTCGACGGACAGGTCCCGTCCGGCCATCAGCTCGCTCAGCACGTCCGGCCAGGACCGCGGAGCCGTCGTCTCGCCTCCGGCGGGGTGCACAACGCTCATGGCTCACGCTCCTGGAACGGCTCCTGGGTGGGCCCTCACCCTATCGGGAGTCGGCAGCGCGGAAACCGGTCGGGCCCGGCGCCCCCAAGGGGTGCCGGGCCCGACCGGTGTGTGGCGACGCGACGCGCTGCGCCGGTGCGTCAGTGGTGGCCGTGGCCCGAGGTGATCTCCTCGTACTCCTCGGCGGTCGGCTTGGGGATCTGGCTGTGCTCGCCGTAGAAGTTGCGGGACATCCGCGCCTGCAGCTTCGCGACGGGGTTCGCCTTGCGCTCCACGCCGTTCTCGTCGACCTCGGGGCCGACCTCGATCGGCCTGGGCTGGGCGTGCGCGGTGAGCACGTGCAGCTCCTGCTGCGAGAGCAGTTCGTGCACCTCGATGAACTCACCGTGCGGCAGCCGCTTGATGATGCCGGTCTCGCGCCCGTGCAGCACCTTGTCGCGGTCCCGCCGTTGCAGACCGAGGCAGACCCGCTTGGTGGCCCAGTACGCGAGGACCGGCGCCACGAAGAAGCTGACCCGGACGAACCAGGTGATCGCGTTGATCGACAGATGGAAGTGGGTGGCGAAGATGTCGTTGCCACCACCGACCAGCAGCACGAAGTACAGCGTCAGCCAGGCCACGCCGAAGCCGGTGCGCACCGGACGGTTGCGCGGCCGGTCCAGCAGGTGGTGCTCCCGCTTGTCGCCGGTCACCCACGCCTCGATGAACGGGTAGACCGCGATGGCCATCATGACCAGCGGGAAGACCATCAGCGGGATGAACACGCCGAGGACCAGCGTGTGGCCCCAGGCCCTGATCTCCCAGCCCGGCATGACGCGGATCAGGCCCTCGGAGAAGCCCATGTACCAGTCGGGCTGGGCTCCGGTGGACACCTGGTCGGGCCGGTAGGGGCCCATCGTCCAGATCGGGTTGATGGTGGCGACCGCGGCGATGGCCGAGATGATGCCGAACACCAGGAAGAAGAAGCCGCCCGCCTTGGCCGTGTAGATCGGCAGCAGCGGCGAGCCGACGACGTTCTTCTCGGTCTTGCCGGCGCCCGGGAACTGGGTGTGCTTGTGGAAGAACACCAGGATCAGGTGGGCGACCAGCAGGCCGGCCATCAGACCTGGCAGCAGCAGGATGTGCACCGAGTAGAACCGGCCGACGAAGTCGTGGCCGGGGAACTCGCCGCCGAACAGGAACATCGACAGGTACGTGCCGACCACCGGGGTGGAGAGCACCGCGCCTTCCATGAACCGCACACCGGTGCCGGACAGCAGGTCGTCCGGGAGCGAGTAGCCGGTGAAGCCGGTGAACATGCCCAGGAAGAGCAGCGTCCAGCCGAACAGCCAGTTGATCTCGCGCGGGCGGCGGAACGCGCCGGTGAAGAAGACGCGCATCATGTGCACGATCATCGCGGCGATGAAGATCAGCGCGGACCAGTGGTGGATCTGCCGGATCAGCAGACCGCCGCGGACCTCGAAGCTGATGTGCATCGTGGAGGCGTACGCCTCGGACATCCGCACGCCCTGAAGCGGCGCGTACGGGCCGTGGTAGACGACCTCGTTCATGCTCGGGTGGAAGAACAGCGTCAGATAGACACCCGTGAGGATGAGGATCGTGAAGCTGTAGAGGCAGACCTCGCCGAGCATGAAGGACCAGTGGTCCGGGAAGATCTTGCGCAGGTTGGACTTGGCCAGCTTGTACAGACCGAGCCGGCCGTCGGTCCACTCCGCGATCCGCTCACCGGGGTTGGTCGGTCCGCGGCGGGTCGGCGTATCGGTCGTGGTACTCATGAGCGCTCCCAGAAGGCCGGGCCGACGGGCTCCTCGAAGTCGCCGAGGGCGATGAGGTTGCCGTCACCATTGACGCTGATCCGAAGCTGCGGCAGCGGGTGTCCCGCCGGGCCGAACAGCACCCGGGCACCGTCGGAGAGGTCGAACGTCGACTGGTGGCACGGGCAGAGCACGTGGTGCGTCTGCTGCTCGTAGAGGCTGATCGGGCAGCCGACGTGGGTGCAGATCTTGGAGAAGGCGACGATGCCCTCGTGCGCCCAGTCGCGCTCGCGCTTGTCCTTGATGTCCTCCGGCTTGAGCCGGACGATCATCAGGGCGGCCTTGGCGATCTGCTCCTGGAAGTCCTCCTGCGCCTCCTCCAGGCCCTCGGGCCTGGCGAAGGTCAGCGAACCGACGATGACGTCCTCGGGGCGCAGCGGCTTGTCGGTGTTGGTGTTCACCAGCACCTTGCCGCGCGTCCACAGGGTGTGGTCGAGCTTCTTCTCCGGCAGCGGGCCGAGGTCGCGCAGGATCACCACACCGGACAGCGGCACCAGGGTCAGTGCGCCGAACATGGTGTTGCGGATCAGCTTGCGGCGGCCGAAGCCGCTCTCCTTGGCGCCGGTGATCCACTGCTGGCGGACGTTCTCCTTGAGCTCGTCGTCCGCGTCGACGCGGTGCCGCTCGTCGGCGACCTCCTCGTCGGACATCAGCGTGCGGGCCCAGTGCACGGCGCCCGCGCCGATCGCGAACAGCGCGACGCCCAGGGTCAGGCCCAGGGAGAAGTTCAGCGCGCTGACGTGCCCGATCGGGAAGACGTAGATGATCTTGTCGATCGGGAAGACGACGAAGCTCGCGATGAAGCCCAGGGTGCCCAGCATCGAGAGCATGAACAGGCCCGCGACCACTCGCTCGGAGTGGCGGGCGGCCTTCTCGTCGATGTCCTGGCGCCGGTGCTCGTGGGGCGGCAGCCCGGGGTTGGCGAACGGGTCGGACTTGACCGCTACGTCGCCGCCGCGGGCGCCGTGTTCGCTCGGCAGGTTCTCTGACACGTCGTTGTGGGATCCGGTTTCGCTCATGACTTCTTGGCCTTAGTCGTCCGGGCGGCGACCCAGGTGGCGGTGGCGATCATCGCGCCGAGTCCGAAGACCCAGGCGAAGAGGCCCTCGGGGACCGGGCCGAGCGTGCCGAGCGTGAACCCGCCGGGGTTCTCCGAGCCGGCGGTGTCGACCTCGTTGAGGTACGCGATGATGTCGGCCTTGGCGTCCTGCGGCATCGTGGTGTCCGGGAAGGACGGCATGTTCTGCGGGCCGGTCTGCATGGCCTCGTAGATGTGCCTCGGCTCGACGCCCTTCAGGCTCGGCGCGTACATGCCGTCCGTCAGCGCACCGCCCTTGCCCACGAAGTTGTGGCACTGCGAGCAGTTCGTGCGGAACAGCTCACCGCCCTTGGCGGCGTCGGCGCTGGCCGGGCTGTACTGGTCCTTGGTGGGGATGGCGGGACCGGGGCCCAGCGACGCGATGTACGCGGCGATCTGGTCGATCTGCGCCTGGTTGTAGATGACCTTCTTCTTCGGGATCTGCGCGCCCGGCTGCTGGGCCGGCATGCGGCCGGTGCCGACCTGGAAGTCCACCGCGGCGGAGCCGACGCCCACCAGGCTCGGACCGTCGGAGCTGCCCTGGCCGGACATGTTGTGGCAGCTGGCGCAGCCGACCGAGTACAGCTTCTTGCCCTGCTCGATGGCCAGGGACTGGGCCGAGTCGTCGGCCTGCGCCTTGGGCGCCGGCGCGAGCGCCGCGTACAGCCCCCCGGAGGCCACGAGCGCGAAGAGTAGGACGACGAGCGCCGCCAGCGGGTGGCGCCGTCGTGCGGAGAGCTTTTTCACGGATTACCCCGGTGTCAGGATCTCTTGTGTCGATGCTTCTGGATGCGTCAGTCCCGCACCGTGGTTGGCGGTGCGCAGCCGGCTACTTGATCAGGTAGATCGTGGCGAAGAGGCCGATCCAGACGACATCGACGAAGTGCCAGTAGTAGGACACGACGATGGCGGCGGTGGCCTGCTGGTGGGTGAACCGCTTGGCCGCGTATGTGCGGCCGAGCACCAGCAGGAACGCGATCAGACCGCCCGTCACGTGCAGACCGTGGAAGCCGGTGGTCAGGTAGAACACCGAGCCGTACGGGTCCGAGCTGAGTGAGATCCCGTCCTTCTTGACCAGGTTCGTGTACTCGAAGATCTGGCCGCCGATGAAGATCGCGCCCATCATGAACGTCACGATGAACCAGGAGCGCAGCTTCTTCACGTCGCCGCGCTCGGCGGCGAACACGCCCATCTGGCACGTGAAGGAGGAGAGCACCAGGATCGTGGTGTTCGTCGCGGAGAACGGCACGTTCAGCGCGTGAGCGTGTTCCTTCCAGAAGTCGGCACCCGTGACCGACCGAAGGGTGAAGTACATCGCGAAGAGGGCCGCGAAGAACATCAGCTCGGAACTCAGCCAGATGATGGTTCCGACGCTGGTGAGGTTCGGCCGGTTGACCGACGGGTGCGCGTGCCCGGTTTCTACTGCTGTTGCTGTCGCCACGTCCGACATTATGTCGGTCGCTTATCTCGCGCTCACTCCGGGGGTCCCCTTCGGTGTGTCAAGGTGCCCGGTCGGCCGGTGAGTCGGTCGGGGCGGCCGCGGCGCGTGTCCCCCGAACGAGCGAACCCTTCTGGGAAAGCCGCTGGCGGGAGTAGCATCCGGAGCACCTTGAGAAAGCCTTCACGAGGAGGACCCACGATGCAGGCGACCGCCACGGTGCTGGTCTACAGCGACGACGCGAACACCCGGGAGCAGGTCCGGCTCGCCGTCGGCCGCAGGCCCGCGGCCGACCTGCCACCGGTGGAGTACATCGAGTGCGCCACGATGCCCGCGGTCCTCACCGAGCTGGAGCGCGGCGGGATCGACGTGTGCGTGCTGGACGGGGAGGCCAATCCGGCCGGCGGCATGGGGGTCTGCCGGCAGGTGAAGGACGAGATCTTCCGGTGCCCGCCGGTGCTGGTGCTGATCGGGCGGCCGCAGGACGCCTGGCTGGCCACCTGGAGCAGGGCGGACGCGGCTGTCACCCATCCGGTGGATCCGGTGGCGCTCAGCGAGACGTTGGCGACGCTGCTGCGCCGCCGGGTCGCGCCGGCCGGTACGGCCGTCGCGACCCGCTGACCTGCGGCGCCGGACCCCGCTGGGGTGAGCCGGCGGCGGGCGTCAGAGCGTCTGCGGGCGCAGCCGCGCCGGGGCGTTGACGGGGGTGGAGTTCACGTCCGTCTGGCCCTGTCCGCTGGTCGCCGGGGGCGGGGCGGTGCCGCCGGAGACGCCCAGCGCGCTGCCCTTCTGCCACTGGCTCCAGGCGAGGTTCCAGTCGCCGAAGCCGTTGTCGAACGGCGTCATCGTCGGGCCCTGGCTGTGGACCACCTGGACCACGTCGCCCTGCCGTACGTGCTCGAAGAACCACTCGGCGTTCGCGGTGCTCATGCCGGTGCAGCCGTGGCTGACGTTGGCGTACCCCTGGGAGCCCTCGGACCAGGGCGCGGCGTGCACGTATTCGCCACTCCAAGTCACCCGGGTGGCCCAGTAGACGGGCAGGTCGTACGAGTCGGAGCTGCCGGCGGCTATGCCTATGCTCTCGCTCTTCATCTGCACGAACTGCTGCTTCTCCAGCACCACCTTGATGCCGTTGCGGGTGTCGAAGCCGGGCTTGCCGGTGGTGATCGGGATGGTTCTCACGACTTTGCCGTTGTCCTTGAAGGTCATCTGGTCGGTTCCGGCGTCCGTGATCGCCTCGATGCGGTCGCCGGTGTGGAGGGTGAGCGGCTTGTCCGCGCCGCCGTACAGCTTGTCCTGGACGCGCACGCCGGACAGGGTGCTGCTGACGCTGATGGTCGCGTCGGCGGGCCAGTAGCTCTGCGGCCGGTAGTGCAGGGTCTTGTCGTCGACCCAGTACCAGGAGCCCTTGGCGGCCGCGGGGGTCGAGGAGACGCGCAGGTTGCCCTCCACGGCGGCCCTGGCGGCCTTGGTGTGCACCGGCTTGCTGAGCACGGCGGTGAGGGGCTGGCCGACGCCGTAGGTGCCCGCGTCGGGGCCGAAGGAGACGTGCAGGCCGGCGTCCGCCGAGGTGGTGTCGAAGGTCAGGACCTTGCGGCCGGGGTGGCCGTTGGAGTCCTCGGTGCTCACCCGGACGGTGTAGTGGACGCCGGCAGCGAGGGGTGCGGTGGACTGCCAGTCGCCGCCGTCCGCGCTGAGCCGGCCGCGTATGTAGCGTCCGGCCGCGTCGGTGGCCGTCACGTCGGTGATCCGGCTGCCGTCCTTCACGGTGACCTTGAGGGGCTTGTTCGGGTCGGCCTTGCCGCCGGCGGCGGTCCCGTAGGACACGTCGGCCGCGGCCTCGTGCGGTGAGGCGGCGAGCGGGTTTCCCCCGCTGCCGCAGGCGGTCAGCCCCACCGCGAGCGGGGCTATGAGGAGGGCGCAGGTCAGCGCCGTCTGGCGCAGCGCCTGGTTCTTGGGGGGCGTGTGGCTCATACCGTCACGCTAGGAAGCACGGTGGGTTTCCGCTCGGTGGGCGCGTGCAAACGAGCGGCGCGGGCAGGCGGCCGGCACGGCCGGGAACGCAGCAAGGGCCGGAACACAGCAGGGCCCGGACGCCTGTGGCGTCCGGGCCCTGTGTCGTGTGCTCCGGGTCATGCGTCCCGGGTGCGGTCTCCCGCGGCGGTCCGGCTACTGGGTGCGGTTCTCACCCTTGTAGTACTCGAAGACCCAGCCGTACACGCCGAGGAGGATCACCGGCAGCGAGAAGAACAGCAGCCACCAGCCGAAGATGATGCCGAGGAAGGCGAGCGAGCCGCCCACGCCCAGCGCCAGCGGCTGCCAGCTGTGCGGGCTGAAGAAGCCCAGTTCGCCCGCGTCGTCGGCGACGTCGGCGTCGTCCCGGTCCTGCGCTCCGGTGTCGGCCCGCCGGGCGGTGAACGCCAGGTAGAAACCGATCATGGTGCACAGGGCGAAGGCGAGGAAGAGCGCGGTGGTGCCCGCGGCCTCCTTGGACCAGACGCCGTAGATGATGGCGACCGCCAGGATGAAGACGGCGAAGCCCAGGAACATCTTGCCTTGGATCTTCACGCCCGGCCCTCCTTGTCGTCCGCGCCGGTCAGCGGAGCCGTGGTCGCGCCGCGTGCGCTGAGCGCGTCGACGGCCGCGATCTCCGGGTGGTGCAGGTCGAACGCCGGGGATTCGGAGCGGATCCGCGGCAGCGTGAGGAAGTTGTGCCGCGGCGGCGGGCACGAGGTGGCCCACTCCAGCGAACGGCCGTAACCCCACGGGTCGTCGACCTCCACCTTCTTGCCGTACTTCGCGGTCTTCCAGACGTTGTAGAGGAACGGCAGGACCGAGAGGCCGAGCAGGAAGGAGCTGATCGTCGAGACGGTGTTCAGCGTGGTGAAGCCGTCCACCGCCAGGTAGTCGGCGTAGCGGCGGGGCATGCCTTCGACGCCGAGCCAGTGCTGGACCAGGAAGGTCCCGTGGAAGCCGAAGAACAGCGTCCAGAAGGTGATCTTGCCGAGCCGCTCGTCGAGCATCTTGCCGGTCATCTTCGGCCACCAGAAGTGGAAGCCCGCGAACATCGCGAACACCACGGTGCCGAAGACGACGTAGTGGAAGTGCGCGACCACGAAGTACGAGTCGGAGACGTGGAAGTCCAGCGGCGGCGCGGCGAGGATGACACCGGTCAGACCACCGAAGGTGAAGGTGATCAGGAAGCCGACGGCCCACAGCATGGGCGTCTCGAAACTCAGACTGCCCTTCCACATGGTGCCGATCCAGTTGAAGAACTTCACACCGGTCGGCACCGCGATCAGGAAGGTCATGAAGGAGAAGAACGGGAGCAGCACGCCGCCGGTGACGTACATGTGGTGCGCCCACACCGTCACCGAGAGGCCGGCGATGGAGATCGTCGCGGCGACCAGGCCGATGTAGCCGAACATCGGCTTGCGGCTGAAGACCGGGATGACCTCGGAGATGATGCCGAAGAACGGCAGCGCGATGATGTACACCTCTGGGTGCCCGAAGAACCAGAAGAGGTGCTGCCACAACAGGGCGCCGCCGTTGGCGGCGTCGAAGACGTGCGCCCCGAACTTCCGGTCGGCCTCCAGGCACAGCAGCGCGGCGGCGAGCACCGGGAAGGCCAGCAGCACGAGCACCGCGGTGAGCAGCACGTTCCACACGAAGATCGGCATGCGGAACATCGTCATGCCGGGGGCGCGCATGCAGATGATCGTGGTGATGAAGTTGACGGCGCCGAGGATGGTGCCGAAGCCGGACAGCGCCAGACCCATGATCCACATGTCCGCGCCGACGCCGGGCGAGTGCACCGCGTCGGAGAGCGGGGAGTAGGCGAACCAGCCGAAGTCGGCCGCGCCCTGCGGGGTGACGAAGCCGCCGACCGCGATCAGCGAGCCGAACAGGTACAGCCAGTACGCGAACATGTTCAGCCGCGGGAACGCCACGTCGGGCGCGCCGATCTGCAGCGGCATGATCCAGTTCGTGAAGCCCGCGAAGAGCGGGGTCGCGAACATCAGCAGCATCACGGTGCCGTGCATCGTGAACGCCTGGTTGAACTGCTCGTTCGACAGGAACTGGTTGCCCGGACGGGCCAGCTCGGCACGCATCAGCAGCGCCATGACGCCGCCGATGAGGAAGAAGGCGAACGACGTCACCAGGTAGAGCGTGCCGATGGTCTTGTGGTCGGTGGTGGTCAGCCACTTGATGACCACGGAGCCGGGGCTCTTGGTGCGGACGGGCAGCTCGTCCTCGTACGAGTCGTCAGCCGGAGCCGCGCCCTGGGGTTCGTTGAGAATGCTCATGTGGTCTTGGGCTCCGAGTTCTTCGCGTTGCCCGTGGTGGCAATGCCCGCCGGGATGTAACCGGTCTGCCCCTTCGCCGCCAGGTCCTTGAGGTGCTGCTGGTACTGCTCGGGCGTGACGACCTTGACGTTGAACAGCATCCGGGAGTGGTCCTGGCCGCACAGCTCGGCGCACTTGCCGCGGAACAGCCCGAGCTTGTTCGGCGTCACCTGGAAGACGTTGGTCTGGCCCGGGATGACGTCCATCTTCATGAGGAAGGGGATCACCCAGAAGTCGTGGATCACGTCACGGGAGGTCAGCACGAACCGCACGGACTGGCCCTCGGGCAGCCACAGCGTCGGGCCGGGGTGCTCCTCGGTGCCGCTGGAGGGGGTGCCGACGTCGTAGACGCCCTCGGCGCCCTTGGGCAGCAGCAGCTTGTTCGCCGGGATGGTGGACAGGTTCGCCGGAACGCCCACGGGCGTCGCCGGGTTGCCGTCCACGTTCGCCAGGTAGTTGAAGCCCCAGCTCCACTGGAAGCCCACCACGTTGATCACGTTCTGCGGCTTCTTCGAGGTGTCCAGGATCTTGGACTCGTCCCGGGCGGTGAAGTAGAAGAGCACCGCGATCACGATGATCGGGACGATGGTGTAGAGCGCCTCAAGCGGCATGTTGTAACGCGTCTGCGGAGGGACCTCGACCTTCGTCCGGCTGCGCCGGTGGAAGATCACGCTCCACAGGATCAGGCCCCAGACGAGCACACCGGTCGCCAGCGCGGCGGCCCAGGAGCCCTGCCAGAGCGCGAGGATCCTGGGTGCCTGTTCCGTGGCGGGGCTGGGCATGCCCAGACGGGGGTAGTCCTTGTAAGAGCAGCCTGTGGCCGTCGCCAGGACCAGACCCGCGGCCAGCACCCGCGGCAGCCATCGCCGTACCGGGCGCCGCGACATGGGAGCTCCGCCCACGCCTTTCTGGCCGTGGGGGAGGTCGGAGCCGTTGGGACTCACGTAGCGCCTTCCCGAGAGTCTCGCCCGCGCGTCCGAGTGTTCCGGCCGTCTGCTGGTCGGTCGGCCCGTGCGCGGGCACTAGGTGTGGATGTTTATGCGGACCAAACCCTACTGGACGCACTTCGGGGTCTCGCGGGGAGGGGGTCCAACGCGCCGGACCTCACCCCTAAGGGAGGGCACGCCCCCGGAGTCCCGCTCCGCGGAGGCGTTCTGACACCCCGCCCGGCCCGGGTTGTAGCGTGCGGTCGTGTCCTATTTCGATATGGCGTCCGCCGCTCCGCTGCACCCCGTGGCGCGTCAGGCGCTGCTCGCCGCCCTCGACGACGGCTGGGCCGACCCGGCCCGGCTGTACCGCGAGGGGCGGCGGGCGAGGGTGCTGCTCGACGCCGCGCGGGAGGCCGCCGCGGAGGCGGTCGGCTGCCGCCCGGACGAACTGGTCTTCACTCCTTCGGGTACCCGCGCGCTGCATTCGGCGGTGGCGGGGGCGACCGCCGGGCGGCGCAGGACCGGACGGCACCTGGTGGTGTCCGCGGTCGAGCACTCCGCGGTGCTGCACGCCGCGGAGCCGTACGACACCGTGCAGGTGGGCGTCGACCGCACCGGGCGCGTCGACCCGGCGGCCTTCGCCGCGGCGCTGCGCCCGGACACCGCGCTGGCCTGCCTGCAGTCGGCCAACCACGAGGTGGGCACCGTCCAGCCGGTCGAGGAGGTCGCCGCGGCATGCCGGGCGGCCGGCGTGCCGCTGCTGGTGGACGCCGCGCAGTCGCTGGCCTGGGGGGCGCCGCCGGACGGCTGGTCGCTGCTGGCGGGCAGCGCGCACAAGTGGGGCGGCCCGTCAGGGGTGGGGCTGCTCGCGGTGCGCAAGGGCACCAGGTACGCACCCCAGGAGCCCGCGGACGAACGGGAGTCGGGGCGCGCGCCGGGCTCGCTGAGCCTGCCCGCCGTCGTCGCCGCCGCGGCCTCGCTGCGCGCGGTGCGGGACGCCGCCGCGGCGGAGGCGGCGCGGCTGGGCGCGCTGGTGGAGCGGATCAGGACGCGGGTGGCGCGGACCGTGCCCGACGTGGAGGTTGTCGGCCACGACCGGCTGCGGCTGCCGCACCTGGTCACCTTCTCCTGCCTCTACGTGGACGGCGAGGCGCTGCTCACCGCCCTGGACCTGGCCGGCTTCTCGGTGTCCTCCGGGTCGTCGTGCACGTCGAGCACGCTGACGCCGAGCCATGTGCTCAAGGCGATGGGTGTGCTGTCGGAGGGCAACGTCCGGGTGTCGCTGCCGCCGGGGACCGCCGAGGAGGACGTGGAGCGTTTCCTGGCGGTGCTGCCCGGGGTGGTCGCCGAGGTCCGCGCGCAGCTCGGCGCGCCCACCGCCGGGTCCGCAGGGTCCGCAGGCGCCGCCGGCGACTCCGCAGGCTCCGCGGCGGACGCGGGGAGCACCGAGCCGGGCGCCGGCCTGCTGGTGGACTCGCTCGGCAAGCTCTGCCCGATCCCGGTCATCGAACTGGCCAAGGTGATCGGGCAGGTGCCGGTCGGCGGCCTGGTCACGGTGCTCTCCGACGACGAGGCGGCCCGCCTCGACATCCCGGCCTGGTGCCAGATGCGCGGCCAGGAGTACGTGGGCGTGCGCCCGGCCGAGCGCGGCGCCGCGTACGTGGTGCGGCGCCGCGGCTGAGCCGGACGGCGGACGGGTGCCCGGTGCCGGGACCTCCTGGCCCCCCGGGGGCTCAGCGCTTGAGGTGGTCCCTGACCTCGGAGGCGGCCGCGTCGCCGTACGCCTTGGTGAAGCGCTCCATGAAGTGGCCGCGGCGCAGCTCGTACTCCTGGGTGCCGACGGTCTCGATGACCAGGGTGGCGAGCATGTTGCCGACCTGGGCGGCGCGTTCGAAGCCGACGCCCCACGCGAGGCCCGACAGGAAGCCGGCCCGGAAGGCGTCGCCGACGCCCGTCGGGTCGGCCTTGCGCTCCTCCTCCGCGCAGCCCACCTCGATCGGCGCCTCGCCCTTGCGGTCGATCCGCACACCGTGGGAGCCCAGGGTGGTGACGCGGGTGCCGACCCGGTCCAGGATCTCCGCCTCGCTCCAGCCGGTCTTGGTCTCGATCAGGCCCTTCTCGTACTCGTTGTTGAACAGGTAGGCGGCGCCGTCGAGCAGCACCCGGATGTCGTCGCCGTCCATCCGGGCGATCTGCTGGGAGAAGTCGGCGGCGAAGGGGATGCCGCGCGATCGGCACTCCTCGGTGTGGCGGATCATCGCCTCGGGGTCGTCCGCCCCGATGGACACCAGGTCGAGGCCGCCCACCCGCTCGGCGACCGCCTGCAGCTCGATCAGCCGGGCCTCGCTCATCGCGCCGGTGTAGAAGGAGCCGATCTGGTTGTGGTCGCTGTCGGTGGTGCAGATGAAACGGGCGGTGTGCAGCACCTCGGAGATCCGCACCGACGAGGTGTCCACGCCGTGCCGCTCCAGCCAGCTGCGGTACTCCGCGAAGTCGTTGCCCGCCGCGCCCACCAGCACCGGGCGGGTGCCCAGCTGGCCCATGCCGAAGCAGATGTTGGCGGCGACACCGCCGCGCCGCACGTCGAGTCCGTCGACCAGGAAGGAGAGGGAGACCGTGTGCAGCCGGTCGGCGACCAGCTGGTCGGCGAACCGGCCGGGGAAGGTCATCAGATGGTCGGTGGCGATGGATCCGGTGACGGCGATACGCACGGCGGCGGACTCCTGAGAGGCAAGAGGATCAGGGGGACACGGAGAAACTACCCGATAGTAGGGCTTTCTCCGTCGGTGGCGCATGCCTAGGGTCGCATCATGAGCACCGACTCGCCTGCCGTTCTGCCCCCCTCCTCCGCGACCGAACCCGAATCGCTGCAGCAGCTGATCGGGGACTGCCGGCGGATGGCGCTGCACTGGAAGACCCCGGCAGCGCACGAACAGGCCGTCGTCGCCCCCGCCAGCCTGCACGGCATCACCGTGCCGCCCGCGTCCGCGCACGTGGTGCGCGGCATGACGGAGTACGGCGCCTGACCCGCACCGCCGACCTGGACCGCTGAGCCCCACCGCTGACCCGCACCGGGTCCTTCCGCCGGGCGGTGGAACCGTACGGCGGCCGGCCGCGTCCCATCGGCACCTGACGGTCACACGGAGCCGAAGGAGTACGCGGTGAGCACCGAGCGGCACGACCACCCCAGCGACGACCATCCGGACGACGGCCACGGCCCCGGACCGGTCGGCGCCCCCGAACCCGCGGCAGGCCGCGACGCCGGCCGCCGGGACCGCCCCGCACGCGGGTCCCGGCTGACGGTGGCGGTGGTCGCCGCGGCCGTCCTGGCGGCGGGCGGCGGCGGCGCCTACTGGGCGGCCTCCTCCTCCGGCGGGAGCGGCGGTGACAGCAAGGCCGCGCAGCCGCTGCGGTTCGACGGGCCGGACGGCGTGTCGACCGGATCGGCTGCCGCCGACTCCCCCGCGGCCGGCGGCGGCACCTACCAGCTGACCGGCACGCTGCCCCAGGGCCCGAAGACCGCCCCGGTCTACCGGACGGCCGGCGGCGTCGACCAGGCGGCGGTCAAGCGGCTCGCCGGACTGCTCGGGCTGACCGCCCCGGTGGAGTCCGTGCAGGGCTCCTGGCAGGTCGGCGGTGCCGCGGACGGCGGCGGCCCCACCCTGCTGGTCGGCAAGGACGCCCCCGGCACCTGGTCGTACACCCGTTACGGGCCGCCCTCGGCGGCCGCCCGGCCCGACGCGCGCTCGTCGTCCGGCTCGTCGTCCTCGGCCGGCTCCTCGTCCTCGTCGTCGTCGGCGTCCATCGTGCCCGGCACGGACACCTCGGGGATGACCATCGACACGATGACCGGCACGACCACCACCGGCGGCGCGGGACCGGTGTCCGCCGCGAAGGCGCAGGCGGTGACCGCGCCCGTACTGGCCGGGCTGGGCCTGTCCGGAGCCAGGACCGACGCCGCGCAGACGGTGGGCTCGCTGCGCACGGTGAGCGCCGACCCGGTCGTCGGCGGGCTGCCCACCCACGGCTGGACCACCACCCTGCAGGTCGGCGCGGACGGCGCGCTGACCATGGGCTACGGACGGCTCTCCGCGCTGACCCGAGGCGACTCGTACCCGGTGGTCGGCGCGACGGCGGCGCTCGGGGAGCTGAACGCGCGGCCGGTGATGCACCCCGACCTGTGCGCGGTGCCGCTGCCGCAACCGCAGGTCCACAAGGACCAGGGCGCCGGAAAGGACCAGGGCGCCGGAGGCGGCGACGACAAGGGCGGCAAGCCGGGCGCCACCACCACGCCCACCGGCCCGACGCTGCACGACACCCGGCCGTGCGTCCCGGCGGCGCCCCACAAGGTGCAGGTGCGCGGCGCGACCTTCGGGCTGGCGCTGCAGTTCGTCTCCGGGGCGCAGACCCTGGTGCCGGCGTGGCTCTTCGACACCGCGCAGGCGGGCGTGGCCCGCACCGCCGTGGTGGCGCAGACCGCCGTCGACCCCTCGTACGTCACCACCGGCGGCAGCGGCGGCCCCGGCGCGAACGCCCCCGGCGGACCCTCGCCGGTCTCCCCCGCCACGCCCGTCGACCCCGGCGGCCCCGAGCGCGTCGACCCGGGCGCACCGGCCGACCCCAAGGCGCCGCACGCGGTGGACCTGGTGCGGTACGCGGCGGCCGGCCGCACCCTCACGCTGACCTTCTGGGGCGGCGTCTGCCCCGGCTACCAGGCGTCCGCCCAGGAATCCGGCAGCGAGGTGCGGGTACACGTCACGGAGACGCCCGCCACCGCGGGCAGGATGTGCCCGATGATCCTCCGCCAGCTCACCCGAACGGTGACGCTCCAGCAGCCGCTCGGCTCCAGGACCGTCGTCGACACCTCGGACGGGCAGCCGATCAAGGGACAGTGATCGGCTGCCACAACGAAAACGGCGGCACCTGGTGGGGGTGCCGCCGTTTTCTGCTGCTTCTTTGCCGGCCTCTCGCCTCCGGGCTCGCCGCCCGCACGCCGCGATGGTGCGGGTGGCGGGGGCGGGCGTGCCGACGCCCGGCGGTCCGCCGACCGGGGTCGGCGAACGCCGGGCGTTCGTGGCTGGGGTCCGCCGGGGCGGACGACTCAGTGGAAGGAGTCGCCGCAGGCGCAGGAGCCCGTCGCGTTCGGGTTGTCGATCGTGAAGCCCTGCTTCTCGATCGTGTCGACGAAGTCGATCGACGCACCGCCCAGGTAAGGCGCGCTCATCCGGTCGGTGACGACCTTGACGCCGCCGAAGTCCTTGACCACGTCGCCGTCGAGCGAGCGCTCGTCGAAGAACAGCTGGTAGCGCAGGCCCGAGCAGCCGCCGGGCTGGACGGCGACGCGCAGCGCCAGGTCCTCGCGGCCTTCCTGCTCCAGCAGGTTCTTCACCTTGGTGGCGGCGGCGCCGGACAGGAGGATGCCCTCGCTCGTGGTGGTCTCGTCCTGAACCGTCATCTGCTTCACTCCCGGGTTGTACGGACAGCTGGCTACCGATGCCTAACCGGTACCCGCTCTGATTCATTCCGCGTCCTGATGGCCTCATCCATGCTCGCACACGGCGCGCCGGTCCGGAGCGAGCCCGCGAATGCGTCACATCGACGAGACCGGCATCGTCAAACTGACGCGAACGAGCTATGATAGATAGCGTCAAGTAGACGAAAAGGTCTGCGCTGCTGCAAAGAAAGGGCTACGGGCCCGTGACCACCACAGAAACGCTGGACGTCCAGCCCACCCCGCTCGCGCTGCTGCTGCTCGGCCGCGAGTCCGACCCGCGCAGCGAGCGCGGCGTCGACTGCCCCGGCGATCTGCCCGCACCGTCCGACCCGGACCTGGTGGAGCGGGCCCGCGCGGCCAAGGCGCGGCTCGGCGACCGGGTCTTCGTGCTGGGCCACCACTACCAGCGGGACGAGGTCATCGAGTTCGCCGACGTGACCGGCGACTCCTTCAAGCTCGCCCGCGACGCGGCGGCCAGGCCGGAGGCGGAGTACATCGTCTTCTGCGGCGTGCACTTCATGGCGGAGTCCGCGGACATCCTCACCTCGGCGCGGCAGCAGGTGATCCTGCCGGACCTGGCGGCCGGCTGCTCGATGGCGGACATGGCCACCGCCGAGCAGGTCGCCGAGTGCTGGGACGTGCTCGCCGACGCCGGCGTCGCGGACGTCACCGTGCCCGTGTCGTACATGAACTCCTCGGCCGACATCAAGGCGTTCACCGGGCGGCACGGCGGCACGATCTGCACCTCGTCCAACGCGCGGCGCGCCCTGGAGTGGGCGTTCGACCGGGGCGAGAAGGTGCTCTTCCTGCCCGACCAGCACCTCGGCCGCAACACCGCGGTGCGCGAGATGGGCTTCTCGCTGGAGGACTGCGTCGTCTACAACCCGCACAAGCCCGGCGGCGGCGTGAGCGCCGAGCAGCTGCGGGCGGCGAAGATGATCCTGTGGCGCGGCCACTGCTCGGTGCACGGCCGCTTCTCGCTGGACTCCGTCGAGGACGTCCGCGCCCGCATCCCCGGCGTCAACGTGCTGGTGCACCCCGAGTGCAAGCACGAGGTGGTCGCCGCCGCGGACGTCGTCGGCTCGACCGAGTACATCATCAAGGCGCTGGACGAGGCGCCGGCCGGCTCCGCGTGGGCGATCGGCACCGAACTCAACCTGGTGCGGCGGCTGGCCAAGGCCCACCCCGACAAGCAGATCGTCTTCCTGGACAAGACGGTGTGCTTCTGCTCGACCATGAACCGCATCGACCTGCCGCACCTGGTGTGGACGCTGGAGTCGCTCGCCGACGGCAAGGTCGTCAACCGCATCCAGGTCGACGCCGAGACCGAGCACTTCGCCAAGCTCGCCCTCGAACAGATGCTGGCCCTGCCGTAAGGCACGGCGCAAAGATGGATCGGTGATCCTTCGACCGATCCGTGACGACGAGGAGGACGCCGAGGTCGTGCGGGAGATCAGCGCCGCCGCCTTCGGCGCCTCCCGCGCGCTCCGGGGCGACGCCTCCCCCGGCAGCTCCCCCGGCAGCGGCTCCCCCGTGGACGACCCGGCCGCCGACGGCGCGCGCGAGCGCGGCCGGACCCGGCATCTGGCGGCGACCGACCCCGGCGGCTGCTGGATCGCCCAGGACGAGGAGGCCGGCCCGGTCGGCGCGGTGCTGTCCAGCAGACGCGAGGGCACCTGGGGGCTCGGCCTGCTCGCGGTGGTGCCCGGCGCCCAGGGCAAGGGCGTCGGCAAGGCGCTGATGGCCCGCGCGATGGTGCACGGCCAGGCGTGCCTGCGCGGTATCGTCTGCGGCTCCCGGCACCCCGTCGCGGCCCGCACCTACCGCAGGGCCGGCTTCACCCTGCACCCGGCGATGCGGCTGACCGGCACCGTCGACCCCACCGGGCTCAAGCCGCTGGACGGCGCGGTGCACGAGGGCACCGCGCGCAACCGGGACATGATGGACTCCGTCGACCGCCGCACCCGGGGCGGCGCGCACGGCCCCGACCACGACGAACTCCTGCGCCACCACGGGCTGCTGGTCGTCGACGACCTGGCCGGCAGCGGCTACTGCTACGTGTCCGGGGGCCGGGTCGAGCTGCTCGCCGCCACCTCGCGGCGCCTGGCCACCCGGCTGCTCACCGCCGCGCTGCTGACCGTGCCGCACGGCCGTGCGGTCCACGTCAGCGACCTCACCGCGGAGCAGGAGTGGGCGCTCGACGTCGGGATCGCCGCCGGACTCGACATCGTGAACGCCGGCTACGTGTGCCTGCGCGGCATGCGGCCGCCCGCGCCGTACGTGCCCTCGCGGTCGTTCCTGTGAGCCGCACCTGGGCCCCCGCTCAGCGCGGGTTCGGGCGCACCAGCCCCGACTCGTAGGCGGCGACGACCAGTTGTGCCCGGTCGCGGGCGCCGAGCTTGGCCAGGGTGTGGTTGATGTGGGTCTTCACGGTGAGCGGGCTGACCCCGAGCCGGGCCGCGATCGCGTCGTTGGACAACCCGCCCCCGACCTCGCGGAGCACCTCGCGCTCCCGCACGGTCAGCGTCTCCAGGCCGGTGACGGCACGCGGCCGCCCGGCGCCGTCCTGCTGCTGCGCGACGAACCGGGCGATCAGGCTCTTCGTCGCGGCCGGCGACAGCAGCGCCTCTCCCCTGGCCACCGTCCTGATCGCGCCGAGCAGTTCGGCGGGTTCGGCGCCCTTGCCGAGGAAGCCGGCCGCGCCGGCGAGGATCGCCCGCACCACGTACTCGTCCGCCTCGAAGGTGGTCAGCACCAGCACGGCGGTGCCGCACAGCTCAGGGTCGGCGGTGATCTCGCGGGTGGCGGCGATGCCGTCGGCGCCGGGCATCCGGATGTCCATCAGCACCACGTCCGGCCGCTCCGCCCGGGTCAGCGCGACCGCCTCGTCGCCGTCCGCGGCCTCCGCGACGACCACCAGGTCCGGCTCGGACTCCACCAGCATCCGCAGCGCCCCGCGCATCAGCGTCTGGTCGTCGGCGAGCAGGACCCGCAGCGGCCGCGGCGGCCCGGCCGCGCTCATCCGGCGGCCTCCCGCGCCGGCGGCGGGAGCCGCCGGGACCCCGGCGGCGCGGCCAGCGGCAGCGTGACGTGCACCCGGAAGCCGCCGCCCGGCCTGGCCCCGGTGCGGCAGACGCCGCCCAGCGCGGAGGCCCGCTCGTGCATCCCGAGCAGTCCGTGGCCGCCGGGCGGCGCGGAGTCCCGCGCGCCGCTGGGGCCGGCCGCGGCGGCCGCGACCTGCGGGCCGTCCCGCCGCGGGCTCTGCGGCGGCAGCAGCGAGGCCGCGGTGCCAGGGGCGCCGTCGTCGTCCACCACCAGGTCGAGGGCGCCGGTGTCGCGGCTGATCCGCACCACCGCGCCGGCGTCGGGCCCGGCGTGCTTCTGCACGTTCGTCAGCGACTCCTGGATGATCCGGTACGCGGTCAGGTCGATGCTCGCGGGCAGCTTCGGCGCCCGCGGCCCGTGGCACTCCACCGCGACCCGCAGGCCGGCCCGGCGGAAGCCCTCCAGCAGCTGGTCGAGCACGCCGAGGCCGGGCGCCGGCTCCATCGGCGCCTCCGGCTCGCCGGACTGCCGCAGCAGGCCGACGGTGGCGCGCAGCTCGTCCAGCGCCGATCTGCTCGCCTCACGGACGTGTGCGAGCGCCTGCTTGGCCTGGTCGGGGCGGCTGTCCATGACGTGCGCCGCGACCCCGGCCTGCACGTTGACCAGCGCGATGTGGTGGGCGACGACGTCGTGCAGCTCGCGGGCGATCCGCATCCGCTCCTCGGCGACCCGCCGCCTGGCCTCCTCCTCGCGGCTGCGCTCGGCCCGCACCGCGCGCTCCTCGATGGCCGCGACGTAGGCGCGTCTGCTGCGGCCGGCGTCCCCGGCCGCGGCGGCCATGCCGGTCCAGGCGAAGACCGCGAAGTTCGACTGGCCGTACCAGGGGCCGTCGCCGAAGACCATGGCCAGCGCGGTGAGGCCGACGCACACCGCCAGGCCGGTCGCCCAGGTGGTCGGGCGGTCGGTGCGGGCGGCGACCGTGCACAGCGCGACGGCGACCGCCAGGACCACCGGGACGCGGCCGTCGACCGGGCGCAGCGTGATGAACAGCGCGGAGAGCACACAGGTGCAGCCGAGCACCGCCCACGGCATCCGGCGCCGCAGCACCAGCGAGGCGCAGGCCAGTGCGGCGAGCACGGTGTCCGGCAGCCCGAGCCGGTAGGTGTCGACGCCCGTCACCGAGCCGATCAGCATCAGCCCGAAGGCGACCGCGGCGAGCCCCGCGTCGGCGGTGTTCTTGTGGGCGCGCAGCCACCGCCAGGGGGTCACCACGAAACCGGATCCGTACTGCACGGTATGCAACGGTAAGGGACGCACCGAGGTGCGGCCCATCCCGTGCCCGCCGCGCGTACGCCGGGGATCGGCGTGCCCGGCGGGGATCAGGCCGTCAGCCGGGGATCAGCCCGTCGTCGTGGAGCATCGCGCGGACCTCCGCGAGGGTGGCGTCCGGCGACGGCAGGATCAGCTCCGACGGCTCGAGCGCGTCGTCCGGCAGCGGCCTGCCGAGCCGGCGGACGCCGTCGAGGAGGGCGCCCAGCGTGCGCCGGAACGCCTCCTCGTCGCCCGACTCGACCGCGGCCAGCAGCTCGTCGTCCAGCGTGTTCAGCTCCGCGACCTGGGCGGTGTCCAGACTGACCTGGCCCTCCCCCATGATCCGTACGATCACGACGGCCTCCTCCGGCCATTACTGCTTGTCGAACCGGGGGGTGTCCTGCGGCTGCGCCTGCGCGCCCTGGCCGCCCTGGCCGCTCTCGATCGCCTGCTGGCTGCTGCCGCCGGCCAGCTCGGCCTTCATCCGCTGCAGCTCCAGCTCGACGTCGCTGCCGCCGGAGAGCCGGTCGAGCTCCAGCTGGATGTCGTCCTTGGCCAGACCGCTGGGGTCGTCCAGGGCGCCGGAGGCGAGCAGCTCGTCCAGGGCGCCGGCCCTGGCCCGCAGCTGCTCGGTCTTGTCCTCGGCCCGCTGGATCGCCATGCCGACGTCGCCCATCTCCTCGGAGATGCCGGAGAAGGCCTCGCCGATCTGGGTCTGCGCCTGGGCGGCGGTGTACGTGGCCTTGATGGTCTCCTTCTTGGTGCGGAAGGCGTCCACCTTGGCCTGCAGCCGCTGGGAGGCCAGCGTGAGCTTCTCCTCCTCGCCCTGCAGCTGCGTGTGCTGCGTCTCCAGGTCGCTGACCTGCTGCTGGAGAGCGGCGCGCCGGGACAGCGCCTCGCGGGCCAGGTCCTCACGGCCGAGCGCGAGCGCCTTGCGGCCCTGGTCCTCGTACGTCGCGGACTTCTTCTGCAGCTCGGTCAGCTGCAGTTCCAGGCGCTTGCGGGAGGTGGCCACGTCCGCCACGCCCCTGCGTACCTTCTGCAGCAGCTCCAGCTGCTTCTGGTACGAGTAGTCGAGGGTCTCGCGCGGGTCCTCGGCCCTGTCCAGGGCCTTGTTGGCCTTCGCGCGGAAAATCAGTCCCATCCGCTTCATGACACCGCTCATGGGCCTCGCGCGCCCCCTTCTCGGCAACTGCTCCAGCACCTCTACAGACCCAAGCCTACGGGCCCTGGTTCCATTACCGCACTGTTCGGGTGCGGATGCGGTCATCCGCAAGGACGATCACGGTTCGGTGACCTCCGGCGCAGGGAGTAGGTGAGGGGCTGGGGGTCCGGGCCCGGACCACGTAACCTTGGAGACGTGTTCCGACGCCGTTCCCACGATGAGCGGTCCTCGACCAGCACTGCGGTGCTCGACGAGGACCAGATCCGCGACCCGCAGGCTCCCAAGGGTCGCCCCACGCCCAAGCGATCCGACGCGCAGACCGCGCGGCGCAAGGCCATGGTCGTGCCCACCGACCGCAAGGCCGCCGCCCGGCAGGCCCGCGACGTCCGCAGGACCGACATGGCCAAGCAGCGCGAGGCGCTGCAGAACGGCGACGACCGGTACCTGCCGGCACGCGACAAGGGACCGGTGCGCAAGTTCACCCGGGACTACGTCGACTCGCGGTTCCGCGTCGCCGAGTTCTTCCTGCCCGTCGCGGTCTTCATCCTGGTGCTCAGCATCGTGCGGATCGGCTCGCTGCAGACCATCTCGCTGCTGCTGTGGCTGATCGTCATCGTGATGATCGTCGGCGACTCCTTCGTCACCGGCTTCCGGCTGCGCGGCGAGCTGCGCAGGCGCTTCCCCGACGGCAACACCAAGGGCGCGGTCGCCTACGGTCTGATGCGCACGCTCCAGATGCGCCGGCTGCGGCTGCCGAGGCCGCAGGTCGGGCGCGGCGCCAAGCCCTGAACGCGGCCTACGGCCCGCACGACGCGGACCTGAACCCCGGCGCCGTCGGCTTCACCGGCGGCGCCCAGGGATGGCTGGCCGGGCTCGGCGGGCTGCGGAACACCGTCCGTCAGGAACTGGTGGCCCGCCAGCTCGACGAGCAGCTCGGCGCGCTCTTCCCGCAGCCCGCCGGCGCGCACGCCCGGCGCCGGCTGCGGGTGCTCGACATCGGGCCCGGCCAGGGCACCCAGGCGCTGCGCCTGGCCCGCGCCGGACATCTGGTCACCGGGCTGGAATCCGACCCGCGGATGCTCGCCGAGCTGCGCGCCGCGGTCGCCGCCGAGCCCGCCGAGGTCCGCGAGCGCTTCGTCGCGCTCAGCGGCGACGGCCGGGAGACCGGCCGGCACTTCGGCCCCGCCTGCTTCGACGTGGTGCTCTGCCACGGCGTGCTGATGTACCTGCCCGACCCCGAGCCGCTGCTCGCCGCGCTGGCCCGGGTGCTGGCCCCCGGCGGCCTGCTCTCGCTGCTGGTGCGCAACGGCGACGCGCTGGCCATGCGCCCCGGCCTGCAGGGCGACTGGGCGGGCGCGTCCGACGCCTTCCGCTCCGACGGGTACACCAACCGGCTGGGCCTGGCCACCCGCGCCGACCGCCGCGGCCCGCTCACCGCGGTGCTCGACGGCTTCGGCGTCCCGCTGCGCGCCTGGTACGGGGTGCGGGTCTTCACCGACACGGCCGCCGACCACGCGCGCGCCCCGCAGGACCCGCACGAGCTGCACCTGCTGCTGGACGCGGAGGAGCAGGCCGGCCGCACCGACCCCTACCGGGGCGTGGCGGCGCTGACCCACCTGTGCGGGGTACGGGCGTAGGCCGTGTCCGACACATGGCGTCGTCCGCCCGCAGGGCGGGTCTCGCGGTGTCTGGTGCGTGCGATCGCAAGGCGGGGGCCGGAGAGCGCAGCGGTCCGCTGACGGCCGGCGACGCGGCGAGCGTGCGTGCCAGGCGCCGCGACACAGGCGGGATGTGCCGGACACGGCCCAGGGTCCGCCCCTCCGGGGCCGCGTCCACGGCTGCGGTCCTGGCGCTTCGCCGCCTCGTGCGGCGGATCACCCGGGCGGCTGCGCGGACCGCGCCGCCCACCGCCGGGCGCGTGAGGATGCGGACATGAGCCGATCGCCGCGCGCCCGTACCCGCTCCCTGGTTTCCGTGGCCACCGCCGCGGCCGCCGTGACCGCGACCGCGCTGCTGGCCGCCGGCTGCACGTCCGGCTCCGGCGCCGCCGGCACCAGGGCGTCGGACCAGGCGACGGGCGCGGCCGCCCGGCAGGCGGCGGCCGCGGCGGGCGGCGGCGCCGAGGACCTGCAGAACGCCTACGAGGGCGCGGTCAGGAACGTCCTGCCCACCGTCGTGCAGATCACCACCGGCCAGGACCTCGGCTCCGGCGTCGTCTACGACGACAAGGGCGACATCGTCACCAACGCGCACGTGGTCGGCAGCGCCAAGAGCTTCCAGGTGTCGCTGGCCACCGGCGGCAAGCCGCTCACGGCGCGGCTGGTGGCCGCGTTCGCGCCCAACGACCTCGCAGTGATCCGGCTGGACTCGCCGCCCAGCGGGCTGCGGCCGGCGAAGTTCGGCGACTCCTCGAAGGTGGCCGTGGGGCAGATCGTGCTCGCCATGGGCAGCCCGCTCGGCCTGTCCAGCAGCGTGACCCAGGGCATCGTCTCGGCGACCGGCCGGACCGTCAGCGAGGGCACCTCCGGCGGCGGCACCGGCGCGACGATCCCCGACATGGTGCAGACCTCCGCGGCGATCAACCCCGGCAACAGCGGCGGCGCGCTCGTCGACCTCGACGACGAGGTGATCGGCATCCCGACGCTCGCCGCGACCGACCCGCAGCTCGGCAGCGGCGCCGCGCCCGGCATCGGCTTCGCCATCCCGTCCAGCGCGGTGAAGCGGATCGCCGACCAGATCATCGACAGCGGCAAGGTCACCGACTCCGGCCGGGCCGCGCTCGGCGTCACCGTGCGCGGCGTGGTCGGCCAGGACTTCCAGCCGGCCGGCGTGGCGGTCGTCTCGGTCACCAAGGGCGGCGCCGCCGACAAGGCGGGCCTGCGGGCAGGCGACGTCATCACCAAGGTCGGCGACGCGCCGGTCACCACCGTGCAGTCCCTCACCGAGGCGCTGGCCGCGGACAAGCCGGGCCAGCAGGTGACGGTGGTGTACGCCAGGGACGGCAGCCGGAAGACCGCCCAGGTCACCCTCGGCTCCCTCTGACCGCCGCCCCGACGCCGTCGGGCGGCCGCGGCGTCAGGCGTCCTCGGACGCGGCCTCCGCGGCGGGCTCGGCGCCGGCCTCCGCGCCGGCCGGCGTGGCGGATCCGGCGGCGCCGGGCTCCGCGGCGTCCGGCTCCGCGGCGCCCGCGGCGGCGTCAGGTGCGGCGTCGGTGCTCTCGCCGTGCAGGCTCATCGGCCCGTAGATCTTGGTCTCGCCCTCGAACAGCACCACCTGGTCCGCGCCCCCCTCCACCAGGTCCTTCCAGACCTCGCCGACCCACGACTCGGCGTCGCCCTGCGTGGTGAACTCCTCCGGCTCCACCGCCGGAGGCACCTCCGTGCCGTCGGTCTTCTCGAACCGCCACGTCCACGCCATGTGTGTCTCCTCGGTCGTTGGGGTCGCCTGAGGCCGCTGCGCCGGTCGCCCGGGGGCGCCCTCCGGTGATCCTTACGTGCTGCTCTCGCAGCGTATCGGCCTTATGCGGACCTGTGACCGGCGTCTCCGCATGGCGGCCCCCGCGCGCCCGCCCCGCGCGGACACGAGACGATCGTCCCGTGGAACTGACTCTGCTCGGCACCGGCGGCCCCGAGGGGCTGCCGCTGCCCGACTGCCCCTGCGCGGCCTGCGCGCTGGCCACCGGCCCCGCCGCCCGCGCCGCGACCGCCGTCCTGGTCGACGGGGTGGCGCTGCTCGACCTGACCCCCGGGGTCGCGCTCGCCGCGGCCCGCGCCGGGCGGAGCCTGGCGGGGCTGCGGCTGGTCCTGCTGTCGCACCCGCACGACGGGCCGCCGGTGGAGATCCCGGCCGGGCTGCCGGCGCCCGCCCGGGTGCCCGACGGGGAGCGGCTGCCGCTCACCACCGGCCACCGGGTGCTGGCCGTCGCCACCGACGCGCCGGGCACCGGCTACGCGATCGAGTCGCCCGACGGGCTGCGCGCGCTCTACCTGCCGCCGGGCAGCGCGCCGGCCGGCCTGGCGGAGCACGGCCGGGAGCCGTACGACCTGGTGCTCCTCGACGTCGTGGGCCGGCCCGACGCGCTGGCGCGGCTGCGGGCGGCGGGCGCCGTCACGGCCACCACGGACGTGGTGGCCGTCCACATCGGGCACAGCGCGCCGCCCGAGCCCGAGCTCGGCCGGCAGCTCGCCGCGCTCGGCGCCCGCGCGGTGCCCGACGGCACGACGCTGGCCGCCGGGGACCTCCAGCAGGTGCCGGACGTGCCGCGGCGCACCCTGGTGCTGGGCGGCGCCAGGTCGGGCAAGTCCGCGGAGGCGGAGCGGCGGCTCGCCGCCTACCCCGAGGTGGTCTACGTGGCGACCGGCGGCGCCCGGGAGGACGATCCCGACTGGGCGCACCGGGTGGCCGCCCACCGCGACCGGCGGCCGGCCGGCTGGCACACCGAGGAGACCTGCGACCTGCTGCCGCTGCTCGCCGCGGACGGGCCGCCGCTGCTCGTCGACTGCCTCGGGCTGTGGCTCACCAACGTCATGGACGCGGCGAACGCGTGGGAGGACCGCGCGTGGCGCGACGGGGCGGAGCGGGAGGTGCGGCGGCGCGCCGAGGAGTTCGCCTCCGCGTGGCGCGCCACCCGGCGCACCGCCGTCGCCGTCTCCAACGAGGTCGGCTCCGGCGTCGTCCCGCCGACCGCGGCGGGGCGTCGCTTCCGCGACGAGCTGGGGCGGCTCAACGCGGCCGTGGCGGCGGAGTCCGAGCATGTCCTGCTGACCACCGCCGGGTTGGCTCGCGCCCTCAAGCCCTGACGCTGCCGCGCCGCCCCCTCCCCCGGGCTGGCGCCCGGACCGCGCTGGGCTCGCGCCCTGGAACCCGGGCTGCGCCCGGAATGCGGTGGGCATCGCGCCCGAGCAGGGGCGCGGGCGACCCACCGCCGGACGGTGGTCCGGCAGCGACAGCAACAGCCCCACCGGGCCGGTGACGACGTGCAGCCGTCGTCGTGGCTGGCCGCGCAGTTCCCCGCGCCCCTCAACAACCCCGGGCTGCGCCCGAGCAGGGGCGCGGGGAACCGGCCGCCGGACGGTGGTGCGGGAGCGACAGCAACAGCCCCCTCCGGGCCGGTGACGACGTGCAGCCGTCGTCGTGGCTGGCCGCGCAGTTCCCCGCGCCCCTCAACAACCCCGGGCTGCGCCC